>CAZUGH010000018.1:0-22299 GCA_964619785.1 uncultured Lachnospiraceae bacterium | reverse complement strand
GTGGTACTGGCTTCTGAACTGGTGGCACTGGTGCAGCTGCCGGAACTGGTGGCACTGGTATCGCAGGCTTCTCTTTAAATAATGGTTCATTGCTCTTGTTCTTAAGCAATGTATGTACTTCTTCTGGCTTATCTTCTGTTAAACCATCAGAAATAACCTCAACTCCTGATATCAATTCCATCTTTGCTGCTAACTCTTCTTCAACCTCTAGAATATCATGTATACCACTGATAATCTTCCGTTTAACTATGACAGCAAATTCGCATACGAGAAACACAATAACACCTAAAATGATATTGGTTTCATCTGGACACCCTTCGAATGAGAAAAACTCAAAGATGTATGCACAGGTAGCTCCAGCCAACGCGCTTAGCAAAAAACCAATGATGCTAATTACTGTCCCCGACACGCCATAGCTTTTGCTTCTCAACTCCTTTTTCATAGCAACCTCCTCTAATAGTTAGTTAAGTGAATGTTAACAATTCACTCTGCTGACCCTCTCAAATCTTATACTGATAGTTTATACTTCTTAACAGTAATTGTCAATCAACATTTCATCAAATATCGACATATATACAGAAAAAAAGCATAGACCAAAGAGTGTTCTTCAGTCTATGCTTTTTGCTAATAATGCGGATAGTGGGACTTGAACCCACACGATGTCACCACCGCAAGATTTTGAGTCTTGTGCGTCTGCCAATTCCGCCATATCCGCATTGCTTTTTTGACGCTAGACTATAATAGCATAAACTGATTCATTTTGTCAACAAAATCTTGTATCCATTTATCACCTTTTATCCAAGTACCTTTTCTAATGTTTCTACAACGGTTTCTAGCACTTTGATTCTCGCATATAATTTCGAATTAGCCTCCACAACAATCCATGGAGCATACTCAGTCGAGGTACGAACTATCATTTCATCTACTGCTTTCTCATACTCATCCCATTTTTCTCGATTACGCCAATCCTCATCTGTAATTTTCCACTGCTTCTCTGGGGTCTCTTGGCGCAATTTAAAACGCTTCTCTTGCTCAGCCTTATCAATGTGCATCCAGAATTTCAAGACAACACAACCCGATTTAGCAATATGCTCTTCCATATTATTAATCTCTTTGTAAGCGCGCTTCCACTCATTTTCCGTAGCAAAGCCTTCAATTCTCTCTACAAGTACTCTTCCATACCAGGTTCGGTCAAAGATAGCCATATGACCTGCTTTCGGCATCTTCTCCCAGAAACGCCATAGATAATGATGTGCTTTCTCGATGTCATTGGGCGAAGCTACTGGAACCACCTCGTAACCTCGTGGGTCAATACACTGTGTAATTCGGCGGATTGCCCCACCTTTACCACCTGCATCCCAGCCTTCAAAAGCCAGCACTACCGGGATTCTCTTCTGAAACATCTTGTTGTGTAAGATAGCCAATCTGCCCTGTAAATCCTTACGCTTTTTCTTGTACTCCTCTGGTGTCAGCGAAACAGATAAGTCAATCCCCTGTAGGACACCATTTTCAAAGCCCTCTGGTATAACATCTGAGAAAAAGCCATCTACTGCTTTCTCGCATTTTTTCTCCGCTACAGCCGCTTCCATCCGAGCTACTGTTGTGCTAAGAATTTTACACGAGGCATATTCCTTATCATTTGCCTCAACAACTGTCCATGGTGCATTTGGCGTGTCCGTGCGAATCAACACTTGATCAAATTTGGTCAGCCATTTATCAAATTCTTTATTTTGCTTCCAATCCTTCTTATTCACTCGCCATGAAGTATCTTTATTGGCTTCAAGTACCTCAAAACGTTTTTTCTGCTCTTTCTTATCAATACATAGGAAAAATTTAATCAGCAGATTACCATCGTCTGTAAACTGCTTCTCAAATTGGTTAATCTCATCACTGCTCACCATATCTTCCATCACAACGCCTTGATACCAGCTTCGGTCAAATAGATGCATTCTTCCTTTTGCTGGAGTCTTCGTAAAAAAACGCCAGAAGTACGGATGCATCTCATCTTCGGGTGTCGCCTTTCCCGTTGTGAAAACCTGAAATCCTCTTGGATCAAGAGCCTGAATCAATCCATTAATCAAAGTTCCTTTGCCTGCGGCACTAAAGCCTTCAAAAAGAATCATCGTTGGTATGCCAAGCTCCTTGCATTCCCTCTGCAACTCGCCAAATCTCACCTCAAGCTTCTCCATCTTTTGGTCATACTCTTTCTTCGACATCTTCTTGTTTAAATTAATCTTCTCTAGCATAAAACCCCTCCATTCTCAATCATGCCTTTATAGAAAAAGTCACCCTTCATGGATGACCTTTTTCTAGAAATATTTGCGATTTCCCCACAAGTTACAATGTTTTAACTCTAAATACTCATCATATGCCTGTTCCAAAATTGCGCGTTCATTTGGAAACTTCAACAAATGATATGCCTCATGATACTTGTAAAACCCTGAATCCAAAAAATACTCTTCACGCTGTGGTTTACTATAGTAGCTCTCTGCCATCATGAGATACCAGTGAACATCTTTTGCCACCGTCTCTCGGGCAACACTAAATGAATATTGACTCTTGCCAATATACTTAATAATCGAACATGTCGCTCCAGATTCTTCTTTTACCTCGCGTAGAGCTGTATCCTTATACTCTTCGCCTTCTTCTACTGTGCCTTTCGGTAAAACCCATCCCTCGTACTTGTTACGGTAGTTTTTGTAAAGCAGCAAAATCTTACCCCTGTAGATAACCACACCGCCACAGCTTATTTCCTCAATCATTGCAAAACCTCCTGATCCGGTGTGTCGTACAAATAGTACATTTTTGTCTTATCCATATTATACTGCTTTTACCATTTACATTCAAGATGCTTCTACCAATATGCGTCAAATATTTTCTTGGCAACTGGCACTGCATATTGACTTCCTGTACCAGCTCCCTCAACAATAACGCTAATAACTAATTCCTTGCCATCCTTCTTGGCAAAACCGATAAACCAGGAATGCGAGTCTGAGGAACCAAGTTTAAATTCTGCTGAACCTGTTTTACCTCCTGCATGATAACTTCCATAATTTAATACCGTTGCCGTTCCCTGAGAAACCGTTGCTTCCATCAATTCCTGAAGTCTCTTCGCCTCTTTCTTCGTAATAGGAGAACTTGCTACAGCTGGTGAATTCTGAGTGACAACATTACCATAGGCGTCCTCAATACGATCAACCACATATGGCTTCATAATCTTACCTTCATTCTCACTTGCTGCTACAAGCAACAAGTTTTGAAGTGGTGTAACAAGAGTATCCCCTTGGCCAATGGCAGTCTGTCGTTTTATCGCATCCACTGCGTTTGCCGCCAATGTAAAACTCGACTTCGTCTGATCTAACTCAATCGGAAGATTGCGATTAAAATACAGCGTATCACATAATTTCTTCCACGCTTTCGTATCGAGCAGCGTACCAATCTGTGCAAATGTGGTGTTACATGATTTTGCAAAAGCTCTTGTCAAATCCATTGTTCCATGCACACTATGTCCATAACAATTGATGATATCTGTACCTGTACCAATCCTTCCGGTACATTGATAACGATAATCTGAGCTGTTTTTATTCTCACGCATAAATTCAAGAGCCATCACCAATTTGAAAGTAGAACCTGGCGGATAAAGCCCCTGTGTCGCACGGTTATATAAAGCAGAATCCTGACTACTACCATTCGTTAGTCTGTTCCAATTTTCACTCACCGTATTGGGATCATACGACGGCGTCGATACCATGGTGAGAATTTTACCTGTATCCGGCTCCATCACGACAACGGCACCTTTTTGATTGCCCATTGCTTGATAGGCAGTCTTTTGCAATTTTTCATTTAATGTTGTAACCACATTATTACCAGGATTTTTCTCACCCTTAAACTGATTAATCATGCCATATAGTGGATTTACGTTGGTCGTCAGCATCGTATAACTTTCAGAAGCCTCTAACCCCGTCTTTCCTTTGACCGAACGTCCAACTACATGCGCAAATACGCTGCCGTATGGATAGCTTCGCGTCTCATTACCATCTTCATCTGTCTCCGTCTTCGCAAGCACTTTACCATTCGCAGACAAAATACTTCCCTTCGTAATCGTCTGAGCAAGAAGTTCTTGTCTCTTATTATACTGATTATTTAGCAAAGCATTCGTATCTCCCAAAAGAAATTTTCCAATATATCCAATCATAACAAGGAAAAGTCCAAAGAAGATATACGTAACGATGGCCATCTCACGATTCGTTTTTTTGCTTTTTCTTCTTTGTTGTTTTTCTTCTTTTTGTTGTAATTTCTGATTTTTCTTGTTCTTCTTGTTCAATCTGATTCTCCTCTTTTCCATTCAGTACATACATTCCTTGTATAATACTAAACACAATAATCGTAGAAATAATCGAGCTTCCACCATAACTAATCAGAAGAAGTGTCACCCCTGTCGATGGAATAAACTTCGTTGCTCCTCCGATGCATAAAAGCACCTGGAAAATAAACACAACACTTAGACCAAAGGCTGTTAATTTATAAAATTCACTCTTCATCTTCATTGCAATATTGACAAACATGATATAACTACTCAAGTAAACGAGAATAAGACAAATTGCAAAAATAGCACCCAATTCCTCTCCAATTGCCGAGAAGATAAAGTCGCTCTCTACAACCGGAACATTGCTCGGGAGTCCCTGACATAATCCCATACCAAACCAGCTACCTGTTCCAATAGCAAATAGTGACTGTGTCACCTGATATCCTTCTGTATCTATGCGGCTCCAGGGATCTTGCCATGCCAAAACCCGGACACGAACATGCGCAAATATCTTATATGCAACCGTAGCTGCTCCTGCTCCGCCAAAAAGACCAAGTCCAAGATATACAATTTTACCTGTCGCTACGAAGAGAATCATTAGATACGTAATAAAATAAATCAGTGCACCACCTAAATCCTTCTCTGCTACAAGTATAACAACATGTGCCGCTGCCACCGCTGTAACGATAGCTACATGCTTAAAGTCCTTGCATTTAGATAACAAGGCCGCAATACAAAACACATAAATAATCTTGACAAATTCAGAAGGCTGTACTTCCACACCGCCAATACGAATCCAGTTTCTCGCTCCATACTTTGATACACCAATCACAAATACCAAAAGCAGCAGCAAGATTCCTGCTATCGCATACTGCCATCCGAGGCGCTCTAAAAACCCGCTCAGCTTATGAATAATCATAGGAACGAGCAAACATACTGCCATCCCACATGCCGCCATACAGAACTGACGAAATGCATAATTATAGGATAGACGCCCAAGCATGATAAACCCAATCAACATACATAACAACATATTGTTCAATACTAGTTTGGATAATCCTTTATAAAAAGTTTCATATAACTTGATAAAAACCAGATAGAACGCCACTTCAAGTCCATACATCATCAAAACCTTCATACTCTGATATTCTAGCATAAGGATTGATGAACACACCAAATGAAGTAATAAGGTTAGTATCCTCTGGGCACGAAATACTTGGTTTTGTCTTTTCTTATTCTTGCTGGCAAATGCTCGAAAACAATAAAACGTATACATAACAAAAAGCACAATAATAATATATCGTGACAGTTGTACAATCAAAGTTTCCATTCTCTCAAAACCTTTCCTACTTCTTCCCTTGTCTCAGTTGTAAATACAAATCGCATATTCTGTGTAATATTTCGCTCTCTCACTGGTTCTGAAGTATATACCATATTGTAACAATAATCGCAATGATTCACCACTAAAAATTCATCTTTTTTCGGATTTTGAATCTTCTTCGGTTCCATTTTCCCGTTACACATACCTAACGTGCGGTTCAAGCAGCCCTTCGTAATCATCATAGGGATTCTACCATAAACAATTCTCATTCCGCCTTCATAGACAGGTATACTTGCGTCCTGGTGACACGTAAATCCGTCCATCTTGTACAGCTTCTGATAAGTCTTCCAAGCATGCTGATTCACTACATACATATTTGAGTCTAGATAGCATTTTCCTGGAAGTTTAAAAGTTCTCACATAAGCGAGCATCTCCCATGAATTAATCAGATAGTCAATAGAATCATGGCATGTAAAAGTCCAATTCTCTGGCATGCAAAATGGAAAACTAATGATAACACGCTTACCAGCCTTTGTTATACGATGAATCAAACGCTCCCAATCCTTCTTCGCATAATTGGCCAGATTTAGATGATAACAGCTAATTTTGTCAAAAGAAAGTGCCTCCTCAAGCTGTTCCTCATTACATATCGTAACAACGATTCCAAGATTATCACTCTCATGAGGCAATTCCTCCAAAGGCTTCTTCGCTTCACGATAAAACTGCGACAAATATGCCTCTTTCCAAGCTTCAATCCCATCTCGTCGTAACTGATTCAACTGCCCCATCGGAATAAACAAATCATCTGTCATATCGACACTCAGTTCCGTAAAGACAAATTCTGTCTCGCCGGTTCGTTTCATCCTCTTACAAATATCCTCTGCTAATACCGGGCGATTCTGCGCCTTGCTCATCACCTCACCATTCACCGTGATGCGAGTACCCTTGCCCGCAACGCTAAACATAGCTTCTTGTCCTTTACGGCCGTAGAAACTCCCTGTCAATTCCACTTTCGGTACCGGGAATGCCGCAATCTCATCAAGCAACTGATTATTCCTACGACGATAAACCGTATCTCCAATATGAATACCACTACCTGGTAACGTATTCGTCTCTTGAATCTGACCCGCACTGCCACCATCTTTGACCGTATACTCATATCGTGATTCCTCATTTTCATCACGAATTTCAAGCACATCTTGATATGCAATATCACGTTCTATCTGAAATGCCACACGATTCTTACTTGTTCGACAGATAGTCCCAACGCTTACGCCAAAGTGTCCATTTTTCTTAGGATACATGATATCTTTCTTGTCCTGTTCAAATAGATAGCCACCACAGAATCCACCTCGGTTAAATAGGTCCATCAGCTTTACAATATCGCGATTTAGCCCACCCTCTGGCTTCTGAACCTCACGGGAAAATGCCTCTCTACCCTCTCGCTGATAAAAATCTACATATTCTCTATACAATAATGCAGTTAATGCTGCATACTCTTTTTTCTTCATGCGGCCTTCAATCTTGAAAGAATCAATGCCCGCATCGACTAGTTCCGGTATTTTATCTAGTGTACATACATCCTTCGGGCTAAGCCAATAACCCATCTTGCCCTCACAGGTGTAAGGCAAACGACATGGTTGTGCACACATGCCCCGATTACCACTTCGTCCGCCTATCATACTGCTCATCAAGCATTGGCCTGAGTAACAATAACAGAGTGCCCCATGAACAAAGACTTCAATCTCGAGGTCCGTATCCTTGTGACACTGTGCAATCTCCTGAATGGACAATTCGCGAGATGGTACAAAACGTGTCACACCTAATGGCTTTAGTATATTTGCACTCCGACCACTTTGCAACGTCATCTGTGTACTAGCATGTAAATCCATCTCGGGAAAATGCTGATGAAGATAATCCATAACGCCCAAATCCTGAACAATACAAGCATCTAGTCCACTCTCATACAGTGGAGCTACCATCTCATAAAGTTCAGGAAATTCCTGATCTGTCAGCAGCGTATTCGTCGTTAGATATATCTTGCGCTCATACAGATGTGCAAAAGCGATTGCCTCTTTCATCCGCTGCGTATCTAGATTATCAGCATAGGCTCTTGCACCAAAGCGGCTTCCGCCTAAGTATACTGCATCTGCTCCTGCATAGATTGCTGACTGTAGTGCTTCCATCGATCCTGCTGGTGCTAATATCTCAATCTGTCTCATCCTCATTGCCTCGCTTACATACGTGAAAAGGGCACTTTGCGTGCCCTCAAATGTCTATCTTCTATTGCGGTTTACTCCACTTGATGGTGGCGTAGGTGTTCGCAATTTCTTCAGTTCTTCTTCTTTTTCTTCTAATTTGCTCTGAAGTTCAATAATCTCATGCTTCATCTCAAACATCGTCTTGTCTTTCAGTTCACTCTCAGCCGTCTGTTCTTGTGTGCGCTTCTTCACCTTGAAATAATCATCCGCAATATTAATTGCCAACAAAACATTCTTCAAGTCCAAATCCAAGCTGTTATAGTAATCACGTGACTTCAGGTCTGCATACTTCTCATTAATATAGGATGCAACCTTCTGTAGATAGTCTCCACTCTCGAATCCGCAGATTGTATACTTTCTTCCGTTAATCAATACATCAACATCATTCTTGCCCTTCACACTGTTCACCTCTGTTTCTTCTCATGTACCATAGTAGCCTAATTATAACCGATTTTATTCATCTCGTAAAGGGGTCATTGCGTAGATTCTAATCCCAGATGACCATATGCCATATCTGTCACCACACGTCCCCTTGGCGTTCTAGCAATGAAACCATTTTGGATTAAATATGGCTCATAAACATCTTCAATGGTACCACTATCTTCCCCAATTGCTGCTGCTAATGTATCTAAGCCAACAGGTCCTCCCTGAAACCTCGTAATCATCGTTGTCAAAATCTCTCGATCGGTTGTGTCTAATCCTAGCTTGTCAACCTCTAGAAGATCCAGTGCAAAATTAGCAACCTCTTCGGTGATATGACCATCATACTTAACTTGCGCAAAGTCTCTCACCCGTTTCAACAAACGATTGGCAAGACGTGGGGTTCCTCTCGACCTGCGCGCCAGTTCAACTGCTCCTTGATGATCAATATCGACATGAAATACTTGTGCCGAACGAGTGACAATCGTAGTCAACTCCTCTGTTGTATAAAACTCCAAACGATTCACGACACCAAACCGATCACGAAGTGGTGCTGATAACATACCGGCTCGCGTCGTTGCACCTACTAATGTAAACTTCGGCAAATCCAAACGAATACTACGTGCTGCGGAACCTTTTCCTATCACAATATCAATCACATAGTCTTCCATTGCTGGATACAGCACTTCTTCTACCTGACGATTCAAACGATGTATCTCATCAACAAATAACAAATCTCCATCTTGCAAATTATTGAGTATCGCCGCCATCTCGCCTGGTTTCTCGATTGCCGGTCCAGATGTAATCTTTAGATTCACATCCATCTCATTCGCAATGATGCCCGCCAACGTCGTCTTACCCAATCCTGGAGACCCATATAACAAGACATGATCAAGTGCATCACCACGTTTTTTCGCCGCCTCAATATATACCTTGAGATTCTGCTTTACCTTCTCCTGTCCAATATAATCCTTTAACAGTTTAGGTCGTAAACTATTTTCAATTTTGTAATCCTCTTCAATAATCTCCGTTGAGATTACTCTCTTTTGTCTTCCCTGTTCCATTAGGAAAATACTCCCTTCTAGAGATTCTTAAGACTTGCACGTAACACATCTTCTACATCCATGTCTTCTGTCATGGCAACCTTTTTCACTGCATTCAATGCATCTGAATTGGAGTAGCCAAGTGCAACTAATGCCTGAATGGCATCGTTCATCATAGAATGATCAGCACCTGTCGTCGTTGACTTCGACTCCTTCGGTTGAACTAAATCCTCCAAGTTACATTTATCCTTCAATTCCAAAATAAGCTTACTTGCTGTCTTGCTTCCGATTCCAGGCGACTTAGCAATCATCTTGGCATCATCAGCCAAAATAGCGAACCTCAATGTATCCGTATCCATAACAGATAAGATACCAAGTGCGCCCTTCGGCCCGATTCCATTTACCGTAATAAGAAGCTTAAACATCTCTAAATCATCTTGCGTCAAAAAGCCAAAGAGCTGCATCGCATCCTCTCTTACATTCATATAAGTATGCAGCATAATCTCTTCACCTATCGATGGAATCCCAGCAAGCACTGACGCTGGTACTAAAACACGATATCCGATTCCCTGATTATCTATCACAACTGCTGACTCTGATACATAAGCCAGTCTTCCTCTCACAAATGCTATCATTTTTCCTCCTAAACCAATGTTGAAAATACATTCAACGCGTACTGAACCAGCTTCAAACGTGCTGGGCGATTCTTCCATTCTTCATATGACACCTCGCGGCTAACCGCAAATGTCTCCATGAAATCCGTCGTTATCTTACGTATCATCTCTTCATCATAGACCCACACACCATTTTCATAGTGCAGATAAAAGCTTCGATAATCCATATTAATCGTTCCCACAATGGCAGAATGTTCACTTAAAATCACTTTTGCATGAATAAAACCAGGGGTATACTCAAAAACTCTCACACCATTTTTCAATAACGGTCCATAGTTGTACTCCGTCAACCATTTAACATGTTTCTTGTCTGGGATATTTGGTGTGATAATACGTACATCCACGCCACGCCGCACAGCTTCTACCAAACTCTGAACCATATACTCTTCCAAAACAAGATATGGCGTCATAATATATAGAACCTTACCAGAATAATTAATCATCTGTTTGTACATTGTCTCAATAAATGCTTTTGGATTCAAGGCAGGTCCATCAGACAAAACATGACAGTACACATCGCTCTCAGGGAACTTCTCGCTTGGACGATAATGTTCATAATCTACTGCCTCATAATCGCAACATACATTCCACATCTGTAGGAAAATAACTGTCAGCCCCCATACTGCATCGCCTTCTAGTCGAATACCAGTATCCTTCCAAACGCCAAAACGTTCTACTAAATTTGCATATTCATCAGCAATATTAAAGCCACCCGTATAGCCTACATTTCCATCAATCACGATGATTTTCTGATGGGTTCTAAAATTCATAAACAACTTGTCCGTATACTTGTGTACCGGATTAAATACCTGTACTTGAAATCCTTCTCGTTGCAAATTGATGACAAAGTCCTTGCCGGTACGGAACATCGCTCCCCAATCATCAAACATAAACTTGACATTGACTCCCTTATCAATCTTACGAACTAAAATCTCATGGAACCGATCCCAAATTGCTCCCTCTGCTACGATAAAGAAATCAATCAGAATAAATTTCTCCGCTTTTTCCAAATCAATAAAAATATCTTCAAATGCATCCTCTCCCATGGAATAATACCGCGTCGCATTATTCTTCCATAGCGGGTACCCTTCATTCGACATATATCGTGACATACGTGATGTCACCGGATGTGCTTCGCAAAATTCATCTAGCACCTGTTTATCCTGAGACAAATGTTCTCTTCCTACTAATATTTTGTCTAAACATCGCTTCTGGATTTTATTTCTCTTTCCTGTCTTACCCCATAATGCATACATGATAAATCCCGACACAGGAAGTATCAATACAATACAAAACCACGCAATTTTATAGGAACCACTCTTGCCATCATTTGTCACAATTAAAATAAAGAGCAAACTCACAAGCTCCATGATGACATAAAAATAAACGGTATATTCATGTAAAACTAATGGCAGAACAATCAACAAAGAAAATTGGAATAGCACAAGTAAGCCTACCAGGAATAACCGTAAGAACCCGCTTAGACTTGTTTCAATTCTTCCTTTTAGTTGTTTCACACCTTTTCTCTGATTTTCTTCTGGCATAATACCTACATTTCCTTTTCTATTTCTTGTAGTATAACATATTTTCATCATTTGCAATATACATTTTTTTCATGTATGATAATGCTATTATGATTATAAGGAGGCGTCCACATGGAGATTATCGAACAGCTTTTGCCGATTGATTCAGAAGAATTTATTCACCTACGTGACACATTATCCGAGTATCCGCTTGATTCAACCTGCTTTTTTGATATCGAAACGACAGGCTTATCCGCCGATATCTCTTCCCTCTATCTCATCGGATGCGGTCATATCACTGACCAGGGCCTCCATCTAACGCAATGGTTTGCTAACGATTATACTAGTGAGAAAGAAATTCTGCAAGCATTCTCTGACTACATCGCAAAGTATACGCATTTATTTCATTATAATGGTCAGGGCTTTGATATTCCTTATCTTACAAAAAAATATCAAGCTCACCAATTGCCCGAACCATTTACAAGATTAAATAGTATTGATCTGTTCCGATTAATGCGTCCATATAAATCATTCTTCCCATGTTCGAATCTGAAACTTAAGACAGTGGAACAATGGCTTCACATCCAGCGAAACGACACATTTTCGGGCAAGGATTGCATCGAACTATATGTCAACTTCATGAAAAATAAATACTACCGCGAGGAGCAAACACGTGAACAATGTCATCGATTGCTTCTTCTACACAATCAAGATGATATCCTAGGTACTTTCCGCCTCTGCGAAATTCTTCATTACCTTGCACCATTAACAAAGGAAAACATCCACCTAGTATATCGCGAAGAAGCTAACATCTTACAATGTACATTTGAGTCAAGTTACGAATATATCTCACCTTTTCGTTATGAATCCCGCGAAGACGGCAATTTATTTTCTCTTGAATATAGCGACTCTGAGTGTATCATACGACTTCCCCTTACTAAGATGACGGGCTATCACTTTTTCCCAGATTACAAGAATTACTATTACCTTCCTGCCGAAGATACCGCCATTCACAAAAGTATCGCGCAATACACCGATCCTTCGCATCGCGAACGTGCAACCGCCAAAAACTGTTATACAAAAAAAGAAGGGCTTTTCCTCTCCATTCCTTCACTAAAACACTGGAAGAAATCCGAGATTCCAGTCCCTCTCTTCTATAACCGCGACAAATCATCTTCCTATATTCAATGGACTAGCGAACTCCCTCCTGGTTTCCTCGCAAAATGCATCTTCACCAAGTAACTTCGCTAGCGCTGGTCCAACTTATAGCTCAGCCCGCGGGGTCGGCTTTCCTTATACCTCGGCCAGCGGATTCGACCTTCGATTGGACATATACAAGTCAAAAAATGCTCCTATATCCAAAAATATCGGATTTTCATTATATTTTGGACATATGCAGGAACCTCAAGCTCTATATGTCCAATCGATATTTTAACATCGGCTGGTTCACCTTTGATTGTTTTATGAAAGTACATATTTGCATTTTCTATGATGTATACGAAAAAAAGGGATTGTTACAAAATAACTGATTAATCAGCTATTTTGTAACAATCCCTCGAAATTTCAAGATAAATTACTCAACAGTAACGATCTCTTTCTTGTTGTAAGAACCACAGTTCTTGCATACTCTATGTGGAACCATTAACTCTCCACACTTACTACACTTTACAAGTGTTGGAGCAGTCATCTTCCAGTTTGCTCTACGCTGATCTCTTCTACCTTTAGAAGATTTATTCTTAGGACAAATACTCACGTCATTACACCTCCTACGTCTTTGTTCAAACACTTTTTCAATTATACTAGTTACAATTCTCTTTGTCAACACCTTTTTTGATTATAATGTCATAATTCTATCTCTACATCATGCTTGCATGAAAGTAGAGATAGAATTCATGACATGCACCACAATGAGGACGCAGTCCGAATTGGGGGTAGGATTGCGAGAGTGCAACACACGGAGCAATCCTTATAATCAAAAATTATTTAAATATCATAACATCATCTCTACATCATGCTTGCATGAAAGTAGAGATAGAATTCATGACATGCACCACAATGAGGACGCAGTCCGAATTGGGGGTAGGATTGCGAGAGTGCAACACACGGAGCAATCCTTATAATCAAAAATTAATTACAACCCAATCTTACAACAAATCCTTTGTCTCTCTTGCAATTGCCAACTCTTCATTTGTTGGAACAACAACAACTTTTACACGAGAGGAATCTGTTGAGATAACTAGTTCCTGGCCGCGCTGCTTGTTCTTCTCCTGGTCAAGTTCTACACCAAGAAATTCCATATAAGAAGCGATGTTGTTACGAACCTTACCGTCGTTCTCACCAAGACCGGCTGTAAATACGATTGCATCTACACCGTTCATTGCAACCGCATAAGAACCGATGTACTTAGCAGCATGATAACAGAATACTTCAACTGCTTCTTTTGCTTTGGTATTGCCTTCCTGTCCAGCTTTCTCTAAGTCTCTAAAGTCACTAGAAACACCGCCGGAAAGTCCTAGAACACCAGACTTTTTATTTAAGATATTCATAACTTCCTTTAATGAAAGGTTTTCTTTGTTAGCGATATACTCAACAACTGTTGGGTCAATATCTCCACAACGAGTTCCCATGATTAAGCCTTCTAGTGGAGTAAGTCCCATACTTGTATCTACACATTTACCGTTTAATACAGCAGATACACTAGCGCCATTACCCAAGTGACATACGATAACTTTGGAATTGTTAGGATCAAGTCCTGCAACTTCGATTGCTCTCTTCGATACGAAGCTATGGCTTGTACCGTGGAAACCATACTTACGAATTGCGTATTTATCATAATACTCATAAGGGATTGCATACATATATGCTTTCGGTGGCATTGTCTGATGGAAAGCAGTATCAAATACAGCAACCTGAGGAGTTCCAGCTGGCATAGCTGCTTCACAAGCTTCAATACCAATCAAGTTAGCTGGGTTATGTAAAGGTCCGAGATCGAAGCACTCACGAATAACCTTCTTCACATCTTCATCAACAACGATGGAATCACTATAATACTTACCACCATGCAATACACGATGACCAACTGCATTAATATCACTAATGTCAGATACCACACCATGCACGCTATCAACCAATGCATCAAGTACCATCTTAACAGCTACCTTGTGATCAGGCATTGCTGCTTCGCAAACATATTCATCCTTGCCAGTAGGCTTATGAGTTAATTTACCATCAATACCAATTCTCTCACAGAGACCTTTTGCAAGTACACTTTCATCTTCCATATCAATCAATTGATACTTTAAGGAAGAACTTCCACAGTTAATTACTAAAATCTTCATTGTCATAAACTCCTTATATTAGTTATTCTGGCACTGTACTGCTGTAATAGCAACAACACCTACGATATCTTCTGCTGAGCAACCTCTTGATAAATCATTAACTGGCTTGGCAATTCCCTGTGTCATTGGACCATATGCCTCTGCCTTAGCTAATCTCTGAACAAGCTTGTATCCGATATTACCTGCATCCAAATCTGGGAATACAAGAACATTGGCCTGACCTGCCACTTTGCTTTCAGGAGCTTTTGAAGAACCTACACTTGGTACAATCGCTGCATCCAACTGTAACTCACCATCCAAAGCAAGCTCTGGATTCTCTTCCTTAGCAATTTTTGTTGCTTCTACTACTTTATCTACATCTGCATGGCTTGCACTTCCCATAGAAGAATGTGAAAGCATAGCCACCTTAGGCTCTTTGTCTACTAACATCTTAAAACTCTTAGCTGCCGAACCAGCAATTGCTGCCAATTCTTCAGAAGATGGATTCTGGCACAAACCACAATCAGAGAACACGAAAGTTCCACTCTCGCCGTATTCACAATCAGGTACAACCATAACGAAGAAGGATGATACCAGTTTGGTTCCTGGTGCAGTCTTCAGAATTTGTAGAGAAGGACGAAGAACATTTGCTGTTGCATGACAAGCACCTGCTACCATACCATCAGCATCTCCAGCCTTAACCATCATAACACCATAATAGAGAAAATCTTCTGTCAAAATCTTTCTTGCGCTTTCCTCTGTCATGCCTTTTTTCTTTCTTAATTCAACAAGCATATCAACATATGAGTCTAACTTCTCAGAAGTAGCTGGCTCAACAAATGTTGCCTTAGACAGGTCAAGATCTCCTGCTTTTGCCAAAACATTTTCCTTGTTACCTACCAAAACAAGATTTGCAATACCTTCATTTAACACAGCTGCTGCTGCCTCGATTGTACGCATATCCTCTGTCTCTGGAAGAACAATTGTCTTCATGTTACTTCTAGCTCTGTCTTTGATTACATCAATAAATCCCACTGTAATCGCTCCTTTCGTGTTCGTTTAATGATTTCTATATAGTAAGCTGGTCTTCTGACCAACTGACTCGCCAATTTAGTATTATACGCCTCTTCGACATTAATTTCAATGGGCTATCGTTCATTTCCATAGAAAAATAGTGCCACGGTACCTGGTCCTGAATGTGCTCCAATGACAGGATCTAATGTCCGAATCATAACTTCCTTCACAGGAAAATTCTCTTTCACCTTATCTGCCACATATTTTGCATCTTCATAGCAATCACCATGACTGATATAGATAATCTGACCTTCCGGCTTATATACCTTTTCCTTCATCATCTTCACTAGACCATCTAAAGACTTCTTTCTGCCTCTCACATTACTGACAGAGATTAAATGTCCCTCATTATCTACATGTAAAATCGGCTTCACGCTCAATGCAGTTCCAACAATCGCTGTCGTTGCCGAGACCCTTCCACCTCTCTTTAGGAAAAACAAATCGTCCACAGTAAAAGCATGAACCATATTCAAACGATGATTCAACGCCCACTCATAACATGCATCAATCTCCTTACCGTCATCACGAAGGTCTATCAGATATTTTACAAAGAGCCCTTCTCCAAGCGCTGCACACAAACTGTCCACGCAGTAAATCTTACGCTGTGGAAACTCTTCTTGGAGTTCCTCTACCGCAGCATTCACTGCTTGGTACGTACTACTAAGTCCCGAGGAAAATGCAATATACAAAACATCTTTCCCCTGTTCTAGTAAAGGCTTCATCATGTCGTAAGCGTCCTGTGTATTCGCCAGAGAAGTCGTTATCTCCTTCTTCTCACGCATCATGCCATAGAACTGGTTCAAATCCGCCGTCTCGCCTCTCACATATCCCTTGTATTCCTTCCCCTCAACAATAAATGACAAGGATAAAATATGAAGACCATACTGGTCAATCATATCCTCGGACAGGTTCGCGGTAGAATCCGTAACAATCTCAAACTGATATCCCATAAAAGTAACTCCTTTCGAAGGTTAATTATTCTTCAAGTATACTATTTTATTAGATTTTTGTCCATGATTTATTCATCATGGACGAGCTTTTCGGATATATATTAACAACGTCCTGTAAATGGTGATTTTATGTCTCTTCGTCAATTCTTTCCATGCGCACTTCTTATCGCTATGATCCTGCTCTTCCTGTTTTCTCCGACACTTCTTATGACGGGTTGCCATGGTGGTCTCACCCTCTGGAGTCGTCTATTAATTCCAGCGCTTTTCCCCTTCCTCATACTGACTGGTTTGTTCCGTCTATTCTGTACGAAGAGTGATCAGCCCTGGTTTTACATACTAATCGGCTTTCTCTCTGGTTATCCCATTGGTGCTAGTCTATTGGCATCATCACGTAATACACAGATGCGTCATGACTTCTATCTCGGTCTCACCAACAACCCAAGTCCAGCATTTATCCTTACCTATGTTGGTCGCCAAGTACTCTCATTGGGCAATTCTTGTTACTTATTTTACCTAATGATAATCGTTTCGGTGATTCTTGGCAATCTTCTAGGTAATCTCGTGTTGACGCCCGTTTATGTTAATGCCCCTCTAGGAAAATGCAATCAAGCACCTTCATCACGGGCGGTGGACCAAATCTTATGGAATAGTATCCAAACAATCCTAAAGATTGGCGGATATGTTGTCTTCTTCTCCATACTTGTTGTCTTCCTAGACATTCCTCTTGGCAATCAAAGCCTACTATCCGCGATAATCACCAGCCTGACAGAGCTCACAACCGGTATGGCCAGACTATGCATTTTCCCTTTTTCTACGACAAAAATAGCCCTGGCCGCAGGTCTTGTCGCATTTGGTGGGTTCTGTCAGGTACTACAGACCCAAAGCGTTATCGCGGGTTCAGGACTATCTATCTTCAACTACATCATTCGCCGATTCTTGTGCGGAATCATTGCAATGATACTTACTTTTCTATTCTTGTTCCTCCAAGGAAGATGATACAGCTTCGGAGACAGCATCCAATACAGGATCTGAGCTCTCCTTCTTCGTTGGAATCAATTCCTCTTTGTTGTTACTAATAACCTGAAGATTACTCTCCATCGCACTACGTAACATCGTATACTTACTATTCATCTCGTTCTGTGCCGACTTCATAATCTTCTCAGCATTGGTCAGAAGTTCATAGGTATAACTAACTGCTGCCTTTTGCATCTGTTCACACTCCGCATTGGCCTGCTTCACACGCTGCTCAGCTTCTTGAGTAGCCTGACTAACCAGTTCATTTGCCTTAGCATACGCTGCTTGAACGAGCTCATTCTGGTCGAGAATCTGAGCTGTCTGATTCTGCGCATTCATCACCATGGCATTAGCCTGCTCCTGTGCTTCCTTCAAAATACCATCACGATTATTCACAATCTTCTTGTAACGATTAATCTCTTCTGGTGCACACGCCTTCAGTGCGTCCATCAAATCATACAATTCATCGCGATCCACCATCACCTTATTCGGTGATAACTTGGATGGTTTACAGGTCTCCACAAAATCAATAATGTCGTCAATTGCCTTTTCAATTCTTGATGGGTTCATATATCCTTCTCCTCTACTTGAGATTTGCACATTTTTCTATCACTTTATCTGCGATACAGGCTGGTACAAATTTGCCTATATCTCCTCCATAAGCTGCGATTTCACGTACTACACTTGAACTCAGATACGAATACTCCACACTCGTAGTTAGGAAAATCGTATCAATCTCCGAATTTAGCTTGTGATTCGTCTGCGCTAACTGTAACTCATATTCAAAATCAGTAATCGCGCGCAATCCCCTAACAATCAATGCTGCCTTCTTCATCTTGGCATAATCAACCAGCAATCCGCCAAAAGCCTCTACCTCTACATTCGGTATATCTTTCGTCACTTCACGAATCATCGCTGTACGTTCCTCTGCCGTGAACAGATTGTTCTTGGAACGGTTATTCAACACTCCTATAATGAGCTTGTCCACCAACTTGGATGAACGCTTAATCACGTCCAAATGACCAAATGTAATAGGGTCAAAGCTACCTGGATATATACCGATTCTCATAGTTCCTCCATTATTATCTCACTCGTAAAAATATGTGTTTATTCGTCTTGTATTCCTTTACTCGATCAATCTCAAAGACTTCCTCGTTCACATAATCAACGGGTGTCTCCTTCGCAGATTCTAAAATCACAAGTGTTCCTGGCCCTGTCACATGCGAGTTCTCTATTACACTTAGAATCTTCTCTTCATATCCTTTACGATAGGGAGGATCCGCATAGATGATATCAAACGTAACACCTTTTTGTCCTAGTTTCATCACAGCATGACTCATCTCAACAGAAAATACCGTGGCACGATCCTTCATATGTGTCTTGGTCAAATTCTGTTCAATACACTTAAGCGGTTCAGATGCCATCTCTACTAATGTTGCATGAGCAGCTCCTCTGCTAAGTGCTTCGATTGCGATACCGCCACTTCCACTAAATAAATCTAAGAACCTAGAACCTGGTACGTCATCCTGTATCACATTAAATAAGGTTTCCTTGATTCGGTCCGTCGTTGGGCGTGTATCTTTACCGTCCGGAGCGACCAAGGGCAATCTTCTTGCTTCTCCTGCGATTACTCTCATATTATGTTATGTCCTCACTTATTTACAATCATTACTCCCATTGTATACGAAAATATCTTTTTTTTCAACCCTACAAGGAAAAAAGGTACTCTATAAGTACACTTCTCCCATATATTGATTCACTTTATCTGCAAGCTTCTTGTTCTTGCTACACATCAGCTTCACTTCTTCTGTTGTAAAACGCTTCGCTTGACGATTTGCATCCTCTAAAATTGCGGCATCTTCATAGATATCAGCCATCTTAAACAACAAGTCTCCACTCTGTCTCACGCCAAACAAATCACCTTGACCACGAAGTTTCAAATCTTCCGATGCAATATAGAACCCGTCATTTGACTGAGCCAAAATATCTAGTCTCTTCATTGCGTCTTTGTTCGCTGTTCCTGCCATCAGAATACAGTACGATTGTGCGTCTCCACGCCCAACACGTCCGCGAAGCTGATGAAGTTGTGCCAGTCCAAACCGCTCTGCATTTTCTATCATAATTGTCGTTGCATTAGGCACATCAATTCCCACTTCGATTACTGTGGTTGATACCAAAATATCAATCAATCCATCTGAGAACTCCTGCATAATCTGGTTCTTCTGGTCTGCATGCATCTTGCCATGAAGCCCCGCAATCCGAATGTCATCTCCCATTGTACTATGCAACTCTTCCGTATATACCGTTACATTTTCCAGCTCAACCGTTTCACTTTCTTCCACCATCGGACATATGATATAGACCTGGTGCCCCTTTTGAATTTCTTCTCTCATGAATTTATATGCGGTTGCTCGATAGTTTGTTCCCACAACACAATTCTTAATGGGCAATCGATTGGCTGGCAGCGCATCGATAACCGACAAATCCATATCTCCATAGAGAATCAATGCCAATGTTCTTGGTATCGGCGTAGCGCTCATCGCCAATACATGCGGTTCCTGCCCTTTCTTGTATAAGTTCTCACGCTGTCTTACACCAAATCGGTGTTGTTCGTCTGTGATAACCAATCCTAGATTATCAAATTCTACCTTGTCCTGTATGATCGCATGAGTACCAATAATAATCTGTGCCTCACCGGTCTGTATGCGTTCTCTGGCTTCTCGCTTTTCTTTCGCAGTCATCGAACCTACTAATAGTTCTAAGTGAATGCCAAGTGGCGCCAACATTTTCTCAAGGCTTTTGCTATGCTGCGTAGCAAGCACCTCAGTCGGTGCCATAAATGCCCCTTGGTATCCATTTAACACTGCTAAGTATAATACCAAAACCGCCACGATTGTTTTACCCGAGCCGACATCTCCTTGTACAAGACGATTCATGACTCTTCCACTCATCAAATCTTCTAATATTTCTTCATAGACTTTCTGTTGCGCATCGGTCAATTCAAATGGCAAGCTTTCTTCAAAGTGTACAACCTCATCTTTCATCTCGAATACATACTTGCTCTTTTTCTGTTCTTGTTTTCGAATCTGCGAAAGTGCAAGGTTGTATAAAAATAATTCATCAAATACTAGTCTTTTTCGTGCCATCTGATAGTCCGCGATACTCTTAGGAAAATGAATATCCTGAATTGCTTTTTTATGAAGTATCAGATTACATTCTTGGCGTATATCTGCTGGTAAGAATTCGTTCAAATCATCTACTTGTGCAATCGCATTTTTTGTTGCTTTGATGATGGCGTTATTGGTCAAGCCAAAGGTCAATGGATAAATGGGCATCATTCGATTCACACAATTGAGGAATTCTTCTTTGGAATAAATCTTCGGCTGATCCATCACTAGCATGCCATTTTTCTTCACTACTTTTCCTCGGAAAATATAGCGGCTTCCCATATGAAGTTGATTCATTAAAAATGGCATATTGAACCAAGTCACCTGTATCGAACCACTTTCATCGGCTAAGCGTATGGACAGTATCTTTAACTGTCTAATTTTTTTCACAGTTGGCCTGGATTGAAGAAAGCCTTCGATGGCTGCCATCTCGCCTTCTTCTACTGTACTGATTGGTTGGATTGGGCGAAAGATATCATAGTCTCTTGGGTAATGTTCGAGCAAATCACCAACAGTTTCAATATGTAATTTGTGAAAATTTTGCTCTGCTTTTTCACCAATTCCCTTAATATTTCGGACGGTGTCTGTCTGTCTCATAGCTGCCCTCCCTCACACAATATCGTTATGAGTACGTACTTTTCTGTCACTTCAAGTGTTGCCTGCAGATGCTTCGTCTCAAGCCAATGCAGTGCCTCGCTATCTGTTATAATCTGAGGAGCTAACTTTCCATCAACTCCATTGTTTTCTATAAAAACATGACATGGCTTACCTGTATTGTCCTCCCCCTCTATCATGTATCTTGCCGAGAGTAAGGCTTCATCTGCGCCGTACTTCTGTGTGTCCACGGCTCCTGGGAGTATTTCCCCTGTGAAATAGTCTCCCTGTGCTTCTCCGTGAAAGAGTATCATGTGAACTTCTAAATGGCCACCTTTGATTTCATATGTTTGATCAATATAGACTCTGATTTGTGCTATTTCTTTCATTCCTTTTCCTCTTTCTGAGTATGGATGTTTGTAATTATATTAGTATTATAATCGTGGTGGCTTTTATAGTAAAGAATATTCTTGTTTTGTGTGCAAGACAAAAGCTGTTGGTGCGTGCCAACAGCTTGGATTAATGTCTTACAATAGATAACACTCTTTTCTTAAATATTATTTTCTCCCTCTCATTTCATTTTTCAGTTAATTTTGTGTTGGCTATAAATAACAATTCTTTTTCTACCTTAATCA
>CAZUGH010000017.1:30752-33366 GCA_964619785.1 uncultured Lachnospiraceae bacterium | reverse complement strand
CATATCAACTTTATTATTTTTGAAAAGTTAGTGTCACATCATTGACTAATGTACACTTTTTTATATTTTTACAAATTCAGTTCCATTTGGATTTCTTTTTCTGCTTCTTCCTTAAAATCATCAATCGTTTCCTGGTTCATAATTGGAAGTTCTTCTAGCGACTCCAAGCCGAAGTATCTCAAAAAATCTTCTGTCGTCTTAAACATAATTGGTCTTCCTGGTGCATCTAATCGTCCTGCTTCGCAGATTAAATTATATTCGACCAATTTATTAACTACGTGGTCACACTTAACGCCACGAATCTTCTCAATCTCAATACGTGTTATCGGTTGTTTATAGGCAACAATTGACAACGTCTCTAACAATACGTCTGTCAATACATGTCTCTTCGGTACATGGGCCACCTTGACTAAGTACTCATACATCTCTGGCTTCGTACACATCTGAAAAGCACCATCTAGTTCAATAATGCGTAGCCCGCGGTCCTCTTCCTCGTATCTTGCCATCATGCTACGTATAATCTTACGAACCGTATCTTCATCGTGTTCTACAGCTGTAGCAATCCGCTCCACTTCTACTGCTTCTCCCATGGTAAAAAGAATAGACTCCACAACCGCTTCTAATTCTTTAATTTCCATTGTGTCCTGCCTCCTTCTGCCTTGGTATATAAGTAATCATAATATCATCAAAAATATTATCTTGTACAATTTTCAACAATCCAACTTTCATCATCTCTAGTACGCCTAGAAATGTAACAATAACATAGGTCTTACCTTTCCCGTTTTCTAAAAGCTTACGAAAACTGAAAGTACCATGTAACATCGCATACTCTTCCATGAAAATCATGTGATCTTCTAGATTGAGTTCTTCTTTTTCTATCTCTCCAAATTTGCTTCGAATCGGATCCACTTTATCAATCTGTTTTTTAATCACTGAGTGGAAAATGCTCTGCAGCCGCGTCATCGTGACATCGGATAACAAATCATCTAAATCCACTTCCTCTTGATAATTCGATATCTCATCCGGAATTGTTGGTTTCTTAAATACCATCTTACCAGCATCAATCTGTCGATCCTTCAATTCATAGGAAGCATACTTAAACATCTTATACTCAAGCAATCGCTGAACCAATTCTTGTCTTGGATCTTCTAGTTCTTCATCCTCTTCTGTCTCATCAGGAGGAAGAAGCATCTTCGACTTGATGCGAATCAATGTAGCTGCCATTACTAAGAACTCACTCATGACATCCATATCTTTCGTATCTAACTTCTGTATGTAGTCTAAATATTGTTCTGTAATCAGTACAATCGGTATATCATATATATCAACTTTATTTTTCTCAATCAAATGTAGTAATAGGTCTAATGGTCCCTCAAAACCTACACCATCAATCTTAACAGGTATTCCCAAACCAGTACACGTCCTCTCTCATTCCTGTGAGCAAACCTCAACTCCTCCATTTTACCTATAAAACAGCAAAATGGCAAGTTATTTGTTTGTAACAATTATTGTCACAACTTCAGGCAAGTTGAAAAATCTCAACTTGATATGATGAAGTCCTAGTCCCTTCGATACAATCATATGACTATCTTCTAACTCATATTGACCACTACAATACTTAGGAAACAATCGAAGCGAAGGCGCAATTGCTCCACCCCAAGGAAGACTCATAATGCCACCATGAACATGTCCCGAAAGGACCAGGTCTGCTCCCCACGCAGAATAAGTAGGGAAATACTCTGGGTTGTGTGCTAATAAGACTTCATAGGAACGATTACTCGCTTCCCCCACATACTCTCTCATATTCTCTTCCGACAGTGACACATGTTTCCAAAACTTATGATAGTATTGTTCCTCCAAAGTCAGTCCTGTGATTTTCAACGAATTACCATACCAGGATATCTCTTGACTCTCATTATCTAACAACGTAACACCTGTATCACGTATCTGCTTGAAAAAGAAATCCATATCATCTAATCGCGTCTCATGATTCCCCAAAGAATAATATACGGGTGCAATCTTCACTAGATTTTCCATTAGTTTAATACATTGCTTCATTCCCTTTCCATTCTTGACAACCATATCACCCGCAACCAGAATCAACTCTGGCTGACTGGCCTGAATTTTCCTAATTAATCCTGCATTGTCTGAACCAAACTGGTTACCATGTAAATCAGCAAGTAATACAATCCGCTTGTCAACCCACTCTCTCTGATTACATGGTATCCGAAACTCACGACATCTGCATATATAATTTGAACCATATCCATACAGTATGAATAGAATAAATATAACGATAATTATAATAAATGCTATCATTGTTCCCCCTTCATTTCCCCTTAATCAGTTCTTCTCTCAGTTTATCCAATCTTGACTGCTGTGTCAATGGAAAGGATGTGATCACATTCGAAGAATCATTTCATTAAACCTACTGTTCTATTTTCTATTAATTGTACTTATATTATGTCTCATTTACCCCTACACACGCTTCGCCCACCAAGACCAGCTGTCACTCCTCGGCGAACCAGGACTCAACACAGAAGACATTACCTTGCAACCAGGGCAGTCGTTTTCGCTGCATGTCAAAGGTACCAATCGCTTTGCTTCTTATACT
>CAZUGH010000017.1:1641-30652 GCA_964619785.1 uncultured Lachnospiraceae bacterium | reverse complement strand
GTTAATCCTTATTTTTGAAGCTCTCGACAAGGGCGTCATCAAGGAAAATGATATGATAAAATGCATCTCGATTGCTAGTGCAAATGATGCAGCTGTCGCAATGGCTGAAAAGGTGGCAGGTTCTGAAAGTGAATTTGTGAAAATGATGAATGTGAAAGCAAGCTCACTTGGGATGAAACATACTAGTTTTAAAAACTGTACAGGACTCGATGACGATATCAAATCCGGACATTTTTCTAGTGCCTATGATGTTGCCCTTATGTCACGTGAATTAATTATGAAGCATCCTCAAATTAGTGAATTTTCCACAAAATGGATGGATAAAATATCTCATACGACGAAAAAAGGAACTTCTGAATTCGGATTGACCAACACGAATAAACTCGTTCGTTTCTATCAAGGAATCACTGGTCTTAAAACTGGTTCTACAAGTAAGGCAAAGTATTGTCTCAGTGCTACTGCCAAACGCAAGAATATGAACATGATTGCTGTCATCATGGCTGCTCCCGACTATAAAGTGCGATTTGCAGAAGCCTCATCTCTTCTTGACTATGGTTTTGCAAAATGTAGCATCTACACAGAAAACACGAAGAAACTAACCTTCGAACCGATTCCAATTCAAGGTGGAATCACGCGCTCTCTATTGCCCGTGCCCGAGACATCATTTTCCTATACATTCACTGAACCAATGGAAACCAAAAATATCACACGTAAAACCACCTATCACGCAGTAAAAAAGGCTCCCCTGGAAAAGGGAGCCCCTTGCGGCAAGATATGTTGTTGCAAATTCTTGCTCAATTCTTTCACATTTGATTGATATATGCCTCATATCCTAAAGCATTTAATTTATCTGCTTTTGCCGAAACACCATCTTTCATCTCTTTCGAATAGTCTTTTAGTTTTGCACGAAGATCCTTGTCACTTACAGCAAGGATTTTCGCTGCTAAAATAGCTGCATTTGCTGCTCCATCAATGGCAACAGTAGCAACTGGTATGCCAGATGGCATCTGCACGATTGAATAGAGAGAGTCAACTCCACCTAATGATTTTGTATGAATTGGAATGCCAATAACAGGAAGGGAATATAATGCGGCACACATACCAGGTAGATGTGCTGCTCCGCCCGCTCCTGCGATAATCACTTCAATACCACGTTCTTCTGCTTTTGTTGCATAGTCAACAAAGATATCTGGCATTCTATGCGCTGAGATAATTGTCATCTCATATTCAATACCAAATTTTTCTAACATCTCTGCTGCTTTTTTCATGATTGGTAGATCTGAATCACTACCCATAAGAATTCCTACTTTTGTCATAATAATCTCCTTTTCTGAGCGGCTTGTCTCAAAGAGGCGATGAAAAATTCGCGAATGCAATTTTTCACACTATCCTCCACTTTGATTTTATTTTATAGGGTGTCATCTAAAACATCATTTAGACTCTCTGTCCCTGGTAACACAAAACGACCTTGATGAATTAATTCAATTTCCTTACCATCAATTGTATGAACTACGATATCTCCTAATTCTGAATACGGAATGGTGATATCTGTATGACAATTCATATATGCTTTCGATGGATTCGTTTCACGAAGTATCGAACATTCGTTATCTTTTGCAATGATTTCCTTACCATCTGGATTTCTTACAACGATATCCTCACTCATCGAATAGCATGTATCTCCCACAGCAAAATGTGGACCTGTCTTCTCCGCAATCAATATTGGCAGCTTATGCGATATGTTAAATCTGCGTCCCATCATATAGGCTGTTGTATTCGTTCCAATCGCAAATTCGCCCATCGGAAGTGTTTCACGATTCTTCAAGACATTTTCCTTGATATATTTCTTGTTATCTTCTTGATTCTCGTAGTTTGAACAGCTATATGATGTAATCATACCATCTGTAAACTCCAATGTGAAGTCCTCATAACGTAATTCCTCTAGATAAACCTGTGTAACATGCAAGGTACCTGTTGTTCCTTTCAACACTGGTGAGGTGAACACTTCACCAACAGGAATATTGACATCAGCAAGACAATTTTCAAAATTCGTTTCCTGCTTTTTATCCTTTAACTCATGAAGTTTTACACGAAGATTTGTCTTGTTCTCACCACGTCCTGTAATATAAACATAGTCTCCTTGGTCGAGTGCATCGATTAACTTCTGTTGAATCTCTCGATACTGATTCATATCAAGAGTATTGACATCTACCGTTGCATCAAATATTTCTTCAAACTGCTCACCAATCTCTGGTACTGGATACGCAATAATGGTAAAGCTATATTGATCACGTGGTATATATTCATTTTGAATCAATACCGCATCGCGACGATGGTCAATGGATATTTTCTCCTGTGCTTTCGTATAATGCAAAGCCTCTTTCTTCACTACAGGAACAAAAAGCTTCTGGCCAAACACCTCAATACATGCTGGTCCTGCATAATCATTTGCCAGGTCCTTCATTTTCTCATAGCTCTGTCGTAATTCAAGTAATCTCTTTTTGGAGATTGCCTTGTTTAGATATAAGCTATCATCATATCGATGATCGTATTGATATTGTGGGTTCGCAGGTGTTGAAATGATTCCCATGGATGCTGTATTTGTTCTCGTATATAGAAGGGGCTCTAAGCCCATCTTCCGGAATTGTAAAATAGCTTGTTTCACCATTGGTTCAAAACCAATCGAGTAACGTATATTAACTGCCTTTTTCTTGGATAAATCGATTCCTGCAAGTTCAAATCCCTTTTTAAATCCTTCGGTATAGGTCCTTGCCATATCCACTAACTGCTCTTTTGGCATAGCATGAAGATGCTTCGCCATCCGTATCTCATTATCTGTTATATTTTCTCCATAGAGATATAGATATCTGATGTCAGAAAAATCTGACTCCATCACAATTTGTGTAAAATAATCTTCGCTTGGATCTAACAATTCGCGTATTCTGCGCATGGTATCCATATCACTATAATCATAGGCATCATAATACGTAATCTCTTTGCATTCGTGTAGAAAATCTTCTTCCACCATTCCACTTACAATTTGTAGAAATAATTCCATACGTAACAGTACAGGCTCTAATTTTCCACAATAGGCATAACTGATCGCATCTCGAAAACGAGCTGCAAAATAGCATAGATACGTACCAACCTGTTCCCCAAATTGTTTTGTTGCGTAGGTTGGATTCGCAAAGGATGTTTCATAATGATTATCTCTAAGTTCATCATAGAAAGCATCATTAAGTGACACTAGCTCTTCCAGCGTCATTGTTAGAAGTTTGTGGTCTCGTGATGCATCAAGTACCTTTGTAATCTTTTGAAAGAAATGCGCTGTTTGTTGCACATAGTTATCATATTGAAGGCTTACAGACTCACTCGTCAACTCACTGATTCTCTCTCTCGCTAATTCATACCGTTCTTGAAGTAATTCATCTATCATCAACAATCTCTCCTGCTACATGTGGCATAATATAGTTCTCTCTGGCGTAATCCCAGAGTTTCTCGGATCCATCCTTCGTCGCCGTATTTCTTCCCATAATCTGAGAAAATTTGACGCCATGCTCTACCCAGGATTTCCCCTCGGATGTATGATTCAACATCGTTGGTTGTACTTTATCAAGTGTATTAGCAAAACGTGCCTCTGGTGTTGCATTTTCCTCAAATTCGTCCCACAAGCCTCGTAGATATTCCGCTTGATCATCTGGCAAAATATGAAACAATCGGTCGGCGGCTTTTAGTTCTCGTTCACGTTTTGATTTGTTAGCCTCTGCATCATAGGCATATGTGTCACCAGCATCAATCTCAATGACATCATGAATCAATACCATTGTCATCACTTTTGCAACATCTACTTTGTCATTTGCATATTCAGATAAAAGAGCTGCCATCAACGCAAGATGAAATGAATGTTCTGCGTCATTTTCTTTGCGTGTTCCACTACATATATAATTCTGTCTGCCAATCTCTTTTAGTTTATCTGTTTCACGAATAAACTGCATCTGTTTTTCCAGTCTTTTATCGTCCATGTAGTCACCTATTTCTTTCCTTTTTCAAACTCATCAAGCACATTTAATAATGAAAAAAAGACTAACTAGGAGTCTTTTATTTTTCATATAAATTCCTTTCTTATCAAAAAATGAGTAGCACGATAAGCCGAGTTCTGTCGTTGAGTGATCATCTATCTAGACCTGATGTTACCACCAGGTTCAAGCAACCTACCCGAAGACACGACGGGCCGCCGTATATCTTCTGTTTGGTCTTGCTTCGGATGGGGTTTACATGTGCCCTTTCTGTCACCAGAAAGGCGGTGAGCTCTTACCTCGCCTTTCCACCCTTACCAGGTCCGAAGACCTGGCGGTTTATTTCTGTTGCACTGGCCTGGGAGTCACCTCCACTGGACGTTATCCAGCATCCTGCCCTATGAAGCTCGGACTTTCCTCACCTAAGCATACGCTTAGCCGCGATCACCTGTGCTACTCATCAGTTTCCTATCATATCATAAATTTAAATGTTTGTATAGAATCAATCCACCAAAACGCTTCCACCTATAAATTCTCTGAGAATTGAATTATTTGGTATCATCTCACTACTAACCCCTAAGAAGTAATCTAGGAACTTTAATAATCGTTTTGCCTCTAGATATTCTGGCTGGTCCTGTGGAATCGAGAATAAAAGCGGCTCAGCATACTGTTTCAGTATTGCAAGTTCATAAATCAACGCAGAATTAAACATTGCATCTGCCTGTTCCTGGAATGGGAAAATGTTAACATCTTCTCCACTACGCACAGAATTCCACATACTGATTGTCTGCTTAGCCGAAGCACCACGTACTCTCGCATCTCTCACAATTCTTCGAAGTAACCTGCCATCTGTCGTTGGAATTCGATTGTGTTCATCAATATTTAACTGTGTCAATGCACTGATATAGATTCTATATTTATCATCATTCGATAGACTATGACTTAATTTATCATTCAATCCATGAATTCCTTCAATCACAAGAACATCATTTTCACCTAACTGTTTCGGTGGTTTCTTGTATTCCCGCATACCTGTAATAAAATTATATGTTGGTAACTGAACCGACTCACCTGCTAACAGTCTAGACATATCCTCGTTAAACTGCTTCGTATCAATTGCCTCAAGACATTCATAATTAAATTTACCATCCTTATCTTTTGGTGTATCTTCTCGATTGACAAAGTAATCATCAACACCAATTGGATGCGGCTTAAGTCCTAATGTTCGAAGTTGAACAGACAGTCGAAAGGAAAATGTCGTCTTACCCGATGAGGATGGCCCTGCAATCATAACCAATCGTTTCTTCTTCCGATAGATGTCCTCTGCAATCTGAGCAATTTTCTTCTCGTGAAGTGCTTCCTGTATCAAAATCAATTCTTTCATACTACCTTTGGCTATCATATCATTTAATGCACCAACGGTATCCACATCAACCTTTTTTCCCCACTTATTGGATTCACGAAATACATGAAAGAGTTTAGGACTTGGGATAAATGGTGCAATCTCTTCTGGTGCCTTACGATTTGGTGCCATCAAGACCAATCCACCTTCATATGGAATCACTTTAAAATACTTTAAAACACTTGTTGAGTATGGCATAGCACCATAATAATAATCTTCAAAGTGACCAAGTGCATAGATGTTCACCCTTGAAGAACGTCGATACTGAAACAATTTTTCTTTATCATGCATATTGTAAGCAGCAAATTTTTCAATTGCTTGTCTCGTATTCACAGAATATTTCTCAAAAGGAATATCCTCTGCTACATAATCTCTCATGCGATTTTCTATACTTAACATGGCTTGTTCTGTCAAGATGACATCACCTTTGATGTCACAGAAATATCCATCTCCAAGCGAGTATTCTACTGCCACTTTATTTAATTTGTCATTTCCAAATTCGGCATAAATGGCCTTAAGAAGTAACATAACCAAACCACGTACATATGTCTTATGACCAATCACCTCTGCAGCCGTTTCAAAACGTACTTGGCAATCCTTCGCAACCTTCTTTGACAATTCCATCAACTTACCATCAGCATATGCCACCATAATATCGTATGGATACAACGACTGATGCTCTTTTGCAAGGTCATAATATGTAATCCCTTGTGGGTATTCTTTGACTTCCCCTTCAAATGTTACCCTGATTTTTTCATTCATTATAATAGTCCCCCTTCAATCGAACCAACATATCAATCTCTTGTGTCACCTGATTCATACGTTCTTTTGTGTTCGCTCGCACAATATCCAGATTCTCCAAAGTCTGAAGAATCTTTTGTTGAATACGAATCTCCTTGTCAAGATAGTCTCTCAACACGAGATGTTGATTCTGTAATAAACATCTACCATATATATATTCAAACTCCTCTGAATATATCTCTTCTCCAGGTACAGCACGCATGATTACATAATACTTGCCATCCTCTTGTAGCATATTTTCCTCGTCAATTTGAAAACCATGTTCATGTAAAAAATGACGCACTAGATGAATCTCCGATTGCGGTTGCAACACCAATTGACGAATACCCTTTACTACATCAGATGCAGCTGCTAGTATTCGACAGATCAGTTCCCCTCCCATACCACTAATCAACAGCGTGTCCGCTTCTCCTGGTGATAATTTCTGTGCTCCATTTGACAATCTGGTTTCGATTTGGTCGGTATACCCATATTGTTCAATATTTTTCTTGGCAACGCCTAATGGTCCCTGATTGATATCCATCGCAATGACATGCTTTGCAATTCCAGCCTCAATCAGATAAATGGATGTATATGCATGATCACATCCAATGTCAGAAACCGTTTTGGCACTCTCTACCATCCTGGCAATCGCCATCATTCTCTCTGTCGCAGGCACCTTCATTAGTCTAGATAATCCTTTAATTTACGACTTCTACTTGGATGACGAAGTTTTCTTAACGCCTTCGCTTCAATCTGACGGATTCTCTCACGAGTAACCTGGAATTCCTTACCCACCTCTTCAAGGGTACGAGCTCGTCCATCATCTAAACCAAAACGCAAACGAAGAACTTTCTGCTCACGATCTGTCAGGGTATTTAACACTTCTACTAGCTGTTCTTTCAAAAGGGTAAAGGCGGCAGCCTCTGCTGGAACTGGTACATTATCATCTTGAATAAAGTCACCTAAGTGGCTATCCTCTTCTTCGCCAATTGGAGTCTCAAGTGAAACTGGTTCCTGTGAAATCTTCTGAATCTCACGTACACGTTCAACAGGAAGGTTCATCTCTTTGGCAATCTCTTCTGGATATGGTTCTCTTCCTAGTTCCTGAAGAAGCTGTCTCTGTACACGAATCAACTTATTAATTGTTTCAACCATATGAACAGGAATACGAATGGTTCTAGCCTGGTCAGCAATTGCTCTCGTAATCGCCTGACGAATCCACCAAGTCGCATAAGTACTGAATTTATATCCCTTACGATAATCAAACTTCTCAACCGCTTTAATTAAGCCTAAGTTACCTTCTTGAATCAAATCAAGGAAAAGCATACCACGGCCGACATATCTCTTGGCAATACTAACAACTAGACGAAGGTTGGCTTCCGCTAATTTTTTCTTAGCTTCTCCATCGCCAGCTTCCATCTTCTTCGCTAAATATACTTCTTCTTCCGCAGTAAGAAGTGGCACCTTACCAATCTCCTTAAGATACATACGAACAGGATCTTCGATACTGACACTGTCTGGAACAGCTGTCTCGATATTCTTAAGTTCTTCCTCCGTTGGCTTGTCCTCCGTATCAAGAACAATATCCTCATCATCGCCCTCTGTTACACGAAGTACATCAACGCCATTGGTCTCAAGATATTCAAATACTTTCTCCATCTTATCTGTATCAAGTTCTCTTCCTTTAAAGTACTGGTTGATTTCTTCATACTCAAGAACATTTTTCTTCTTCTTAGCCATCTCAACTAATTTCTTCATGTCCTCGATGAATTGTTCTTGTTCCTTCTTCTCAATAAGCTCTTTATTCTCGTCCATATTTTTACCTTCCTTTTCTTATCCTTACTTTATCCATTCACTAAAGAAATATGCATATTTTCCAGTTTCTTCTTCTCTTGGATTAATTTTGTTAATTCATTTAAATCTGTCATATGACTGCTTCGATAATCCAAACTGTGCTTCTTAATCTTCAAAACAATGTCATTTAGCGCCTTCTCCCGATCTTTGGGCTCTTCCACCATCTGTATATCGGTATTAAATAGGCTCGCTACGAGACTTTGTTCTTCTTTACTCTCAAAAAAACTAATAATCTTGGCAGGATGTACCTGACCATCTTGCTGAAATTGTTCATACAGCATCTCAGCCACTTGTCGATACGGCTGTTCAACGAAATCATCTGGTGTGATGATATCTTTTAACAAAGAAAAAAGCTTCACATCATCACATAACCAGGTAAGAAGAATCCTCTGCGATTGAAGAAATCCATCATCTTTTTCCTTCCTCTTCGCTCTTTCCTTATTCTCCATCCGTTTATAATCCATACCTGACATCCTAGCTCCAATGGATACAACAAGTTGCCTAAAATCTTCTAATCGTATCGCATATTGCCTTGAAAATGCTTCCATATAGTTATTGCGCTCAAGCTCATTGTCAAAACCGAGACATTTTCTTGCTGCCTCATTCATGAACTTAGTCTTCTCCTCAGGATCATTCATGTCAAACTCCTTTTGGAGCATATCAATTTCATAGAAAAAGCTATTCTGCGCATCATCAATTCTCTTCTGAAATTCCTCAATTGACAATGCTTTCATGAATTCATCTGGGTCCTTATAGGGTCTCATATTAATCACTTTTACTTGAATACCTGCTTCTTTTAAAATTGGAATTGCACGAAGAGCAGCTTTAACACCAGCCCCATCGCTATCATAGCAAAGGTAAACCAATTCTGTATATCGTTTCAATAAACTACTATGCTGACTTGTAAATGCGGTACCAAGCGATGCAACAGCATTGGTAAAACCAGCTTGATGCAATGCAATAACATCCATGTATCCTTCACAGATAATCATACCCTTTGTCTTGCCATGAACAAAATTCAGTCCATACAGATTGCGACTTTTATCAAAAATCATCGTCTCTGGCGAGTTCAAATACTTTGGAAGTGCGTCTCCCATAACTCGTCCCCCGAAAGCAATCACACGATTATTCCGATCCATAATGGGATACATAACTCGATTCCAAAACTTATCATATGCACCACGCTTTTCATCATATGTAAATAATCCTGTTTGCTTTAATAAATCATCCTGATAATCCTGACTCTTGAGATATCGATACAGCCCCCCAGACTTACCAGAGTAACCAAGTCCAAAACGTGTTATCGTATCATCTGTCAACTCTCGTTTTTTTAGAAAATTATAAGCTTCATTGCCTTGCTCGGACTTAAGAAGTGCATAATAATACTTTGCTGCAATCTTATATACCTCAAGTACTTTATCTTTTATATTCTTTTTTCTTCTCGCTTCACCATTATCTTCCCCTTTATCCGGAAGGCTCATGCCTGCGCGTTCTGCCAATTGCTCCAACGCTTCTACAAAAGTCAGATTCTCGTATTCCATCAAAAAGGTAAATACATTGCCACCCGCTCCGCAGCCAAAACAATAATACATCTGCTTACCAGGGCTCACCGAGAAGGATGGTGTCTTTTCATTATGGAAGGGACATAGTCCCGTATAATTGCTTCCGCTTCGCTTCAGATGTACACACGCCGAGATGACATCGACAATGTCATTTCGTTGTCTGACTTCTTCCACAAATTCTTCTGAATAGAACAATCCTTCACTCCTCCTCTACTTTACTTTCCAAATCTTTGGAATCATCAGATTCTCATATGTCATGACGGCATATCGATCTGTCATTCCCGCTATATAATCACAAGTTGCACGCTCCTGTGAAGCGGCATACTCCTCAATCATCTGCACATACTCCTGTGGCATCTCATAAAAATGCTCATAATAGTATTCATACAATTGTTCAATCATCGCTTCGGCTTTCCACTCTTCGCCCTTTGCGGTAGGATTCGTATAAACTCTCTCAAACATGAATTCCCGTAATCCAAGCAATGCTTCCTCGATGTGTTCCGACATATAGATATCACCATGATGCTTACTATTGCTAATAATATCATGAATCAACGTATTTAATCTTTCACTAAGAGAATTTCCTAATATCGCTTGATATTGTTTCGGAATATCATCACCTGATATGATATTACCACGTATGGCATCATCAATATCTGAATTCACATATGCAATCTTATCACACAATCGAACAATCTTTCCTTCTAATGTAGAAGGTTTTCCTGAAGTCTGGTGGTTCAAGATACCATCTCGTACCTCATGTGTCAGATTCAATCCACGTCCGTCATTTTCCAATAATTCCACTACACGTACACTTTGAATCTGATGCTTGAAACCACCCGGACAAATACGATTCAATGCGCGTTCACCAGCATGTCCAAATGGCGTATGCCCTAAATCATGTCCTAAGGCAATTGCCTCCGTCAAATCTTCATTCAAAAGCAACGCTTTCGCAATTGTCCTGGCATTCTGCGACACCTCTAACGTATGTGTTAAACGTGTTCTATAGTGATCGCCCTCTGGAGACAAAAAAACTTGTGTCTTCTCCTTCAGACGCCGAAATGACTTGCAATGTAATATTCGATCTCGATCTCTCTGATATACAGGTCGCATATCACAAGGTTCCTCTTCCCGATCACGTCCCTGCGATTCATCGCTAAATGCCGCATAAGGACTTAGCATATCATGTTCTCTCTTCTCAAGTTCCTCACGAATTGTCACGCAACCGCCTCCAGCCTGGTGTGCTTATAGTATCAAAATGAGCCCACACCATTATACTTACAACGGTGAAAGCTCATTTCCTTTTTATTAAATAACATTTTTAATTATTTCTACAATTCTCTGACTTGCTTTTCCATCTCCATATGGATTTGAGGCTTTACTCATTTCATCATACAGCTTTTGATTACTTAATAGTTCTTCCACTTTTTCTTTAATAAATTCTGTATCTGTTCCAATCAACTTCAGTGTCCCAGCTTCAATTCCTTCTGGACGTTCTGTTTTATCCCTTAATACTAGAACTGGTTTACCTAGTGATGGTGCTTCCTCCTGGATGCCACCACTATCCGTCATGATTAGGTAAGATTTTTTCATATAATTATGAAAATCAAATACATCAAGAGGATCGATTAAACGAATTCTATCATGTTTACCTAGTATCTCATTGGCCATCTTACGAATTGCCGGGTTTTTATGAAGTGGGTAAATCACCTTGATATCTGGAAATTCTTCTACTATATCTAACGTCGCACGAAAAATATACTCAAGTGGTTGACCCCAGTTTTCTCTACGATGCGCTGTCATTAATATCATTCGACTATCCCCACACCACGCTATATCATCATTCATAAAATCTTCTTGAATGGTATACTTCATCGCATCAATAGCTGTGTTACCCGTAATATAAATGTCATCTTTTGGCTTACCTTCTCTTATCAGATTATCATAAGCCAACTGTGTCGGAGCAAAATGCCATGTAGCAATACTTCCTACACCTTGGCGATTAAATTCCTCTGGGAATGGTGCCATATTATCATAAGTTCTGAGTCCTGCTTCGACATGTCCCACTGGTATTTGTAGGTAGTAAGCAGCAAGCGCGGATGCAAAGGTTGTCGTCGTATCCCCATGTACTAAAACCATATCTGGCTTTTCTTTTTCATATATATCTTTCATGCCATTCATGACATCTGTTGTTATTGTAAACAGATTCTGTTGAGCTTTCATAATATCCAAATTATAATTTGGTATGATTTCAAAAAAGTCCATTACTTGTTTCAACATTTCACGGTGTTGTCCCGTCGCACAAACAATCACTTGCAAATTCTTCTCTTTTGACAATTCTTTAATCAAGGGACAAATTTTAATTGCTTCCGGTCTTGTTCCAATAACCAGCATTACTTTTTTCATAAATACCTCATTCCTATATCATCATTTTGTATATGACTCTTTGTTCATCTGCAAATACTTTATTACCTTATTGCACTTATGGTCTAGACACTTAACAATAGCTTCAAATTTCCATAAGAATAGTAAGAATAACACAACTCCGATTAACGATATTAAATACCCCAAAATACCATACTTCGTCACTCCATACTTTAGTTTTACTACATGTTTACCCTTTGGCAAATGTATTTGTATCAGATTTTCGTCTTGGGATACTTTCGTTATTTCATCATCTATTGTTATATTCCATCTAGGTGAATAGGTAATTGATATAACCACATCCTCATCCTTGTCCGATTCATAGGAAAATGAACCCCCATCATAATCATAGTGTGAACTTTTCACTGAAGTAAAGTCTTGAGGCAAATACGCTTCATTTACACCAAAATTCTGATACATGTTGTGAAAAAACTGTTTTACAATGTTATTGTTCTCCTGATTGGTTTCCTGATAAGAAGACATACCAAACAATGTAATATAATTAGCTGCAAGAAAATGGCTTAACTGTCCTCCTACAAAAGTCACCGAACCACCGTTAATAGATTTCTCTCCTAGCACGTCATTTTTGATTCTACCTTCATTTTGTGTGTAAAATACACTACACTTATCTAGATTATAAAGTGATGTAATATAATTTTCATGAGTCAAATCTAATTTGCGAAGCATCGAATATGAATTAGGACTATCCTCTGATAAAGCACATTGCACGTTTCCTTCTACTTTTTCTGAAACAACATGAACATCGAACAATTCAAATTTCCCACCTACAATTGGTTCAATAACCACTTTTGTACCTGATGCCACGAGTGATTGTATCATTTCCTCGTATTTTTTCTTAACTCTCATGGTCTTAATCTGTGGTTCATATAAATAAACCATTTTATATTGTTTCAGTTCCTCTATGCTGTACTTTGTTATATCCGCACTTTTTCCTTGAATTAGATTTGGATAAGTAACGCAAAGTTTTGTTCCCTGCTTACCAATCACAATTGCATTTCTAGAATCCACAAGATAATAAGATGATGGTCTCTCTGATTGCAAAAATGTAATCCCCGTTCTATATGCTTTAGGGTTCTCTTTAAAACCCAATTCAGTCTTGGCGGCTTGAAGCAAACTATGATATTTATCATTTACAACTAATGTACGTACATTCCAAAATGCCAACTGCTTTACCATATACTCAAAATCATTTGAGGTATTGGCTATATTAAAGTTCCATATCGTATCCTTATGCAAAGAGCCTTCTATATTCCAGCCATCCGAAAGATTGTAATGATATTGTATCGGATAATATGTTTCAGAGCAATTAACTGGTGCTATCCACTCATATCGCCCTTTATCAAATGAATCAGTATCCTGATCAAGACACGCTGCCACTTTATCATATTCATTTCCTTTGATAATTCCATAATCACCGATAAAAGGATTTAAACATATGACAAATGTGGCCAAAAGAGCTATATATAGCAAAGCCACAATACTCTTTCTCTTAATCATTTTCTTACATTTGTTTGCGATACACGCAATGGTAATCGCCGCTGTAACTGCTGTATAGCTTAGGATTCGTCCAGGAACGAGGCTATTCGCCATAGGTATATAATCCCATAACGGTAAATGATAACCAAACGAGAATATCATGGTAAATGCAGTCAATAAAAGTGGCGCGCTTATGTAAATCGATGATGTTTTCTCATTCTTCTTAGCTATTCGACGATATAGCGTCCTAATAATCATGACGAACATTGCAAATAATGATAGCGCCCATGTTATAATTGATAAATGCAGCATACTTCCATTTGACACATTCGAAAACCACGTAAAGTCTGCTGTATAATTCTTACCAGCTTCTGGAAGCAGGAATGGTACCCCAGGATTTTCAAAACCGGTTGCACCAACAACTGACCAAAAAGCTGTTATCATTCCCGCAAATAAAACGGTCATAACTGCAATCATATAATTCTTAATTGATACCTTCTTAAAAAGAACAAACAAAAATAAGACGGCCATCGTAGCAAAACATACCATGAATGCATGCATCGCATGACTTAATAATATCAATAACAGAAAAACGGTTGCCCCCAAAGCCCGTTTCTTATTCGGCTTATCAATAAGGCACAAAATACAATACAAGTACCATGGCATAAAGGCAAATATCGGTCCTTGGGCTACCACACCAGCACCATACAGCGATTCTGCTAGAAACTTTTGAAAACAAAATGCTATGATAGCAAACAATCCACAATAATCGCCTATTTTCTTTTTGCAAAAATACCATACACCCATTCCACCAACAAAATACATCAAGATACAAAACAATTTATAGGTGACTGTGATATTACGGAATACCATATAAATTGGTGCCATAATATAATAGGATAACGGCACATAATATTGAGTTGCTGCTGAACCATTATACCAAGCTGGGAACCAACTAGGTATATGACCTTGCATTAATTGATTTGCAATATACTGAACCTTTGTCATATGTCCCATCGCATCAGCCGTTAGTGGAAATGCCTGTATATCTTTAAACAGGAGTGTCCCCATTGTTAATATACTACATACAATCGCAAGAAAAAGTGCAATAACCCATTCATGCTTTTTGATTTTATTACGCATTTTCTTTCTCCTTTCTCTTGCGACAAACCACGCCGCAATAAAACAGTATCGTAAAGAAAACACCCAGTATACTCACAATAATCCCCTCTTTGTAATAAGGATATTGCATTTCAATAATCGTTGTTCCTTTATCTACATACAATAGATTATTCTTCTTGTTGAGCCCCTTGTTATTACTAAAGGTATCTAGTGCAGCTAATGTTGTATTAACATGATCATATTGCGACTTGATAACAAGGGAATTCGAATGATACTCGACCTGGATTGGGACTTCACTTCTTTCAGGAAGTTCATTTAACGTCAAGCGAAACAAATCATTAATGACCATAAATCCGTTCAAATCGTAAGTCTCTGTACAATGAAACAAGAAATTCAATCCAACAAACATTACATTTTCATTTTCGTTTGTTCCTATAAATGGTAGTTTTTCAGATGAATAATTAAAATAGCCAATTACATTCTTTACTCCCTCAATATAGGCTGTATTCCATTCTTTATATTCACTTGCAAAATCTAGTGTTTGTATTCCTTTATCTTTGTAATATAAAGTGGGATATCTAGTATCTAGTGACATTGAATGGACAGATACATCCATAAACTCCATTTGTTTCGTTTTCGCATCAACAGGAACATGTGTCATATCAATAATCACTCTAATATTCTTATCTCCTAGTTGTTTAAGCATACTCTCAGCTTTTGACTTGTCATGATATTCAAAACCAGATAAATAAATCAACGAATACATCGATAACTCCTCTAAGGAATAATCATCTATGTACTCCGAGTCTGCAGAACATATTGATGGATAATACATCTCTATCGTATTTGCATATTTTCCTATTGCAATACCTTGATATCTTGTTACAACACCAAACTCAACTGGAGTCTTCTTAGAAAAAATATACCCTTGATTCGTTTCTTTCTCTAATTCATAACCACTCATGGCTGCACCAGAGAACAAATCAGTTCTTGTCTTTCCAGCCTTTCCAACTAAGTCCTTACGAATCAAAACCGTATCATTACCCAGCTCTATTGCACGGTCAAAAAGATATATATAATTTTCACTCTCTAACGCAGAATTCAGCTGTACAATATTAGACGATGTTGTTGCACCTTGCCATGCCCAGCCATAGGTATACATCGTATCATTTTCACCTTCATTTAACCCAAATGAAGGATATGAGCCGTAAGCACTCAAATCCATAATCGCTGTTCTTTGTTTTGTTGTTTCTTTTAATTCTGTCACTTCATCATTAATGCTATCTGCTCCCTGTGTATAGTATTTATGTATATTCATAGATGGTACACAGTCAACAATTATGATGGCAACAAAAACAATACAATAAAAACGTCTTAATGTATTCCACTCAAAAATCGACCATATGAAGAATCCATATGCAATCGTAGCAAATCTCATCATCCATAATAATTGGCTAAGTGGCAGCTTTGATAAAATTGGAACAGCCGCAGTTGTTGTTAATAACAAGATGAAAATCGCAAATACGAAACCTGCCCGTTCCTTTTTTTTGCCTAACAATATACCTATGACAGAAAAAATTATGATACCTATGCCATAATAGAACGTATCAACAACCCCTGTAACTCGATTAATTGGATTTAGAGAAGTAAATAATGAATAACTAAGCGATTCCATAACCGATGCGCTTGCCTCGGGATTCATTCCTACAAGTCCACCTGACAAGGCAGGAATGAGCCACAATCCACAGATTAAATATGACAATAACATCATTATAATGATGTGAATCGATTTCCTTTTACATTTTTTGCGAATAGAATAAAGTAACAAAAAAATAAATGTACCAATACCTGCCATAGCAGATAACATCACATGGGAAAGCGTCATTCCCATCATAACAAATACAATACCTAGTAAAGCCACTTTGTGATTTTTCTTAATATAAAGCCAGACCATCAAAACAAGATAAGGAACAAGAATTGTAGTGACAATACGTGGAATATTTCCCTCACAATAAAATACTCTGAAATTTTCGGGTAAGAAAAACCATAAAACACCTAATACTGTACCGAGTGGAACACGTTTTGCAATCCTTCCCCATATAAGCCATCCAAGTCCACCTGCAACAAAGGTAAATCCTACAAATATATAGTATGAATGAAGAACACTTCCTCTTGCAAGAAACTGAAAAAGGGCCAAAATATAGTATGGTAATGGTGCCCAATATCGGAATGGTTGAATTCCGTTATACCAATATTTTGTATATAATGGATACCAGTCACCTTGTTTAATACTCTGATACATAACATCACTTTTAAACAGATGTCCCCAAATATCATTTCCTGAAGCGAGATATCCGAACTCAAACATATAAGCAGAAATGCCTATGCCAATAATGAGTAACAAAAAAAATCCCAATACAAATTGTATATTGATATTTTGGTACCATATTTTTTTTCTCTTATTCTCATTCATATTAATTCCTCAATCATCCATGTCAACAATAGAATCTAGTAATGAATCTACGCTAGCTTCTATTGATTGTTTTTGAGTCTCACTTTCACTTTCGTCAAGTAGATTAATGACATAACTTCTAGTAGGGGTTTCACTCATTTCAATCAGTAACAACAACCAACCTTCATCATTCAAAATGTCTTTCAACAGATTTTTGAAATACTCACAGCAGTTTTCAAGGGTTGGATTGATATGATCAAATGGATCAATCTCATTGATATATTGGTCTTGATACTTACTAATAAAAGACTCAATCTTTTTCTCAATATGATTAAATTCAACGAAACTGTCCCTCATTTTCATGGTGTTTATCGTAATCTCCCATGTATGTGGGTGACGTTCTCCATGATTCCCCTCAATAACAATAGCATGACTTGCATTAAGATAAAACTTAAAACGATATTGACGATATCTCATCCTAATCTCCATTCTTTATCACATGATATAAAAATTTTCTCAAAAAATATAACACAAAAAAAGGTACGACAATTGAAACTCCTTTACTTAACAAAATATTTAAGTCCTTCTCAAAATCCATGAAAAGCGAAATCGAACTCCAATATATCAACCAATCCGCTAGTACTAACCCAAACAAAAATGTTACGAGATAAATTGCAAATCCGCTTTTACCACGTGCCTCATCAAAGACAAAATACTTCGATAGTACATAGTCTATTAAAAATCCCATTACAACACCGATTGTATTGGCAACCACAATATTTATGCCAAATAATCGTGCAAACACCCATACAAATATCACATCAATAACTGTCACAAAACATGAATTCAAAAAATATCGAATAATTGGTGATGCATTCAAATACCATTTTTTCATCTTAATCCGTTCCTTTATTTTTCATTTTATCCATTAGTTTTTGATATATAATCCTTGCTGTATTCTCATTTTTAATCTCTGCAGCATGTTCATATCCAACTTTGCATTTCATACCGTATTGTGGTAAAACATCTTTTAATTGAGCAACAATTTGTTTCTTAAATGCTATCGTTTCTTCTTTTGTTGTCTTATATAACACAAAAACAAAAACGCCCTTGCTCAATTCTGCTAAAACATATTTCTTGCTACACTTTTCTTTTAAGCAGTTTAGAATAGCATGCATTTCATCTTTTTTATAGTAGCGATTTGACATGACCAATTTGACACACACAATCGATAGTGGATAAAGCTCAGGTCGGTTAGATTTATCAATCAGTACGCTAAACATTTCACTTTGATAAATTGATGTTGTATTCTCATCCGTTACAGCATACTCATTTTCAATGGTTAAAATCTCCTGGGAAGCTTTTTCAATTTGTTTATCATTTTCCACAATCGTACTTCTTAGTTTTTCAATCAGCCTGTCCCTACGATTAAGTATCTGTAATAAAAACACAATAGAAACAAAGAAAACAATACAGAGCAAAGCCACCGCCATCATGACATATGTAGAATGTTTAGATATCTTACTATCTTGTATAACATTTGCGCGACTACTCATAATACCAACTGTATATTCTTTTCCGTTATAGGTAAACGACTGTTTTGTAACTACCTCATTTTTGAATTCTAACCATTGATTTAGTTTAGATAGACTATTTACCTTATTACGATTAAGCATAATCAAAGAATTCTCATCTTTCGCTTGAATCAATTGATTGTCTATGCCAAAAAAGCACCAGCGATAGCTCCCATTTATCTCATTTGATATCAATGTATCTTTTATCTCATTCAAACTTGTATTTTGACCAACCATAACCTTAACTGTTTCAGATAATTGGTTTGTGATATCTTGTTGTTGTTCCGTATAATGTCGGATGTAGTAAACTCTATTTTGAATCATTTCATTAATTAAAAAGCCAAAGCCACATCCAATGAATATCATACACATAACCACAGTAAAAACCATTCGTGAAATTGTATTTCTATAGATTTTTTTCAATAAATTAATCATAGATTATCTACCTTCTAATCCTTCTTAATCGCAGAGCTAAAGTCACACTATTCCATGCTGTTTTTAATACTTTCATTTTGCTATCTCCACCCTTAAAATCATACCTTAATTCAAAAGGAATTTCTGCAAATCTTCCTCCAACACAGTAGATTTTATAGAGCAATTCTGCCATACAGGTAAAACCAGACTCGCTTATCAAGTCATCACCAAAACGCTCAATGCCTTTTTTTAATATCGTAGTACGATATAATCTATAACCACATGTATAATCCTTTACATTCTTAACATTCAACAAAAACTTATATACATATTTCGCACCCTCGCTTGTTAATAAACGATATTTTGCAACACCTTTAATTATAGCTCCCTTTTGATAACGTGATGCAATCACGACATCGTGATTTTCAATACTATCTAACATATCTAATACATATTTAGGGTCATGTGTGTTATCACAATCCATAATGCAAAGATATTCTGCATCAACAATCTGATTTGCTGTATAAAATATACCAGTTTTTACTGCCTCACCAAGTCCCTTATTGTGTTCATGTTGAACCAATGTAAAGTTCGAATATTCCTTTTCAAGCTTTCTACATATATCACTAGTGAAATCTGAGCTTCCATCATCAACTACTATAATGACCATATCAAGGTCATAATCACATTTGATTCTATCACAATATTCCTGCCATCTTATTACTAATTTTTCAACATCAGACTCCTCATTATATGCAGGAAGAACAACCGCTAATTTACGCATTTATATTAACCTTCTTTCTCATTTTATCTCTCCACCTAGTAAACCACATGAAGTCGTGTTTTACATACCTTGTAAAAGCTTCACCTTCTTCATGAAAATCACTTGTCCGCCAAGTTTGGTCTCTACTAATTGAATTAATAATTCCAGCAAACCGGAACCAAAAAACCATAAAATTAAATAACGGAAGCAAAAATACAATATACCATTTCCTTGCATAATATCTACGTAGTTTTTTATGTGGTTTTAAAAATAGTATTACATTCAAATAATAACAAAATGTCGATACTACGTATAATAAATATATCAGTATTAACGAAGTAATAATCAACTTAAATGGATAGTTTTTAAATGCTAAAAATAGTAGAGCAAAATACCAAATCATTCTCGGAAAAGCAAATGTATGATCATACATCAAGAGACGAACGACGAAATTAGAAGCAAAACCTTTTGCTGCTTGAAGTTTATTTCTTAAAAACATATGAGATACTTCTAGCTCTCCCCTTTGCCATCGCTGACGTTGTGTATACAACTGGTTAATGCTCTCCATCGGATCCACGAAAAAAATAGCTTTCGAACAAATCTTGACCCTCTTCTTTAGTATCTCACGTACTTGAAACGTAACATGTGTATCCTCACATACAGTATCTGTATTGTATAATTGTGTTTTTAAAATTGCTGATTTACGAAACGCTGAAAATGCACCTGACAACGTATAAATGCTATTAAACTCTGATTCAAAATTTCTCCCTGCAAGAAAAGCCTGGCAATACTCAAAAAACTCAGTTTTTCTAAGAAGTCTGCGAAAGAATCCTTTCGTTTTGTCAATCAGTTCTGGATTAACCATAATTGCACCAGTAACACAATGGGTATTTTCATCGTTTTCAAACATTTCCACTATACTTTTGAGTGCTTCTTTATGTAAAATACCATCACTATCAATGTGAATGATATACTTACCTTCACTATTAAACAAGGCTAAATTTAAGGCTTTCGATTTTCCCTGCTTTGCATTCATCCAATTCATCCGAAGTTCCGGAAATTTTTCCTGACATTGATTATAAATATCAAAGCTTTCATCTTTTCCCTGATTATTTACTAATAAAATGTGTATCAGTTTGTTGTCATATTCACACTCATAAATAGATTCTATACAGGCATACAAAGTCTCTGCTGAATTATACACAGGTATAATAAGTGTTATTTCAGGAAAATACTCTATACATTTTTCTTTTGATGTTTTTATCCTTTTACCTATTAAGATAAAAAAATTGAATATAGACGGGCATATTTCCATAATAAGTGGAATAACAATCCACGCCATCCAAAATACAATCTCGCTCAAAAAATAATCACTCATCGTCATACTTAAAATTTCCTACTTTCTGTCGAACAATCTGGGATTTCGTAAATACATAAAAGTATAATATCACGGATAATGCATAGAAAATCAATCGCCCAAATATGGTATGGGCAAGGAAAAACATATCATTACCACCAAAATAAACAAAAATACATATCACAAATATTCGAAGCACATTAGCAAAGAATATATAAATGAAACCAATACAGTTAACAATCATTTTCTCATAAAAATTGTATACTGAGAAAAACCATAATAACGAAGTAAATGCAATAATCTCTATAATACCTGAGCATTCATAGTCTATATAGAGAGAAATTGTTTCTCCAGAGCTCTTAATAAATAGTATCGAATACTGATAAAAAGAGTCATACAATCCGGTCAATTGACCAATAATACCAGAAATTAGTGTTACTGCTTTTGTCAATGGCACTGTCAATAATGGTTGTAACCATATCAACATAAAGAAAAACAAACCAACACTCCCTATGACAAAATACCAAAAGTTAAGCTTTGCTCTCTTGCAAACGGTAAGCACATAAATCCAAACAACAAATAGTATAATAGAAATAAAATTCATAATTATACCTCGCTCTTTGAATGTTTCTTCCTAATTAGAAATACCAAACCAACAAAAGCCAAGCAAATCAAAATTCCTAAATATGCACCTGTAGGAGTTCCTGATGTTGTAATCGAATCAGCACCAAGATTTGAGTTTGAAAATGATATCGACTTAATAGACTCCACTGGAATCCCGACTAATTTAGATATTGTATCTAAATCTACACAAAACTCTAGTTCATCAACAGGATCTTTCATTGGTGTACCATTTTCATCTTTTTTTAGTTCTTTAGGAGCAATAGTAACTGCTATATTTCCTAAATAAGGATGGCTTCCCTCATTAGAAAACAGACCCAAATTAGAGATTCCAACAGGTAAATTATATATAGATTGATCCCAATTAATAGAGCCATCACCATTCATATAGTTTGCTTGGAACATCATCGTTTTCTCACCATTAATAGTAAGAACCATTGCTGTTAACGGAATCTGCGACGTATAGTATTGATGTAATTTCACATGTACATATACATATTCATCATCCATATATATTCCACCAACATGCGAACAAAGTTTATTATTTGACATCCATGTAAATGCATCTTTCTGATCTAAATTCTTCCAATCATCATAAAAGCCATCAATTATAATATTGCCTGACGGTAATGGATCTCCCGTAACAACAGGTTCTTTCGTGGCTTGAGGTTCCTTCGTTGGTGTCTGAGTTGGCTTTGGTGTATCAGTTGGCTCAGGTGCTATCTCGCTTTTTACATCATCAATCAATACATTCCAACTAGCATCAGTTAAGCTTAAGCTCTTTACATTTTTTCCAAAAAATGAAGCAGGGAAACTAATCTCCCACTGATAACTATTATCATTTAAATACTGTCCTTTGCCTTCCGTTCCGGAAATTGGACTATAATTCTGATTTCGTATCGTAATATCTCGAGTAGGTTCCTGCCAAATATAACTATTCTGTGAAGTAACAAATGAAATCTTTTCTCCTGTGTCTGTAACAAATCCAAATTGCGCTCCTGAAGAAATGGATGAATTTTTTCCACTAGCTTCTTTCGCATATAAATATACAGTATTGCCTTCCCATACAAGGGCTGCTGACGAAAAATTATCTAAGGTAAGTGACTCTTTCTTAACACTATCCCAATCATCAAAAGAAGCATCAATATTAATTGAGGCTGCTATTGATACACTTGAAGAAAGCATAAATAGCAAAGCAAATATTGGGATGAATGTAAGTATTTTATCTTTCAACTTCATAAATAACACCTCCTTAGTTTTTCATCGAAAATACCATCTCACTTGTTTCTATTATTTCTTTCCACTTCTTATCTTTATCGGCATTTTGTGTTGAACTCATTAGCAAACGATCCGACACAATATAGCTTCGTACAGGATTCTCTGTGATTTCTAATTGTATCAAATGCATCTGACGCCTTGCTAAACGATTGCCTAATTCTTCATAAAACATATCACCAAGATTCTCAATTGTAGGTGATAACTTATCTTCGCGGAAAATATCATTTAAATACATTCCATTAAAGTATCTAAAATAACTATCTAGTCTTTTATCTACATCATAAAAAGCGACAAATCCACTCTTTTCCATCTCGATGTATAAAGTAATAACAAAGGTATGCGAATGCTTATGGTCTTCTACATCATCAAAGCTATGACTTGCATTCAGATAATACTTATACTTATAATATTCCTGCATCACAGCTCTCCTTCCTTATAAATAAAGACAAGAATAGAAAACACCATTCTTGTCTTTATAATAACCCGATTTCCATTGTTTGTAAAGTATAATTTACTTTTTATAGCTCTGTTTGCACATATCCTGCAATATTATAGGAGTGATCAGAAATTCTTTCCAGGTTCGTTATCGCATCTAAGAAAATCAATCCGCTCTCGGTACTACATGCGCCCTTAGATAAACGTTCAATGTGCTTCTCGCGTAAGTCATCCTCTAGATTATCAACGGTATCTTCGGAACGCCCAACAACACGTACTGCATTGAAGTCCATATTAGCTCTAGAGGAAATTGCTGCACGAAGTCCTGTCATGACCTGCTCAATAATCGACATCATATCGGCCTTTCCAATCTCTGAGAACTCTAGATTTGCCTCACTGCGCTTCTGTGCTAATTCTGCCAAATTCTCGCAATGATCTCCGATTCGTTCCATATCATGTACCGTATAAAGAAGATTCTTAATCTGATCATGCTGGTCCTCACTCAATGACAGATTACCTACACGCACAAGATATTCGGTCAGCATCTTCTCAAGGGCATTGATATCCTTTTCGCGTTCTAACACATCTCGAATATCATCTTCCTTTAGATACAATAACGAATTCATCGCATATTGTGCACTATCAATAACAAAGTTACCCATTGCTACAACTTCTTTATTTGCTGTTTCAATCGCAAACGAAGGATTCTCCAAAATACGATCATCTAAAGCTCTCTTAATCGTTTCAACAGCAGTCTCTTCTTCTAACGATTTCTTCTTATCAGGAACAATTTTCTTAGACAGCTTCACCAAAACCTTAGCGAATGGGAATAAGATAATTGTATTCGATATATTGAATACCGTATGGAAAATGGATATCTGAACAGTATTAATCGACCCTGATGCCCACTTTGTGTTAAGTGAAAATAGAATGTACATAATAACGCCAAATATAATAGCTCCAAATACATTAAACAAAAGATGAATTACAGCAGCACGTTTTGCATTCTTCTGTGCACCTGTGCTTGATAAAAGTGCCGTTACACAAGTACCAATATTTTGTCCAAGTGTAATGAAGATAGCGGAACGCCAATTTACCACTCCATTCAATGCTAGCGTCTGCAAGATACCGACAGAGGCTGATGAACTTTGAATAATTGCTGTAACTCCAGCACCCGCCAAGATTGCCAAGAATGGATTTTTACCAAGGATAGCAAATGCGTTTGCGAAAATAGGAGCATCACGATAAGGTTCAATAGATCCAGACATAAATGTCAGACCGATGAACAATACACCAAAACCTACCATGATTTCGCCAATCTGTTTCATCTTTTGCTTCTTAATAAACATAATGAGGATAACACCGATTCCAACTAACAAAGGAGCAAAGAATTCAGGCTTAACTACCTCACCCCATTCACTCATTGAAACAATCCACGCAGTAATCGTAGTACCGATGTTAGCACCCATAATAACGCCAACAGCCTGAACCAAATTCATGATACCTGCATTTACAAATCCAACCACCATAACAGTCGTTGCTGATGAACTCTGTATAATTGCTGTAATAATCGCACCAAAGATAACACCTAAGAAACGATTATTTGTCAGATAGCCAAGAAGCTTCTTCATCTTACCACTAGCGGATTGCTGCAATCCCTCTGCCATAACATTCATTCCATATAAGAATAAACCTAAACCTCCAATAAACTTAAATAAGTTGCCTAAATTCTCAATTGACACCTTCTCTTCCTCCTTCTATATTTGGGAATAGGACAGATATTTTAGTTCCTTTTCCTAATTCACTCTCGATTGTAATCTCTGCACCATGTAGCTCTGCAATATGCTTCACAATAGCAAGTCCGAGTCCGGTTCCTCCGGTTTCCTTTGAACGACTTTTATCAACTCGATAAAAACGCCGGAAAATATTATCATAATTCTTAGAATCAATTCCGATTCCTGTATCTTCTACCGTCAAAATAGTACCTTGTTCTTCTTGATTTCCTAGGAAAACTGTGACAACTCCATTATCTTTGTTATATCGAATTGCATTATCACATAAATTGTATATCACCTCTGATAGAAGCTTACGATCTCCTAGAATCATCTCATCTGAAGCCAATACTTGGAATTTTACTCCCTTATTATGCGCCAGAATCTCCAAGGATGCAACTGTTTCTTGAATAATATCTTTCATTTTAACTGGTAAGAACTCACAAACAGAACCCGGCTCCTCTAATTCAGACAGTTTCATGATATCCGCAATCAATCCAATCAGTCTTCCTGCTTCTGTATGTATCTTGGTTGCAAATGTCGTGATATCTTCATCTCTTGCCATTCCATTTTCAATCAATTCTGCATAACCAGAAATCGATGTCAATGGAGTCTTCAATTCATGGGAAACATTTGCCGTGAATTCTTGCTTCATCTTTTCCATTGCTGCGCGTTCTTTAATCGACCTTGCAAAAGGTTGTAATTCCTCATAAGGAACCTCAATCTTGCCTTCCGCCATCTGCTGAATCGGTTTCACAATCTTATTTGTTAGGTGTGTTGAAATCCAAAAACATAGAACAAACGCACAAAAGGCCACGCCAACAATCAGTGGTATCACTGATAGAAACGTAGTCATAACGGTATCTGTATCTTCTCCAATTCTAAGGATTCGATTCTGCCCCAAATCCAAGGCATAATAGTAAGTATTCTTACCTACTGTATCCGAAGTTCGAACGACCATCGCCTTGCCTTCTTGCTTTGCTTTCACAACTTCTTGTCGCTCCATATGATTATCAAGCTTCTCTGGATCAAGTTGATTATCGTATGCGACAGAACCGTCTGGTTCAATCAATGTGATGCGATAATGGTCTTTAACTCCAACACTCATTTTCTGGATATCCTCTAGATTGTTATACTCACTAGCATATATCCGGGAAACATCCTCTAACAGCTTCCATGTTCTCTCTGTATTTGCCTGATAAAAGCTTACTGTCACAAATATTGCTGTCAAGCATGTTGCAATAAACGATATCAGGCACATCTCTAGATTAATCTTCTTTTTCAAACTGTCCTCCGTGTAAACCAGCTATTAATTACCAATCTTATATCCTACATTACGTACCGTTTTAATTATATCGCCGGCATCACCGAGTTTCTTTCGTAATGTCTTGATATGCATGTCAACGGTTCGGCTCTCGCCCTCGTAATCAAATCCCCATACTTTATTCATGAGTTTTTCACGGGAAAGAACAATATCAACATTCGACAAAAGATACTTTAACAGCTCATACTCTTTAAATGTAAGGTCAATGGTTTGATCATCTTCCTTCACCATATGCTTCTCATCATCTAGGATAATATTGTTGAATTGATATATCGTTTGCTCCTTCTGTGGTTCGCTGCGACGGAGTAACGCCTTAACACGCGAGACTAATTCCATAATGCCAAATGGTTTCGCAATATAGTCATCTGCCCCCATATCAAGCCCCTTTACTTTATCAAGCTCTGTCGTTTTCGCAGTAACCATGATAATAGGAAGATGCTTGGTATTTTCATTTTTTCGTAATGTCTTAAGAATCTCAAGACCACTCTCTCCTGGAAGCATAATATCAAGTATGATACAGCGAGGCAACACATCTTCTAGAGCCTCGAAAAGCTCTGTACCAGACACATATCCTTTTACAAGAAAGCCACTATTTCGTAATGCATACTCCTCTAATTCCCGAATGTTACTATCATCTTCAACAATATAGACCATTTAGATTACCCTTTCATTCTTATGTTCTCCATTAATGGAAAAAACAACCCATTCGCCAACATTTTCAGCATGATCACCAATTCTCTCTAAGTCTGTAATCATCTTCAGTGCTGCTGATACCTTACGAAGATCACTTGCTACGGGAGTCTGTTGTAACAAAAGGTGGAGACATCTTGATTCGATCTCTTTCTCTTTGTGATCAATTGCCTTATCGCCTTCGATCAACTTCTGTGCTTTCACTTTATCAAGCTTACGAAGGGCGTCTACTGTTTCTCGAATTGCTTCAACGATAGCTTCGCCCATCATTCTTACATCATACTCTAACTCTTCCATTTGCTTCAAGAAAATATCTCTCATATCATCAACCAAACCTTCCTGTAATATACTCTTCTGTTCTAGAATCTGCCGGATGTAATAAAATGTCATCCGTATTGTTATACTCAACAATTTCACCTAGTAGAAAGAATGCCGTATTATCTGATATTCTGGCTGCTTGTTGCATGTTATGAGTTACCATAACAATAGTATAATCTTTTTCAGTTCTACGGCAAGGTCTTCTATTTTCAAAGTTGAAATTGGATCCAATGCCGAAGTAGGTTCATCCATCAATAGCACATCAGGCTTTACTGCTAATGCTCTAGCAATACATAATCTCTGCTGCTGTCCACCGGATAAGCCAAGTGCACTTTTCTTCAAACGATCTTTTAACTCTTCCCAGATAGCTGCTTTTTTCAAAGAATCTTCTACAATTGCATCTAACTCATCTTTTTTACGAACTCCATGTGTTCTTGGTCCGAATGCAACATTATCATAAACACTCATTGGAAATGGGTTTGGTTTCTGGAATACCATACCTACATTTTTACGAAGAAGATTCACATCATAATCCTTGTAGATATCCTTACCATTTAATAAGAATTTTCCTTCAATCTTGCATCCTTCTACCAAGTCATTCATTCGATTGATACTCTTTAATAATGTTGATTTACCACAACCAGACGGCCCGATAAAAGCTGTAATCTCGTTTTCTGGTATATCTAGAGACATATTCTTCAATGCATAAAAACTTCCATAATGAAGATTAACATCAGAAATCTCTAAAATATTTCTACTCATTTTTTACCTCCAATTAACCTTTCGTAAGTTTCTTTGCAATTCGTCCCGAGCACCAATTCATCACAATGACGATAAGTACTAAAACAACTGCAGTTGCATATGCTTGATTGGTATACAAGCCTTCGCTCGATAGGGCATACATATGAACTGCCAATGTACGTCCTGATGAAAACAGACCATGTTTTCCTGGAATTGCAGCAATCGTTCCTGCGGTAAATATCAGTGCTGCTGTTTCACCTACAATTCTTCCGATTGCCAATACAATACCACTTAGAATTCCTGGCATTGCAGAAGGAAGAATAATAACAAAAATGGTTCTCAGCTTACCAGCACCTAGTCCAAAACTTCCCTCACGAAATGTATCGGGAACCGATTGTAATGCTTCTTCTGTTGTTCTCATGATTAAAGGAAGTATCATAATGGCTAATGTAAATGCACCTGCCGTAATCGACAATCCCCATTTCAATGTCGTAACAAAAAATAACATACCAAACAATCCATAAACAATCGATGGGATTCCGGACAATGTTTCTGCCGTAATACGAATTACTTTTACAAATTTATTACCGCGTTTCGCATACTCAACCAAAT
>CAZUGH010000017.1:0-1541 GCA_964619785.1 uncultured Lachnospiraceae bacterium | reverse complement strand
CATTGGCAAATAAAAATACACAAATCAGAATTACTGCCGCTACGGATACAAGAGCTGCCATGAAGAATACAATCTTCATGGCATTTTCTCTTATTTTTTTCATTCTGTAATATCACTCCAGCTTGTTGTGTTTCCTGTGTAGATATTCTTCACCTGATCTTTTGTCAAGTTCTCGATAGAAGAATCCTTGTTGACTACAACTGCGATACCATCTGTAGCAATAACTGTTGCTTTTACGCCTTCACTTATTTCACTGTCTTTTAATTCACGTGAAGCCATACCGATATCACATGTTCCCTCAATTGCAGATGAAACACCTGTGGAAGAATCGCTCTGCTGAACTTCAATTTCAGCTCCTGTATTTACTTTTACATAAGCCTCTTTCAGTTTCTCCATTACTGGTGTTACAGAAGATGAACCTGCAACTACAATCTTACCTTCTGGTTTGTTTCCTGCATAAGCCTGAGCTCCATCATTTGGAATGTATCCTTCTTCTCCAACAACTGCCTGACCCTCTGCGCTCATAATGAAATCGATGAAATCCTGAGCAACTTCGCTAATGTCTTCTTTTGTTACAATGTTGAATGGACGAGATACTGTGTAAGTACCAGCTTTTACATTTTCTACTGTTGGATCAGCTCCATCAATCTTAACTGCCTTTACTGTGTCATTCAATGAACCCATGGAAATGTAACCGATTGCATTTGCTTCACCTGCTACTGTTGTCATCATTACGGATGTACTCTGAATTGTTACGGCATCATCTGTTGTATGATCAACTTTGTTACCAGATGCATCCTTTTCTTCAATTCCGAAAAGTTCTACGAATGCTCCTCTTGTTCCTGAACCATCTTCTCTTGATACTACTGTGATATCCTGAGAAGCTCCACAGCCTGTTAATAACAGCCCTGTTGTTAAAACTACACTCACAATTACTTTACCTAATTTTCTCATTTCTCTTTCTCCTTTTTTGTCAGAAAAATTCTTGTATTTATCAACTTACAAGGCATATTCTAAATGAGCTAGGTAAAATCCAAAACATAAGTTATGTAAAGTGTTTGTAAAGTATTTACCTGGATTTTGCATTTCTATCTATCATATGATATGATATTTACATCAAAATGACATGGAGGCATACATATATGGCACGTACAGGAAAGAACGCCTGGGCATTGTTTCTACTATTACTTGCAGGCGTTGTATTAGGAAGCTTTATCGGATATATGACACGAGGAGTTGCCGGATTATCTTGGTTGAATTATGGTAAAACATTTGGACTTTCTTCACCACTTAAATTAGATATTGGTGTTATGGTACTTACCTTTGGTCTTACCATTCGATTTACAATTGCAAGTATTATCGGTATTGTCATTGCAGCATTTATATACCGCAAGATGTAATTACAAAAGAGTCAAGCTGTATTTCATTGATACAGTCTTGACTCTTTCTATGTTAATTCAATTATAAATAATCAGATAAGGCGGCAAATCGATAACCCTTCTGTCTTAGTCCCTCAATCATCTTTGGTAATGCTTCATCAC
>CAZUGH010000016.1:30558-33404 GCA_964619785.1 uncultured Lachnospiraceae bacterium | reverse complement strand
AAGTTTCAAAGAAATTGTTATTTTCCTATTGACAAAAGAATAGTATGGTGGTATTTTAAGTTTAGTGAATGATTAGCACTCAACTTGAGTGAGTGCTAACAAAGACAAGTATCGGGTCCAGAGAGGATGTGAGCAGATGGATTTGGACGAACGTAAGGTGAAGATATTGCAGGCGATTATTCGTAACTACATGGAGACGGGGGAACCTGTTGGTTCTAGAACAGTTACGAAGTACACAGATTTGAATCTGAGTCCTGCCACAATCCGGAATGAGATGGCGGATTTGGAAGAGATGGGATTTATCCTTCAACCGCATACATCAGCTGGCCGGATTCCTTCTGATAAAGGGTATCGGTTATATGTAGATACGATGATGAAGCAGAAGGATCAGGAAGTAGAAGATATGAAGGGGCTGATTGTTGAGAAGGCCGATAAGATTGATCTTTTACTTCAGCAAGTAGCGAAGCTTCTCGCAGACAACACGCAGTATACCACGATGGTTACGAAGCCAAAGTATGAACATAAGAAGATTAAGTTCATTCAATTAAATCAGATTGCTTCGAATCAGATTTTGATGATTCTTGTGTTAGATAACAATCATGTAGATAACAAGTTTATCAACTTGGCAGCAGATATTGATGATGGTGTCGTTCCTCAATTGAATTTCATTATTAATACGGCATTGAATGGATTGGATTTCACCGAGATTAGCATGGCTATTATGCAGCAGATTAAGGAACAGGCTGGTGATTATTCAGACCTGGCTGCGAGCATCTTAGATGCGATTAGTGAGGCGATGAGCGAAGAGGATGAATCACAGATTTATACCTCAGGAGCTACGAATATATTGAAGTATCCCGAGTTGACAGACCGGGAGCGGATGACAGAACTGCTATCCACGTTTGAAGAGAAGAGGGCACTTAGTGCCTGGGTTAATGATAAGCCGGAGAGTAATGAGAGAGGCATACAGGTCTATATCGGCGAAGAGACACCGATTGAGGCGATGAAGGACTGTTCCGTTGTGACTGCAACGTATCAGATAGAAGAAGGGGTCTATGGCAAGATTGGTATCGTAGGTCCGAAGCGAATGGATTATGAGAGAGTTGTCTCGACCTTGCAAGATTGCATGAGCCAGTTAGATGACATTTTCAAAGAAAAATCATAGGAGGTTCCCATGGAGAACGAAGAAGTGAAGGAAGACTTGAACCAGGAAGCGGTTCAGAAACCTGAGAAGAAGGATCCAGAAGGTGAAGCAGCTGCGAAGGAATCCGAAGAGAAGGCACCTGAAGAGGCACCGGTTAAAGATAAAAAGGGTCCTAAGAAGAAAAAGAAGGATAAGAAAGATGAGAAGATTGAAGAACTAAACGACCGTTTGGTTCGGAACATGGCTGAGTTTGATAATTTCCGCAAGCGCTCTGAGAAAGAGAAGAGTGCAATGTTTGAGGTGGGAGCCAAGTCCATTGTTGAGAAGATTCTTCCTGTTGTGGACAATATGGAGAGAGGGTTCGATGCCCTGACAGATGAAGAGCGAGAGACTCCATTTGCAAAAGGAATCGAGCAGGTTTATAAGCAATTTCTCACATGCCTTGATGAGATGGGCGTCAAGCCAATCGAGGCAGTTGGCCAGGAGTTCAATCCGGATTTTCACAATGCAGTGATGCATGATGAGGATGAGAACTTTGGTGAGAATACAGTATCTCAGGAATTCCAGAAGGGATACATGTATAAAGACAGCGTAGTCAGACATAGTATGGTTAAAGTTTCAAATTAATTATGAGAATCAAGAAAGGTTAGGTGTTTATAATGAGTAAAATTATAGGTATTGACTTAGGAACAACAAATTCATGTGTAGCTGTTATGGAGGGTGGTAAGCCAGTTGTTATTTCCAACGCAGAGGGTATCCGTACAACTCCATCCGTAGTTGCATTTACTAAAACTGGTGAGAGATTGATTGGTGAGCCAGCAAAGCGTCAGGCTGTTACCAATGCAGAACATACAATTTCTTCTATTAAGAGACATATGGGTACGGATTATCGTGTATCCATCGATGACAAGAAGTATTCTCCACAGGAGATTTCAGCTATGATTCTTCAGAAGCTGAAAGCAGATGCAGAAGCTTACTTGGGCGAGAAAGTTACAGAAGCAGTTATCACAGTACCAGCTTATTTCAACGATGCACAGCGTCAGGCTACTAAAGATGCTGGTAAGATTGCAGGTCTTGATGTAAAACGTATCATCAATGAGCCTACTGCTGCAGCACTTGCTTATGGTCTTGATAATGAAGGCGAGCAGAAGATTATGGTATATGACCTTGGTGGTGGTACATTTGATGTATCGATTATCGAGATTGGTGATGGTGTTATCGAAGTTCTTTCAACAAATGGTGATAACAGTCTTGGTGGAGATGACTTCGACCAGAAGGTTACTGATTATATGATTAGTGAATTCAAGAAACAGGAAGGCATTGATCTTTCTGCTGACAATATGGCACTTCAGAGATTGAAGGAAGCAGCTGAGAAGGCAAAGAAAGAACTTTCATCTGCTACGACAACGAACATCAACTTGCCATTTATTACAGCAACAGCTGAGGGACCAAAGCATTTTGATATGAACTTGACAAGAGCTAAGTTCGATGAATTGACACATGATTTAGTTGAGAGAACAGCTGGACCAGTTCAGAAGGCACTTTCCGATGCTGGTATGGCAGCTTCAGAATTAAGTAAAGTTCTTCTTGTTGGTGGTTCTACTCGTGTTCCTGCTGTTCAGGCTCTTGTTAAGTCTCTTACAGGAAAAGACCCATTCAAGGGTATCAACCCTGATGAATGTGTAGCAATCGGTGCATGTAT
>CAZUGH010000016.1:25513-30548 GCA_964619785.1 uncultured Lachnospiraceae bacterium | reverse complement strand
TACACGTATTCCAGCTGTACAGGATAAGGTTAAACAGTTGACAGGACATGAGCCAAATAAATCTCTTAATCCTGATGAGTGTGTAGCACTTGGTGCTTCCATTCAGGGTGGTAAGTTAGCTGGAGATACAGGCGCTGGCGATATCCTTCTTCTCGATGTAACTCCACTGTCATTATCAATTGAGACAATGGGTGGTGTGGCAACTCGATTAATCGAGCGTAACACAACAATTCCTACCAAGAAGAGCCAGATTTTCTCAACAGCAGCAGACAATCAGACAGCTGTTGATATCAACGTAGTACAGGGTGAGCGTCAATTTGCTCGCGACAACAAATCACTCGGACAGTTCAGACTTGATGGTATTCCACCAGCACGTCGTGGTGTTCCACAGATTGAGGTTACATTTGATATTGATGCCAATGGTATCGTAAATGTAAGCGCTAAGGACTTGGGAACTGGCAAAGAACAGCACATCACAATTACAGCTGGTTCTAATATGTCAGATGATGATATTGAAAAAGCAGTAAAAGCTGCTGCTGAATTTGAAGCAGAAGATAAGAAACGTAAAGAAGCCATTGATACACGTAATGATGTGGACAGCATGGTATTCCAGACAGAGAAGGCTCTCGGTGAAGTAGGCGACAGCATTGATGCTTCTGAGAAGGAAAAAGTGGAAGCTGAGATTGCTAAGGTAAAAGAGTTATTAGAGAAGACCAACGCAGAGTCTATGTCTGATAGCGAAGTGGAAGAGCTCAAAGCAGCAAAAGAAAGTCTTATGACAAGTGCACAGCAGGTATTTGAAAAAGTATATGCCAATGCACAGCAGGCAGGCGGTGCTCAGGGTGCAGGACCTGACATGGGCGGTGCAGCTGGAGCAGATGCAGGTGCTGGCGCAGCAGATGACGTCGTAGATGGCGACTATAGAGAGGTCTAGTGGTAAGCCATGGCAGATAAGAGAGATTATTATGAGGTGTTAGGCGTGTCGAAGGGCGCGTCTGATGCCGAATTGAAAAAAGCATATCGTGTGTTAGCCAAGAAGTATCATCCCGATACAAATCCTGGGGACAAGGAAGCCGAAGCAAAGTTCAAAGAAGCTTCTGAAGCGTATGCCGTTCTTAGCGATGCCGACAAGAGAAGACAGTATGATCAGTTTGGTCATGCTGCCTTTGAAGGTGGAGCAGGTGGCGGTGCTGGCGGATTTGATTTCTCAGGAATGGATATGGGAGATATCTTTGGTGACATCTTTGGCGATTTATTTGGTGGTGGCGGCCGTAGACGTGGTCGCTCAGCCAATGAACCAATGCGTGGAGCTAATGTGCGCGCACGTGTCAACTTAACATTTGAAGAGGCTTGCTTTGGTGTAGACAAGGAACTTGACCTGAACTTAAAGGATGAGTGTACAACTTGTCATGGAACAGGAGCAAAGCCAGGTACATCACCAGAGACATGTAGTAATTGTGGCGGTAGTGGTCAGGTTGTCCGTACTCAGCAATCACTATTTGGCATGGTACAGAATGTAACAACATGTCCACACTGTAACGGAACTGGTAAGATTGTCAAAGAAAAATGTACGGATTGTCATGGTGCTGGTTACACAAGCAGCCGTAAGAAAATCGAAGTATCAATCCCAGCCGGAATCGATCACGGACAAAGTGTTCGCATCCGAAGCAAGGGAGAACCGGGAACCAACGGTGGACCACGTGGTGACCTGCTCGTAGAAGTAGCCGTAGCGAGACACCCAATCTTCCAGCGTCAAGACTATGACATCTACTCTACCGTGAAGATATCATATGCAAAAGCTGCACTCGGAGGAGACCAGATAATCCCAACAATTGATGGCGATGTGGCATACACCGTCAAAGCAGGAACACAGACAGACACACGTGTCCGCTTACGAGGTAAAGGTGTACCATCCCTGCGTAACAAGAAAATGCGTGGAGACCACTACGTAACACTCGTAGTCGAAGTACCAACCAGCCTCAACAAAGAACAAAAGAAACTCCTCGAACAATTCCAGGATAGCCTAGAAGGTAAAAAAACCAAAAAAAAACGCTAAGACACTAAGTCGTGCGCATAAAAACACCCACCCACTCCGACCATGCTTGCATGGAAAGGAGAGGGTGGGTGTTTTTATGCATAGGACGTGAGTCCGCGTAAAGATTGCCGAACGAAGAGAGGCAAGATTAAGCGCGCGACTTAGTGACGTGGGGAAAAATACGTGCTTTTTCGTGTTGCCTTAATGAATAAAATCAATGCATTTTCCTCAAACTATCTCTAAAAGAATTTGGAGGTAGTAGAATGGATTATCGTATTAAGCAAATATATGGAAGAGAGATTCTTGATTCAAGAGGAAATCCAACCATTGAAGCCGAAATTACATTAAATAATGGGACAATCGGAAGGGCATCTGTGCCATCGGGGGCATCGACCGGCTCCTTTGAAGCTGTCGAGTTGCGAGACAACGACCCACAACACTATAGTGGACAAGGCGTGAAAAAGGCAGTAGATGCAATCAATCATACCATAGCTCCGATGCTTGAAGGAACCAACATATTTAATCAAATTGAGATTGATAAGAAAATGATTGCAGAGGATGGTACACCAAACAAATCAAGACTCGGTGCCAATGCAATTTTAGGCGTATCATTGGCAGCAGCGAGAACGGCAGCCAATGCATTGCATCTTCCCTTGTACCAATATCTAGGTGGAGTGAATGCAAAGGAAATGCCAGTGCCAATGATGAACATTATGAATGGTGGCAAGCATGCAGATAGTAGCTTGAGCATACAAGAATTTATGATAATGCCGGTGGGGGCAACTTCTTTCCGTGAATGCTTGGAATGGTGTGTCAATGTATTTCAAAAATTGAAAAAGCTATTGCAGGCAGATAGACTTTCTACAGCTGTAGGTGACGAAGGAGGGTTTGCACCTGAATTAAGCAGCGACGAAGAGGCTCTTGTCTATATCACGCGAGCAATTGAGCGAGCAGGATATAAAGCAGGAACTGACTTTATGTTAGCACTTGATGTAGCCAGTACGGAGATGTATGAAGAAGCACTGAAAAATGGGCATACAGGAGAATATTATTTTTGGAAATCCGACGAATACAAAACAACGTCAAATATGATAGACTATCTGGCAGATTTGTGTGAACGATATCCGATCTATTCCATCGAAGATGGATTAGCAGAGGAAGACTGGGCTGGTTGGCAGCAGTTGACAAGTCGCATTGGTAAACACGTTCAATTGGTAGGAGACGATTTGTTTGTCACAAACCCAGAACGAATTCAGAATGGAATTACAAAGCAGGCGGCCAATGCAGTCTTGATTAAGCCAAATCAAATTGGAACCTTGACCGAAACGCTTGATGCAATTGAGATGACAAAGCGTAACGGATGGAATCCAATCATATCCCACCGCTCAGGTGAGACAGAAGATACAACCATTGCAGACATTGCCGTTGGTGTCAATGCAGGGCAAATCAAGACAGGTGCACCAAGTCGAACAGACCGTGTGGCGAAGTATAACACACTGTTGCGAATCGAAGAACAGCTAGACGACTGCGCGAAATACACATTTCGAAAGAGAGGTTGAGTGATTAGGTCATCCTTCTGTGGTGTTCAACTCTCCAGGCGACTCTTCGCGGGGTATAATAGGCAAAAATTTAGAATTCACTGCACTTTTATGTAAAATAATGGCAAGGATTATCCGAATATGAGATCAAAATGGCAGTAAATATCATATTTTATAACACTGTACCCCGATTTCTTTTGAAAGCGGGGTACAGTGCTATATTTTTATCTCATAGTAGAAAAAATGAATATATGTAATATTATTCCAGCGCGAAATAACGTCGTTTACAGCAAGTGCCACAAATCATGCGGGGTATAAAAGTGAAAAATCATCTGTATATACCCCGCAGCGTGAAGCCGGCCTTCTCAAACACTCCCCCGCAGCGCGAAGCCGGCCTTCTCAAACACTCCCCCGCAGCGCGAAGCCGACCTTTCCCAACACTCCCCCCGCAGCAGGAAAACCAACCCGTAACTCCCCCGCAGCACCAGAATGCATCCGCACTTCACTATTTACACAAAAAAGCGATAGACGCCAAAGTATTGGTCATCTATCGCATCAATATTCTTATGAAGCAATCTCGGTTTCGAGAACCTCTTCGGGTTCCTCCGCTGCATCTTCAATAGGTTCCTCGTCGATATCATCTTCCATCGAAACAAGCAATTCACCAGGGTCCATCGAATCATCGGAAGCATCATCTTCCAATTCTTCAATCAATTCTGGTTCTTCCACTTCCACGACAAAATCATTTTGTATAATCTGTGGTTTGCCAAGATCATACTGGAAGTACTTTACGATATTGCCACTTACAATACGTGGTTTTTTCCAATTACATACGTCGATGTCACGCTGATATGGCAGATGATCATACATCTGTATCTGTGGCTCGTATGTGTGGTCAAAGGTCATCAGAGCTTTGGCAACCAGTTTATCGTCCATAGTTTCTCCATCCCAATCTATTCTGAAGTGAATTTTATCCGTTAAATCATGATGCTACTATTATAGAATACATTCCAGATAAAATCAACGTATTTTTTTCTGAACCTCCATTAGAGGGACAGGAAGCAGAGAAAGAACGGCAACTACCAACCATTGCTCAAGTGATAATGCAGATGTGTGGAAGATATTTTGGAGCCATGGAACTACGATTACACTAATCTGCATACCGATACAGAGAATCCCACTAAACAAAAGCTGCGGATTCGAAAGTAAGCCTACGTGAAAGAGAGATTGTTGGCTGCGCATATTAAATGAATGCACAATTTGGGATAGTGCTAGCACGGCTAAGCACATGGTTGAGCCACCTATCATATAAGCGGTTAGTGCCAGGGAGCCGATGAAGAGACCCTCAACGAGAATTGAAAAAAGTGCACCATCATGGAAGAGGCCTTCACGATGACCACGAGGTGGTCGGCTCATGATATCTGACTCGGGCGGTTCTAAACCAAGACAAATAGCAGGAAAA
>CAZUGH010000016.1:24238-25413 GCA_964619785.1 uncultured Lachnospiraceae bacterium | reverse complement strand
AGCAGGAAAAATACAGCTTTGCGTATATTGTCATAGATGCCACGACCCTCTTCAACAGCAGCCAATATCGTCGCAAAATTGTCATCTGTCAAAATCATATCTGAAGCACTCTTAGCGACATCTGTGCCACCGAGCCCCATGGCGCAACCAATATCAGCTGCTTTGAGCGCAGGAGCATCATTGACCCCATCGCCTGTCATGGCGACAACCTCGCGGTGATGTTGAAAAGCTTTTACAAGGCGAACCTTATCCACTGGAAGCACGCGAGCATAGATAGAATGCTGATAAATTGTGGCTTCTAAAGCAGGGTCATCAAGCTGCGCAAGATCTGCTCCTGTCAAGACTTCCTGGCTTGGAAAACCAAGTTTGGCACCAATCGCCATCGCCGTCAATGGGTGGTCACCAGTAATCATAACAGGACGTATCCCAGCTTGACGGCATTTGGCAATCGCCTCGACAGCCTCAGGACGAGGCGGGTCGAAAGAAGCAATCAGCCCAACTAGAATTGTATCACGCTCAAGACTCGCACAAGTACAGCGAGGGAGTCCTCTATGAAACTGATAAGAGACAGCAACTACACGAAGAGCCTCCTTCGCAAAAGAATGATTGGCATCGGTAAAGGCAGCACGAATTCGACTTGTCAGAGGTCGGACCGTCCCCTGGTCAAGATAGGAGCTGGCATGCTGAAGAATAATCTCAGGAGCACCCTTGCTGATAGATAGATATTTTCCCTGAAAACGATGAAGTGTCGTCATACACTTGCGTGTTGAATCAAACGGAATCTCGTCAAGAATAGGTGCAAGCGATTGCTCTTTTTCCCAGAAAAGAGAAAGTGTCTCCCCGTGACGAACCAGCGCCTTCTCGAGCCCGCCGGATTGGTGGTTACACAAGAGACTATATCGAATCAGAGTGATTTCATTATCATAGGAAAATGTATCGCTCACCGTCAATCGATTCTCTGTTAGTGTGCCCGTTTTGTCGGAGCAAATGACGGTAGCACTACCTAGTGTTTCAACTGCGGGCAAACGACGGATGACAGCATGACGTCTAGCCATGCGTTCCACACCGAGAGACAGCATAATCGTGACGATGGCTGGCAGGCCCTCTGGAATGGCAGCGACAGCTAGACTGACAGAAGTCATAAACATCGGAAAGACGGGCTGACGCTTCAAGAT
>CAZUGH010000016.1:0-24138 GCA_964619785.1 uncultured Lachnospiraceae bacterium | reverse complement strand
ACAGAAGTCATAAACATCGGAAAGACGGGCTGACGCTTCAAGATGCCAAGAATGATGACTGCGTCGATATAATCTCCATCCTCCCCGAAGAACGAGAGAATAAAAGAAATCCCTGCCGCTGCCAGCAGGGTGATAATCATAAAATCCTTTAGCTGCGCAAGAAATCGCTCACAGATTCCTGGTGGTTTGGATTCTTTGAGAAGATTAGGACCATAGGTTTGTAGACGTTTCTTCGCTTCCTTCGTTGTTAATCCAGTGATTGGCACAGGCATCCCCCTGACAGACCGACGTTACCATATTCTATGCTAGAGAACATTGTCCTATTCGGCTTTTCCACGGATGCGGCGACGAATCAGAAAAATAATGGCAGCCAGCAAGACGGCGATGACAATTCCGAATTTGTATTGATGATATAACGTGAAAAAGACATCCTTATATTGATAAAAATAGTATCCTAAGGCGAGGAGAATACTGTTCCACACGGTGATACCTGCAAGCGTGTAGAAGAAGAATCGGGAAAATGGAGTCAGCGCGGAACCAGCGATGAAAGATATGTACGTGCGACAGATGGGAATGACACGTCCGACACAGACGGCGAGAGCTCCATGTTGCTCAAAGAATCGATGAGAGGCGTCGACAGGACGAGCTGTTTTAGGAAAACGTTTTGTCAGACGTGCAAGCAGAGGTGCCCCACCAAAATATCCAATGCCATAGATCAGGCAAGTTCCTAGAATGCCGGCTAGTACACTGAGGGCGAGAATCATGATAAATGGGGTACCATTGCGGGCGGCAGCACCACCAGCGAAGGGAAGAACAATTTCACTTGAGATGGGAAAGCAAGCATATTCCATAAAAATAAGAAGAAAAATACTCAGTGTTGGGATTTTCAAATCAGCCTCCATGAAGCTACAAATATCAGTATATTCTATGCCAAAAAACCTAGAAAATTCAGCAAAAATGAAGGCTGCCTTTGGTTGACAAAGACCAATCAACTTGGTATTATAACTACATGTGTAAAAAAGTCTGAATATGATGCACTGTATCAAGTGCAAGAAGGAGATTTATAATGAAGTCAAAAATGAAGACGATTCTCCTGGTTTTCGCTTTAGTCCTCATTGGGATGTGCGTAAACGGCAGGAACGCCAAAGCAGCCAGTCCTTATCTGATTAAGGTCAACAAACAAAAGTGTGTTGTGACAGTTTACAAGCAAGATAAGAAGGGTAAATATACAAAGCCATATAAAGCATTTTTATGTTCACCAGGTAATGCAACGCCAGTGGGAACATTTTCCCTGAAAGAGAAGATGCGTTGGCACGAATTAGATGGACCATGTTATGGACAGTATTGTTCACGAATTGTCGGTGGCGTGTTATTCCATTCGGTATGGTATTACAAGCAGGATCCAGCCACCTTGTCGATGGCGCAGTATAACAACTTAGGTTCTAGAGTATCTCATGGTTGTATTCGATTGTGTGTACGTGACGTAAAGTGGATTTATGATAATTGTCCATCGGGTACTAAGGTTGTCATCTACAAGTCGAAGAAAGCAGGCCCTCTAGGAACACCACTTTCAATTAAGGTTGCAGGATATATGGGTTATGATCCAACCGATGTCTGGACAGCGAATAATCCTTACAAGAATAAAAAACCATCGATTAAGGGCGCCAAGAGTGGAACGGTTGTATTTGCTTCAAAATTCAGTATTACCAAGGGTATTACGGTAAAGAATACAACAGGTATGAATGCGAAGAAACTTTTGACAACTAAGATTTATTATAAGTTAAATAAGTCAGGCAAGTATAAGAAGACCTCCAAGGTCAATACAAAAAAGCCTGGTATCTATAAGATTACATACAAGATTAAAGATGAAATCGGAAGAAAAGCGCAAGTCACGATTCGCAAGCGCGTATTGACAAAGGTAGCTGTTACTTCGATTAAGTTGAATCACGCGAAGAGAACATTGTACTTAGGTGATACAGCAGCCAAGGCTAAGACCACATTGTCAGTCAAGAGCATTATGCCAAAGACAGCATCGATCAAGACATTGAAGATTACATCAAGCAACAAGGCAGTTGCAACCGTATCTTCAAAGGGTGTTGTAACAGCTAAGGGAGCAGGCGAATGTACGATTACATTTGCAGCTACAGATGGTTCGGGAACAGTGGGAACCTGCCACATCGTTGTTAAGCAGAGAGCAAGCGCAGTTGCTTTGAGGGCAGCAAGCAGTCAGATGAGTGTTGGAACAACATTGGCACTTACACCAGTATTTACTCCAGCTACAACGACAGAGACAGGACTTACCTTCACTTCAAATAATACAGCTGTCGCAACAGTAGATGCAGCAGGTGTTGTAACAGCCTTAGAAGCAGGCAATGTTACCATCACGGCTACCACAACCGATGGAACAAATCGTGTGGGAACCATCGCATTGACAGTTGTTCATGAGTTTAAATCAGTGACGACCCAGATGAGTCAGGTATCTGTTAGCAAGGATACATCCCTTGCCGATGCGATTACCAAACTACCTGCAAACGTTACCATTAAGGGAGCAGGCACAGATACAGCTCAGGCAGCAGTTACTTGGAGCAGCGCTGATTATGACAAGACAACTTCGGGAGACTACATGTTCACAGGAACGGTAGCGCTACCAGCAGGCTGGACGGGAACCATTCCAGCTTGTACGATACAGGTTAAAGTTCAAGATTAATATAGAGATACGCTGCGTCGTCAGCAAGAATGGAGGAATCACAATGACACCTTATAATCATAAGGAAGTAGAAGCAAAGTGGAGAAAAAACTGGGAGAAGAATCCGGTTAATGTAAACGATGGCAAGAAGCCAAAGTATTACTGCCTGGATATGTTCCCTTATCCATCTGGCAATGGGCTTCATGTAGGACATTGGAGAGGATATGTTATTTCGGATGTATGGAGCCGTTACAAGATGCTGAAAGGCTATTACATCATTCACCCAATGGGCTGGGATGCTTTTGGACTTCCTGCTGAGAATTATGCGATTAAGATGGGTGTTCATCCTAAGAAGTCTACAGCAGAAAATGTAGCCAATATCAAACGCCAGATTAATGAGATTGCAGCTGTCTATGATTGGGATATGGAAGTCAATACAACAGATCCTGAATTCTATAAATGGACACAGTGGATTTTCGTAAAAATGTTTAAAGCAGGTTTGGCTTATGAAAAAGAGATGCCGATTAACTGGTGTCCTTCTTGTAAGACAGGTCTTGCCAATGAAGAAGTAGTCAACGGCTGCTGTGAACGTTGTGGTGCTGAGGTGACGAAGAAGAATATGAAACAATGGATGCTCAAGATTACAGCATATGAAGATCGTCTCTTAGCTGATTTAGATAAGCTTGATTGGCCTGAGAAGGTTAAGAAGATGCAGGCTGATTGGATTGGTAAGAGCTACGGAGCAGAGGTAGACTTCACAGTGGAGAATACCAATCAGAAGATTACAGTATATACAACGAGACCTGATACTCTATACGGTGCGACATTTATGGTTCTTGCACCAGAGCATGCAATGGCTAGAGACCTTGCTACAGATGAGACTCGTAAGGACGTCGAGGACTACATTTTCCGCGCATCGACAAGAAGTAGCGTGGATCGTCTTCAGGATAAAGAAAAGACAGGTGTGTTCACAGGAAGCTATGCAATCAATCCGATTAACGGAGCCAAGGTTCCAATCTGGCTTTCCGATTATGTACTTGCTGATTATGGTACCGGTGCTATCATGTGTGTACCTGCACATGATGATCGTGACTTTGAGTTTGCAACGAAATTTAATATTCCAATCATCCAGGTTATCGCGAAGGACGGTAAGGAAAATCCTGATCTGACAGAAGCATATACAGAGCCTGGTGTGATGATTAATAGTGGAGAGTTCGATGGTATGGACTCGACAGAAGCCAAGAAGAAAGTTCCTGATATGCTTGAGCAACGTGGTGTTGCGAAGAAGACAGTGAATTATAAACTTCGTGACTGGGTATTCTCGAGACAGCGTTATTGGGGTGAACCAATTCCAATCGTTCATTGTGAGCACTGTGGTGCAGTTCCTGTACCAGAAGATCAGTTACCACTTCTATTACCAGATGTGGAGCGCTATGAACCAACCGGAACAGGTGAGTCACCATTAGCAGGAATTGATGAGTGGGTTAACACGACATGTCCTGTCTGTGGTAAGCCAGCTAAGCGTGAGACCAATACAATGCCACAGTGGGCAGGTTCTTCTTGGTATTTCTTGCGTTATGTAGACAATAAAAATGATAAAGAACTCGTGTCAAAGGAGATTGCAGACAAGGACCTTCCAGTAGATATGTATATCGGTGGTGTTGAACATGCCGTATTACATCTGTTATACTCTAGATTCTATACCAAGTTCCTTCATGATATTGGTGTTGTAGACTTTGATGAACCATTTAAGAAATTATTCAATCAGGGAATGGTATGCGGACGTGACAAAGAGACTGGTGAGGCTACTAAGATGAGTAAGTCTCTTGGTAATATTGTATCACCGGATGATATTGTACGTGATTATGGATGTGATTCCTTACGTATGTACGAACTCTTTATCGGACCACCTGAATTAGATTCAATCTGGGATGACCGTGGAATTGATGGTATTTATCGATTCTTGAACCGTTTTTGGAAGTTAGTACAGCAAAGTGTAGAAAAAGATGTAAAACCAACAGAAGAAATGTTGAAATTACGACACCGTTTGGTGTATGATATAACTACGAGATTGGAAAGCTTTAGCATGAACACAGTAGTCAGTGGATTCATGGAGTACAACAACAAGATGTACGACATCGCTAAGAAAGAAGGCGGCATGGATCACGAGACATTAGAGACCGCTGTTACTTTGTTAGCACCATTCGCCCCACACGTAGCAAGCGAGCTATGGGAAGTATTGGGACATGACACGAGCATTTTCGACGAGACATGGCCAGAGTATGATGAAGACAAAATGAAGGATGACGAGATTGAAATCGCTGTCCAGATCAATGGTAAGACCAAGGGAACACTTGCTATCTCCACCGAGGAGGCCAAGGATGTTGTTCTCGCCAAAGCCAAAGAGTCAATCGCAGACAAGATTACCGGTAACATCGTCAAAGAGATTTATGTGCCGGGAAGAATTGTAAACTTGGTTGTTAAGTGAGAACATCACGTTTTCACATGAATCACACATACGAAAGGAAGTATTGACATGGAAAAGAAAGACATTGACTGGGCAAACCTAGGATTCGGTTATCAGAAGACGGATTATAGATTTGTATCAAACTATCGTAACGGTGCATGGGATGAAGGTGGCATGACCACAGATGATACCATCACTATGAGTGAGTGTGCAGGAGTTCTTCAGTATGCACAGACAGTATTTGAGGGATTGAAGGCATATACAACAGAGAAAGGACAGATTGTTACATTTCGTCCTGACTTAAATGCAGAGAGATTAGCGAATTCGGCTAAGAGACTTGAGATGCCTGTATTTCCAGAAGATCGTTTTATTGAGGCAGTGACAGAGACAGTTAAAGCCAATGCAGGATTTGTACCACCTTATGGCTCAGGAGCAACACTTTATATTCGTCCATATATGTTTGGAAGTAACCCTGTTATTGGTGTTAAGCCAGCGGATGAATATCAGTTCCGTATTTTCACAACACCTGTAGGACCTTACTTCAAGGGTGGCGCTAAGCCAATTACAATTCGTGTTTGTGATTTTGATCGTGCTGCACCACATGGTACAGGACACATCAAGGCAGGACTTAATTATGCAATGAGTTTACATGCAATTGTAAGTGCACATAACGAAGGTTATGATGAGAATATGTATCTAGATGCGGCAACGAGAACCAAGGTTGAAGAGACTGGTGGAGCCAACTTTATCTTTGTAACAAAAGATAATAAGGTAGTAACACCGAAGTCAGATAGTATTCTGCCATCGATTACACGTCGTTCGATTATCCAGGTTGCGAAGGATTATCTTGGATTAGAGGCTGAGGAGAGAGAAGTACCATTTGAAGAAGTGAAGGAATTCGCTGAGTGTGGTCTGTGTGGAACAGCAGCAGTTATCTCACCTGTAGGCAAGATTGTTGATCATGGCAAGGAGATTTGCCTGCCAAGCGGTATGGATGAGATGGGACCTGTTACGAAGAAGCTTTATGAGACATTGACAGGAATTCAGATGGGACGCATCGAAGCTCCTAAAGGATGGATTCATGTAATCGAGTAATAAAAAGAAAATGGAATCGTGAAGAGTGAGAAGTGGGCATATTCACAGCACCATTTATCACTCTTCACTTATGTTGCAAAACACGATTTGGTGAGGAGACGACTTTTTTATGAGGGAAGATAGAGGAATCTTTTTAATGGAGAAATATCGCATCCGCAATGGGGTCTTTCAAGGTGTGATTATAACAAGAGAGCCAGGTCATACGATTCAAGATGTATGTTTATGGAACCAGCAGACAGATGTCACCTGTAAGACGGCATCTGCTTTTGCCATGGGAAAAAAAGGGGAATGCGAGTTCCTCGTTAAGATAACTGACAAAGCATATATGGATGGTTCCTGGAGTATACTTGTGACATCGAACCAAGGAGAGTACCAGGTGGATTTCCCTGTTCCACAGTCGGAGCGTGAATTTGGGAAGATGCTATCCTTAAAGCAGACAGAAGTTCTTCCGGGGCTTCGGATGCATATCATCCCAGCTGTGAGCAAGTCTGGTTTTTTTGCATTGGGCAAATGGCATAACAAGGAAGCCGCAGTAGATAAATCACCAGCATATATCTCTGCCATTAAAGAAGGAGAGGACTCACTTCAGTTTTCCTGCAAGAAGTGGCTTGATCAAGATGTACGACAGGCAGAACTTCTCTTGTGGAGCCGAGAGTTGAAGCAGATGATTCGTCTCACATTAGAATCGGATGATTTGATTCGTGGGAATGTAAGTGCTTATCTTGCCAACTTTATTCAAACGGAAGTAGAAGATGAGGTGGTAGGGAAAGATTGGCAGATGTATTTCCATGCCAATATCGATGGAAAATACTATCTTTCGCCGCTAGAGCATTTCAAGAATAAGAAGACAGCTTTGAATCAACCGACCGAACGTCCTATCACATATAACGAGACAAGTTATTACTTCGGACCTTTTGAGTCGGAGATTAATACAAGAATAAATCCAGAGGGCAAGATTGTCTGGAGTGTATTCTATGACCGCATGGGACAGTTACGAATTCGTGCGATTGAGAGAAGCAGATTCTATATTCCTCAATATCGGGAGAAGATAGAAAATTTAAGAATTGAACAGGGCATATGTACCGTCAAGATTTTGTGCGCGGAGAGTGAATTTGAATATGAGGCGTTGGTTCTTCGTTCACGACTAGAGCCGGATAATGAAGATAAGAATTATCGTTTCGAGCTTGAATCCGAGAAGGAATTGGCAGATGGCAAGCGTATGGTCTGGAAAAGAAAGCTCGAAGGGGTGGAGTTTGAACCATATTTGGATTTTATCCTATATGGCAAGAAAGATGGCGTGCGTTACGAGATTACGCCAACGAATTTAACCAATTCGAAGAAGTTTACACATCCGAAGATGGATAACTTCTATACCAATGATGAGGGCTGGTATGTATTTCCTTATGTAACAGAGGACTCAGAAGTGGTGTTATATTGTAGGGAAAAGGACGAACGAGACGGACGTTTTACGAGATTTCGTGAATGGGTGGCTGAGTGTATTTTCCGAGTGTTCCATAATTACTTTGAACATCACAGCATCACCGTAATGTATGAGAATAATTGTACACAGGCGCAGGATAATGCTTATTATATGTTTGACTATATTATGAGCAGAGAAGACATCTCGGAAGAGATTAAGCGCGATTTGTACTATATTATAGATAAGAGACAACCAGATTATGAACGGTTACGCCCATATAAGAGACATGTTTTGAACTTTATGAGTATTCGACATATGGTCTATCTGTTGGGGGCGAAGCAGTATATCTCGACAGATTCCAAGGAAAATGCGTTCCATCTAAAAGCGAGACCTTGTCAGATATTAGATCAGATGTCAGAGGCTAGATGGGTATTTCTACAGCATGGCGTATTAGGCCTCAAGAAGGTAGATAAGATATATGGTAATGACGGTGGTCGAGGTGCGGACCTCGTGATGGCATCATCGGCGGAAGAGAAGCGATTGCTTGTGAAGAAGTTTGGCTATGAACCGGATTCTGTTGCTGTTACGGGACTTGCCAGATGGGATGTGCTAAAAGACCATTCCGCAGGTATGCGTAATATTTTAGTGATGCCTACATGGAGAACGTGGTTAGAGGATGTAGACCAAGACACCTTTGCGAAGTCAGAGTTCTGTCGGGTTTACCGAGAATTCCTTCAGTCACAGATGTTAGCGGAGGTATTAGAGACCAAGAGTATGACATTGACCTTTGTTTTGCATCCGAAGATGAAGCAGTACATGGACCTTTTTGAAGTGCAGACAGAGCGAATCACGCTGTATGATTATGAGACAAGACCAATCAATGAATTGATTATGACATGTTCAATGTTTATGACGGATTATTCCTCGGTTGCATGGGATGCGTATTATCTTGGCAAGCCGGTTGTATTTTATCAATTCGACCGTACGCAGTATGAGAAGGAGCAAGGTAGCTATCTGAATTTGGATACTCAACTGTTTGGAGACCAGGTTACTGGAGTAAAAGATTTATTCCAGGCGATATTGACTTATGAATACAATGACTTTAGAGAACGCCCTGAGAATGCGGCTAGACGAAAAGCATATATTCCATTACAGGAAGACAATCACCGCGAGTTAGTCTATGAGGCTATCAAGCCGGGATTAGTTGACTTGGAAATATGATAGTGCTATAATCTATGTGCTTTTGCGTAAAGAGAGCGAAGGAGGAGACGATTTCGTGGAAATAAGTGTGATTATACCTTATCGCGGTGAGAAGAGATATTTAGAGGATTGTCTGACAAGTTTGGAAGAACAGACATTTCGAGATTTTCAAGTGATATTGGTTGGTGATCACTGCCAGGCAGATGTGTCGGGAGTGAATTTAGATATTATGAATCTGGAGATGACAGAGAAAAGCGGTGTAGCAGCAGCCAGGAATTATGGTCTAGCGCACGCCACTGGCACGTATGTGTATTTTCTAGATTGTGATGATTATATTGAGAAGGATGCCTTAGAGCAGATGATGACTGTGTCAGCAGATATAGTCTATGGCAGCCGATGTGAGACTTGGTACAAGAGACAGGTCTATTATGAGAATGGTCAGGAACTTGACCAGAAGAACAGCCATGATGATGTGATGTATACGAGCGAGGATAAGAAGCCAGGAGCATACTTTTTCCCAATTGGTAAGCCGATGGATTCGGTCAGTGTTCATTCAGTCTTGTTTCGACGAGAATATCTCGACGAGAAGAAGATTGCATTTCAAGAAGATTTGCGATACATGGCGGATTATCCATTCATTGTAGCGGCACTTGCTGGTACCGACCATGTCGTGAGTGCCTATCATAGCCTGTATATCAAGAGAAAGCACAATGACCCGATTAATCTTCCATCTTTGTTACAGACAAAAGAGAATACCAAGAAGTATTTAGAGTGTATTCGCGTATATCAGGAAAATGAAGAGCTGCCAGATGCGAAGATTTCGAATCGAATGGGCCATCAGTTTATTGATTATATCGCAGCGGCGATTGGACCTTATATGAGAGAATGTGGCACGACAGATCGGGAGGCTATGATGTCCGAACTGACGGATGCTGCGAGAAAAGTCAGACAGCAGACATTGTCAGATGAGAGTAGATATCATCGTAGCTTGGTGAACACACTTGCCAATGCAAAGTCAGCCTCTTTTATTAAGAAGATTCATCATAGACAGATGTTACAGACTTTGAAGCGAATCATGATTAGCAGGGCGCAGATGAAGAAGTTCCTTTATCATAACTTATTTACGAAGATGTCATTGAAAGAAGATACCGTACTTCTAGAGAGCTTTTTTGGTAAGAGCTACTCGGACAGTCCAAAGTATATATTTCAGTATTTAAATGAACATTTTCCAGGTAAATACAAATACGTCTGGATTATGAATGACAAGAAGAAATTACCGTATCCGGCGAAACAGATTAAGCGTTTTAGTTTCCGCTACTTTTATTATCTAGCGAGATGTAAGTATATTGTATTTAACAGTCGTCAGCCAGTCTATTTTGTGAAGAGACCTGGTAATGTATTCCTCGAGACTTGGCATGGAACACCACTTAAGAAGCTTGTCTTTGATATGGAAGAAGTGACAACGGCGTCCCCATTATATAAGGAACAGTTCTATATCCAGACTCGTTCCTGGGATTATCTTGTTGCACCGAATGAATTTTCCGCAGAGATATTTGGTCATGCTTTTATGTATGATGGACCACTTCTTAGAACGGGTTATCCGCGTAATGATATTTTATATCGCGAGGACAAAGACGAGATGACCAGTCAGATTAAGAAACGTTTGCAGCTTCCTGCTGATAAGAAGATTGCCCTCTATGCACCGACTTGGCGTGATGACGAGTTCTATGGCTCAGGTCAATACAAGTTCACTTTACAATTAGAGCTTGACAAGATGAAGAAGCGTCTTGGTGATGACTGGATTGTCCTGCTACGTACTCATTATTTTGTGGCAGATTTCTTAGATGTTAGTGCTTATGGTGACTTTGTATATAACGTAAGCAAGTATGATGATATCGCGGAGCTGTATTTGATATCAGATGTTTTGATTACCGATTACTCGTCTGTATTTTTCGACTATGCGAACTTGAGACGGCCGATGCTGTTCTATACGTATGATTTAGAGAAATACCGAGATGTATTGCGAGGATTTTATATCGATATGGAGGAGGAACTACCTGGCCCATTGCTTTTTACAACAGAAGAGGTGATGGATGCGATGGAGAATCTCCCACAGCTTCAGAAGGATTTTGAAGGGAAATATAAGCAATTTTGTGATAAATTTTGTGACTTTGAGAATGGTCATGCGACAGAGAATATTGTAAATACTGTATTTCACTAGTCAGAAATGAGGTAAGTATGTCTAAAGTAAGTATTATTGTTCCTTATCTGAAGGGACCTGTTTATCTAGAAGAATGTATGGATTCCATCGAGGAAGAACAGTTAGAAGATTTTGAGGTTGTATTGGTAGATGACAAAGATGGTCATGATGTACCAGAGAGTGTTATGTCACGTCCTTATGTGAAGTATGTTCGTCTTGCTGATTGGGTGGAGGAACTTCCGATTGAACAGGATTATAATGTAGATGAGACTTCAACAGAGGAGGAACATCTAGATGATGCCGATGGCAACCCAATTGAGAATCCAGATGCTATACCAGAAGAAGAGCTGATTATTCTTCGCCCATTTGGTGTTGCAACAGCGAGAAATATAGGAATTGAGAAAGCAACAGGTGATTACATCTATTTTATGGATGGTGATGATTATCTATTGACAGGAGCTCTGAAAAATCTTGTGAAGCTTGCTGATGAGAAGCAGGCGAAGCTTGTGACTGGTGGCAAGGCTGGTATCTGGTTCCGTAAGATTAGTTTTGACTGGGAAAAAGCAACCAAGGATACTGAGATTGAGGGTATCCATCCACTTGAGGGTGAATTCTTGTGGGAACGTTTTAAGGGACAATTCTCAGTTCAACATTTATTACTGCGCCGTGATTTCGTGATGGAGCATGAACTATGCTTTGACCGCCGCAATACATTTTACTCAGATGCCCCATTTGTAGTAGGTGCATTAGTTCATAGTAAAGGTTCTGCTTGGGTCGATGGCGATAGCTATTATATCTGGCGTCACCGTAATGACCCGGTTCATCTCCCTGCTCTTTGTCAGAGGAAGAGAAAGAGAAGAGGAAGAGAGTTCATGGAGAGCTACGAAGCTTCATTGGCTTATCTTCAAAAGGAGGATGTACAGCTTCGTCGCCTGATGGATTATCACCTTTGTGATTTTGCTGTACGCAAATTCCCTGAACGTATCAAGGGTGAGGTGGCACTTAATTTTACAAAACGCCTACGTCAGTTATCGGATAAATCCGTGAAGAAATATTTTTCTCATACACAGAGATGGATTTTGAAACTTCTCACCTGGGGAAAATATCGTATGGCAATTCCATATGTGAAACTGACGAGAGCATGGCATAAGAAACGTGGTATTTTGGGCAAGCCAATCCAGTACTATCGCTTTATTGATAAGCATTTGTTTCGAAGAATGAAGTTGAAGGAAGACTGGGTATTTATCGAGAGTTTCTTTGGTAAATACTATAACGATAGTCCAAAGTATCTCTATGAGCATTTGCTTGAGACGAGAGGAGACAAGTATCGTTACATCTATTGTCTGAATCAGAAGTCAAGTATGATGAAGGGACATCCGACGGTTGTGAAGCGTTTTAGTCTGCGCTATGTGTACTACACAACACGTTGTAAGTATCAGATTTATAATACTCGTCAGCCACAGTGGCTTGTCAAGCGTGAGGGACAGATTTTCCTTGATACATGGCATGGTACACCACTTAAGAAGCTGGTATTTGATTTAGATGATATCCATGCAGCAAGTCAGAATCACAAGAGAATGTTCTACAAGCAGGATAAAGATTGGGATTATCTAATCTCGGCCAATCGTTTTTCGACGGATGTATTTGAGAGAGCGTTTGATTATCCAAGAGAGCAGATTCTTGAGTATGGTTATCCGCGTAATGATATTTTGTATTCACCACGTCGCGATGAAATTGCTGCTGAGGTGAAGAAAGAACTTAGAATTCCGGACGGTAAGCGTGTCATTCTTTATGCACCAACATGGCGTGACAATCAATTCTATGGCAAGGGTCAGTACAAATTTTCCCTGGCGATGGATTTGGAGCGTTTGAAAAAGGAATTCAGTAAAGATAGTGTGTTGTTACTTCGTACACATTATTACATTGCAGACCAGATTGATTTGACTGGTTTGGAGGATTTTGTATATAACGGAAGTAAGTATGAGGATGTATCTCGTCTGTACTTGATTTCAGATATTTGTATTACGGATTATTCTTCTGTATTTTTTGATTATGCGAATCTGCGCAGACCAATTTTGTTCTTTGCGTATGATTATCAGGATTATAAAGATGAGATTCGTGGTCTCTATATCGATATGGAAAAGGATCTTCCTGGACCAATTCTTGAGACCAATGATGAGTTAGTTGATGCACTTCATCATATGGATCGTATCACAGAAGAGTATAGCGAACGTTATGATGTATTTTATGATCGTTTTTGTAGTGTGGACGATGGTCACGCGAGCGAACGAACAATTGATACCGTATTTGGACCAATTGACTAACCTGAGAGGAGGATGCACAGATGAAATGGTTCTATGGACGTGTTAAGGGAATCGCCGTATGGATTTATCGATGTATGTGCGTTCTCTGCCCAGTGAAAAAGAATCGGGTTGTATTTGATAGTAGCTTGGGTAAGAGTTACTCCGGTAATCCAAGACATATTTTTGAGTATGCGATGAAACATGGCTACGATAAGAAGTGGGAATGTATCTGGTTCTATGAGACGATTCCGTATTATCAGGTGCCAGATGGGGCAAAGCAGGTACAATATGGAAGACTGCGATACTTATACTATATGGCGACTGCCAAAGTGTGGGTGTTTGACTGTAGACAGCCAGAGTTTTTGATTCGCCGCAAAGGAACTTATTATATTCAGACATGGCATGGTACACCATTGAAGAAATTGTGCCTGGATATGGAAGATGTCTTCATGGTGGGTGAAAAGGATATTGAGACCTATCAGAAGCATTTCGTGGAAAATGTAGACACTTGGGATTATTTGATTGCACAGAATCATTTTGCAAGTGCTACCTTCCGCCGGGCGTTTGCTTTTAAGAAGAATATGCTAGAGATTGGTTATCCGAGAAATGATATCTTATTCCATGAGGATAATCCAGATTCCATCGAGAAGCGAAAGATTGCACTCGGAATTCCGCTAGACAAGAAAGTCCTTCTCTATGCACCAACATGGCGAGATGATGAGTATTCCGGGCAGGCAAAGTATCAGTTCCGCCCACATCTTCGCTTTGAACAGCTTCAGAGAGAACTTGGTGACGACTATGTCATGATTGTCAAATATCATTATCTGATTATGGATTCAGTTGATTGGACTCCATATAAAGGGTTTGTATATCACTTTGATCAAAGCCAGGATATTGCAGAATTGTTTATTGTTTCGGATATGTTGATTACCGATTATTCATCGGTTATGTTCGATTATAGTTTGTTGAATCGTCCGATGCTCTTCTTTGCTTATGATAAGCATAAGTATAAGAATGAATTGCGAGGATTTTACTTTAGCTATAAAGCGGAGATGCCGGGCCCAATCTCAACGACAACAGATGAGTTGGTTCGTGACATTCGCGAGTATGATGGCAGTCTATACACAGATAAGTACAAGAAATTCAAAGAAAAATATAATTCCATTGACGATGGCACGGCGAGTGAGCATGTGACTAGGTTAGTGGATGAGCTAGTTCACAAATAGCTCATAAATGACAAATCGCTCCCTGCGGTCTTTACGAATATCGTCGCAGGCGGCGATTTCGTTCGTTCTGACGAAAGTTGTGTGATTTTCTAGGTAGAAGATGACATCATCTTCGGGATAATAGAGTACTAATTTCACCGCTCTTGGGTGAATAACAAGAGAAGCGAGAATCTGATTCATCACTTTCTTGAATATGACACAGGAAAATGGATTGAAAAAGTAGAATACATTTTCCTCGTTACGAATCTGGTATTCTTCTGCTTTGCCATAGCAAAAGCTAAGAAGTGATGCGTCACCGATATAGGTGTCGAGATTATGGAGTGCTCGTTCGAAATAATTCTCAATCATTTCGATTCCAACGCACCGACAGCCGAAGCGAAAACTTGTATAATAGTCTACTCGACCAAGCCCGCAACCATAGTCGACAAGGACATCCTCTGTTGATAAGGTAAGTGTTTCGTACAGCGTATCTAACACTTCATAAGGGGTTGGCTCATAACGATGAAAATGAAATGTGTCTTTGCCATCCGTCTGAATTTCTTCTGTGATAATACCGAGTTCTTCATCTGTCATGTAAATCATTCCTGCCTTTCTGCGTCTATATTATCAGATTTTTGCAATTTTGTCAGTAGCACTATTGACGGATTTGCAAAATTTCGTTAATGTAGTGTTATACACATAAATAAGAAGCGAGGACGATGAGATGAAACAGATAGCTAGTTTTGATGTGGACCATTTGAGATTGGTTCCAGGTATATATGTATCGAGAAAGGATCAACCGGGACAGGAGGTTTTGACGATCTTTGACCTGCGGATGACAAGACCGAATTATGAGCCCGTGATGAATACAGCAGAGATTCATACAATTGAGCATTTGGCTGCGACATTTTTGCGAAATGATGAAGAGTATGGTAGTCGAGTTGTTTATTTTGGACCAATGGGATGCCGGACAGGATTTTATTTGATTTTGGCTGGCGATTATGAGTCGAAGGATATTGTACCTTTGATGACTCGTATGTATGAGTTTATCCGAGATTTTAAGGAAGAAGTGCCAGGCGCATCACCGGTATGCTGTGGTAATTATCTCGATATGAATCTACCAATGGCCAATTATCTTGCGAACCGATATCTCGAGAATGTGTTATATCACATCACAGATTCTCAGTTGAATTATCCGGACATGGACTAATTTTTCCTTCTCTTGCATATGATAAGAGAAAAAGGCAGGAGTATTCATGAGTGAGTCGAGGAGGAGAGATGCTGCAGGCGGCGATGCCTTATTTGCAGCCCGAAGCAGCAGGAACCATAGAACTGCTGGTGAAGTTAGATGAACTAAGTGAGTGTATGGGGAGACCTCCAGCGGATATATCAGGCTGTGCCAGTTCATTTCGAGTGGATTTGGAGGGAATGCTACAGGCGATTCGACCATTTTGTAATCAGAGGGAGAGCGAGTTTCTTGACCGTATCCAGAATATCTTCATGCTTCGGAATTTGATGAGCATGATGGATATGATGAAGCAAAAGGGTGATAAAGCAGATAATATGTGGGACATTCTAGCAGAACAGCTGAGTAATGAGCAGAAGCAGCAGTTTGAGATGATGCAGATGTTTATGACAATGATGAATACTTCCGATTCAGAAGGAGGAGATTCTACCGATCGCTGACTTATCATTTTTGAACCATGAGGGATTGAAAAATATGGATCCTAGGAAGGTTCAGATTCTACAGGAGCTCGCCCAGACGACGAAGGGCAAGGACATGAAGTCGATGGCTCCTTTACTAGCGAAGGCTACTAAGAAGATGCGTGAAGAGAACTTGCAATTCACGGCTAAGGAATCCGAAATTATGATGGATATCCTGACACAAAACATGTCTCCACAAGAGAAACAAAAGGTAGAGATGATGAAAAAGATGATGAAGTAAATATTTATTTGACCCCGCCATAGGATTTATCAAGTCTTGTGGCGGGTTTTTTTGATAAAAAGGATTGACAGCAAGCAAAAACAATGTATAATAAACATGAAGTTTAGAATTACTAAACAGAAATGAGATGAGAAATTGATGGAGATTGGACACAAATTAAAAGAATTACGTATTGAATTGAGTCTAACACAAGAAGAATTGGCAGACCGTGCGGAGTTGTCAAAGGGGTTTATTTCGCAAGTTGAGAGAGACCTGACCTCGCCTTCGATTGCTACCCTATGCGATATTTTACAATGCTTAGGAACAACACCAGAGGAGTTCTTTATGAGTGAGAAGGAAGAACAGGTGGTATTTAAGAAAGAGGATTATTTTCATAAGACAGATGCAGAGTATGGCAATGAGATTAGCTGGGTGATACCAAATGCACAGAAGAATATGATGGAGCCGATTCTGCTGACGTTAGAACCAGGTGGTTCGACGTATCCGGACAATCCTCATGAAGGAGAAGAGTTTGGTTATGTACTGAGTGGAAGTGTTAAAGTTCATATTGGAAACCGGATTTTTAGTGCAAAAGTAGGGGAGTCCTTTTACTATGCATCACATAAGAAGCATTATATTGAAGCAGATAAGAAAGGTGCCAAGGTGTTGTGGGTATCGACACCACCGACCTTTTAATGGAGGAAGTTATGAATACAAAATGTATCGAGTTAAGAGGGATTACCAAGTCATTTGATGGAGAGATTGTTTTAGATAATATGAACTTAGATATTCATGAGAACGAATTTGTCACATTGCTTGGTCCGAGTGGTTGCGGCAAGACAACGACACTTCGCATAATGGGCGGATTTGAAACAGCTGATCAGGGCCAGGTTCTGTTAAATGGAGAGGATATCTGCCAGATTGCAGCGAACAAGAGACCAATCAATACAGTATTTCAAAAATATGCATTGTTCAGTCATATGAATATTGCGGAGAATATCGCATTTGGCTTGAAGATTAAGAAGAAGAGTAAGAGTTATATTGATGACAAGATAAAGTATGCATTGAAGCTAGTGAACTTAGAAGGATATGAGAAGCGTATGCCGGATTCACTCAGCGGAGGACAGCAACAGCGAATAGCAATTGCTCGAGCTATCGTGAATGAACCGAAGATACTGCTTCTTGATGAACCACTTGGCGCTTTGGATTTAAAACTGAGACAGGATATGCAATATGAACTTATTCGGTTGAAGGAAGAACTGGGAATTACATTTGTTTATGTAACGCATGATCAAGAGGAAGCGCTGACGATGTCGGACACCATAGTGGTTATGAACCAGGGTTATATTCAACAGATTGGTTCTCCGGAAGATGTATATAATGAACCACAGAATGCTTTCGTGGCGGACTTTATTGGAGATAGTAACATCCTCAGTGGAATTATGGTACATGATAAGTTAGTTGAGATACTAGGAACTAAATTTGAATGTGTGGATGTTGGTTTTGGAACGAACAATCCAGTCGATGTCGTGATTCGCCCAGAAGACTTAGTAATTTGCGAGCCAGATAAAGGAATTATTCAGGGTGTTGTAACCTCATTGATTTTCAAGGGTGTTCATTATGAAATGGAAGTGGAAGCCGGCGGCTTCACTTGGTTGATTCACAGTACAGACCTATCACCAGTAGGCTCTCGGGTTGGACTTTATGTTGTTCCGTTCAACATTCAGATTATGAATAAGCCAGAGAGTCAGGCAGAGGAGGTGCTTGCGTCCGATGAAACCTAAGACAGCTACGAGATTTTCCTATCCTTATATTGTGTGGATGGCAATCTTCGTTATCGTCCCACTGATTATCGTGGTTTATTATGGATTTACGACTAGAGATGGGGCATTTACGCTAGAAAATGTAATTGCGATTGCGGATGCCCAACATCTCAAAGCATTCTTGTTGTCAGTGAAATTGTCACTGATTGCGACCGGAGTATGTATCCTGCTTTCTTACCCATTGGCATTGATTATCCGTGGTTTGCATATTCGAAGTAATGGAATTATCATTTTCATCTTTATTCTGCCGATGTGGATGAACTTTTTACTTCGCACGATGGCATGGCAGAGTTTGCTTGAGAAGACAGGTATTATCAACACATTTCTTGGATTCTTTGGAATCCCAGCGCTGAAGATGATTAATACGGAAGGCGCAATCATCTTAGGTATGGTGTATAATTTCTTGCCATTTATGGTATTGCCAATCTTCAATTCGCTTGTAAAGATTAGTGAGGATACGCTAAATGCAGCAAGAGATTTGGGGGCAAATGAACGCCAGGTATTTAGCCGTATCATTTTCCCACTGACTTTTCCTGGTATGGTAAGTGGAATCACGATGGTATTTGTGCCTGCGTTGACAACCTTTGTTATATCAGATTTATTGGGCGGCAATAAAATTCAGTTGATTGGTAATATTATAGAAGGAGAGTTTACCACAGCGAACAATTGGAATTTAGGTGCTGGTTTGTCACTAGTATTGATGGTGATTATACTTGGAAGCATGGCGATTATGTCCCGCTATGATAAAAATGGAGAGGGGGCAGCGTTATGGTAAAGAGATTTTTGGGTAAATGTTATCTTGCTATGATATTTGTATTCCTATACGCACCGATTCTTACATTGGTAGTCCTTTCGTTTAACAAATCACGATTTCGGTCACGATGGGGCGGCTTTAGCTTAAAGTGGTATGGTGAGTTATTTGAAAATGAAGCCATTATGGGTGCATTTGGTACAACGATTTTACTCGCATTTGTATCTGCATTGATTGCGACTGTGTTAGGAACGATGGCTGCTATAGCGATGAATAAGATGAAGAATGTGCCTCGTGTCATACTGATGTCTGTTACCAATATTCCGATGTTGAATGCAGATATCGTAACAGGTGTATCCCTCATGCTCCTATTCTTAGTTGCCAATTATACAATCGGGTTTAGCAGCGTTTTGTTGGCACATATTACATTTAATCTGCCCTATGTAATTCTGAGCGTCATGCCCAAATTGCGTCAGATTAATAAGAGTACTTATGAGGCTGCATTGGATCTAGGAGCATCTGGACCATATGCCTTTTATAAAGTGATACTACCAGATATTATGCCAGGGATTCTGACAGGGTTTTTGCTGGCATTTACGATGTCACTTGATGATTTTGTTATTACACATTTCACGAAGGGACCAGGAGTAGATACCTTGTCCACGAAAATCTACGCAGAAGTTCGAAAGGGAATTAACCCGGAGATGTATGCGTTATCCACGATTTTATTTGTAATTGTTTTGATTCTATTGATATTTGCAAATCGGCGTAAAGATGCGAAGAATGGAGGTAAAGAGTGAAGAAAATTTTCTCAATCGTATGTATTGCCATGATGGTTTTATCCCTATGTGCCTGTGGCAACCAAACTGAAAAAGACAAGGGAGAAGTTGTTATCTATAATTGGGGTGAGTATTTTGACCCAGATGCTCTTGATATGTTTGAAGAAGAGACAGGCATTAACGTGTCATATAACGAATTTGAGACCAATGAGATGATGTATCCCATCATTGCTAACCATACGGCAAATTATGATTTGGTATGTCCATCCGACTATATGATTCAGAGAATGATTCAAGAAGACTTGTTAGCAGAGATTAATGATGCCAATATTCCGAATTTAAAGTATATTGATTCACAGTACATGGAGACTTCGCGAGAATTCGACCCATCAAATAAATTCTCTGTCCCATATTTGTTTGGAACCGTTGGAATCTTGTATAATAAGACGATGGTGAAAGAACCTGTAGATAGCTGGGGTATCCTGTGGGATACAAAATATAAGGATAATGTGCTGATGCAAAAGAGTGTACGCGATGCCTTTGGTATTACATTGAAATATCTCGGATATTCGTTGAACTCGACGAACGAAAAGGAGATTGAGCAGGCGAAGAATAAGCTGATTGAGCAACGTAAATCAGGTGTAGTTCAGGCTTATGTAGTAGATGAAGTTCGAGACAAAATGATAGCAGGCGAGGCAGCACTGGGTGTCATCTATTCAGGTGAAGCCTTGACATGTCAAGAAGAAAATCCTGACCTAGAATATGTGGTTCCAAAAGAAGGTTCGAATGTCTGGATGGATTCCTGGGTTATTCCTAAGGATGCGAAGAACAAGGAAAATGCTGAAAAGTTCATTGATTTTGCCTGCCGACCAGAAATCGCTGCTATGAACTTTAACTACATTACTTACTCGATACCAAACTCTGAGGGAAGAAAGCTGATTGAAAATGAATCGCAGCGAGAGAGTGAAATCGTATTCCCGAGTCAAGCAATAATCGATCGATGTGAGACGTTTAAGTACCTAGGACCGGACGTTGATAAAATATATAATGATTTCTGGAAAGAAGTTAAGAGTTAAATAAATAAAAAAGAACGGTTGCAATCGCAACCGTTCTTTTGGCTTGCCTCATTAAATTCCTTCTAATACAGCGAGAATCTGTTCTGGTTCAAATGGCTTCTGAATAAACTCAGAGGCACCAGCTTTAATCGCTTCTACCATCTTCGACTTCTGTCCAGCAGCTGTTACCATAACGACTTTGGCATTCTCGTCTAATTCCATAATCTTCTGTAGAGCACCGATACCATCTAGAACTGGCATGGTGATATCCAATGTAACAATGTCAGGTCGAAATTCAATGAACTTCTCATATCCAATCTGACCATTCTCAGCTTCAGCAACAATCTCGTGATTGTTCTCTTCTAAGATGCTTCGTAAAATTTTCCTTGATGTTCTAGAATCATCAACGATAAGTACTTTTGCCATAGTAAAGACCTCCTAATATATCCCGTTATTGTAGTTTGCATTCCACACCGATGATTAAGTCCACACGCTTCCGAAGAATATAAAGAGGAAGTACATAGAACTCGGTATCTGATGCAAGATTAATGTCATGACCATACTGTGGTGGTATCATATCAATGGATGTGCCACGGTAACTCAGTTCTGTTGCAAATAATCCATTAATACAGTTGATAAATTCACTTACAGCATCTAGGGCATCTTCGTTTACACTGTCAAAAAATTCACCAGCATAACCATCGGCGATGGAGAGAATCTCTTCCTTCTGGCTCGCAATTGCGATAAAACCATCAAAAGCTCCCTCTGTGCACTGGTATGCAACGTTTTTAGCAGAGTAGTTCGTGACTTTAGTAAGTCCCTCGAATCGAATATAGGAACTGATAAATCGGATGATGTTACGCAATGCCAAACCATATAAACCAGAAGCCATCTCGTTACCAGTTGGAACAAAGAAATTGATTAGCTCATCTAGATTACCAACCTTTAATGCAGCAATGTCAGTGTTGGCTAAACGACTTTCTTTTTGATATTCATCAAGTAAGGAATCAATCTCTTCACGTGAAAGAAGTTGACTCTCTTCTAATGCTTGTACAAAGATAAGATATGGGTTACCTTGCATATGTAAGAGGTTGGTGATGTCACCCTCCGTTAAATATCCCTTCTCAACTGCTAAATCACCAAAACGCTTGTCTGTCTGCATCTGTAAACGGTTCAATTCATTTGCCTGTGCTCTTGTGAGTAAACCCTCCGCTTCAGCAATTAGACCTAATTTAACACGATTTGCTTTCATATAATCCATACAAGAAGAGAACTGTTCCTCTGTGATTTTCCCCTTTTCCAACAGATAGTTCCCAAAATATTGACTAAACATAGAAATCTCCTTTCGTTTATGTTAGAATAAGTACATTCGTATATGTGTATTATACTATATTGCACAAAAAAAGAAAAGTATTAACCATATTTTTGTTGAAAAAATAGAGAAAGGTTGTGGAACGATGGCAGGTTCTGTATTTGGAGATGTTTTCAAAGTGTCGACTTGGGGAGAATCTCACGGCGAAGGCGTAGGTGTAGTGGTAGATGGTTGCCCTGCAGGCCTAGATATTTCAGTCGAAGATATTCAACAACAACTGAATCGACGAAGACCAGGACAGACTAGATATTCAACTCCAAGGCAAGAAGGGGATGTTGTTGAGATTCTATCCGGTGTTTTCGAGGGCAAGACAACAGGAACACCAATTAGTATGGTGGTTCGCAATACCTCACAGCGTTCAGGAGATTATCGAGAGATAGCTAGCTATTATCGTCCGGGACATGCAGATTATACATTTGATTGTAAATACGGATTTCGTGATTACCGAGGCGGTGGACGTTCATCCGGAAGAGAGACCATTGGACGTGTGGCTGCAGGAGCAATTGCGATGAAAATATTGTCACAGCTCGGAGTTAAGGTGACAGCTTATACAAAGTCGATTGGCCCAATCGAGATTGATGCTGCGAAGATGACAAATGAAAATATTGAAAAGAGCCCATTAAGGATGCCCGATTTAGAAGCATCGGAAGAAGCAGAAAAGTATCTTGAAGCACAGATGAAAGCGCATGATTCTGCAGGTGGAATCATTGAGTGCATCATCAGTGGAATGAAACCTGGAATTGGCGAACCTGTATTTGGTAAATTAGACGCTGAATTAGCGGGTGCAGTCTTTTCAATCGGTGCCGTAAAAGGTGTTGAGATTGGTGAAGGATTTGGAGTAGCAAACCGAAGTGGCTCAGAGAATAATGACGACTTCTACATGTCATCCGAGGGCAAAGTATGCAAGAAGACGAATTTCGCAGGAGGAATTCTTGGTGGAATTAGCGATGGAAGTGACATTATATTACGATGTGCAATCAAGCCTACGCCATCTATTTTCCAAGAACAGCATACAGTCAATCGCGAAGGAGAAGAAGTTGCAATCAATATCAAGGGACGTCACGATCCTATCATTGTACCAAGAGCCGTTGTTGTAGTAGAATCTATGGTAGCAATGACATTGGTTGACCGTATCTTTGTCGGTATGTCATCACAGATGAAGCATGTGAAAAAATACATGGATTCACTAATACAGTGATAGTTGCCTTACCCCATATAATGAATAGAATAGGGTAAGGAGGAAAATGCAATGCCGAGTATCAGAGAACCTGCTAGTAAATTAGTCATTGAGGAGAACACAATCTATGAGATTGATTTAGAATGCTTAGCGTGTCAACAGGATGAGAAAACTGAGGATGATAAGGAAGAGAAAGATATATAGTATTTAAAGAGCTATGATTAGCACTGGATTCTAAAGGGAATCTGGTGCTTTTTTTCATAATTTGACATAATCTCCCATAACTGATATAATTATTGAGTTATTGGATAACCCAATGACATAATAATTATAGGAAGGAAAATGAAATGAACATGAGAAAAGGAATACGATGCATGCTTTCGCTTACGTTAGTGCTAGCATTAATTGCAAACACACTAATGGGAGGCGTGGTTTCAACAAAAGCGGAGACAACAGCAACCACAGGGGGAGCAATTGATGTAACAACAGCTTCGCAATCTGGAATATTAAAGAGAATGATACCGTATATGATTTAAAGGGAAAAGGAACCGAACGAATGACATTGAAGAATTTCCATCATGGTCAGACTTTGGAGATGTTTACAAGAAAGGAAAAGGATGCAAAGGGAAAAGAAGTAACCAATACATATTTGATGGTGACAGCTGGCAAGGTGATTGCGAG
>CAZUGH010000015.1:17473-33669 GCA_964619785.1 uncultured Lachnospiraceae bacterium | reverse complement strand
GAAAATATGTTAAGGTGCTAGATTTTGGTCTAGCATCTTTTTTTTATGCATATATAAGTAGAAAAAGACTTTGGAGGTATGAATGGAACTAATTAAGAGACGGGTTCATATGAATAAATGCAACTGCCGCAATCGGGTACAAATCACGCTTAGCAGCGATTTTAATGTGCCAGATGCAAAAGCGGATGCTTTATCCCTTATAAAAGAAAAGGGTGAGGTGGAACTAGAAGATATTCGCTTAGTATCAGGAAAATGCACCGTGAAAGGGAAAATGCGTTTTGCAATTCTCTATTTAGGAGACGAAAAAGGACATCCGGTGTGGGACCTAAGTGGAAATATTCCGTTTGAAGAAATTGTCAATCTAGAAGATGCCTGCCAGAATGATGACATCTCCGTCAATTACACGATTGACGATTTGCAAACAGAATTGATTAATTCTCGCAAAATTGGTGTGAAGGCAATCGTGAGTCTGGAGTTAGTGGCGGAGGCTCTGACGGACGGAGAAGGCGCGATCGACTTAGAAGCAGATGAGTGTGTTATGACCCGCAAACACATGATTCCGATCACACAGATGTCCATTTGCAAGAAAGACACCTATCGTTATCGTGAAGAGTGGGCATTGCCTGCTTCGAAATTGCCGATTAGTAAGGTGTTCTATGAGGATATTACGCTGATGAATATGGAGACGCGACCGGTAGAAGGCAAGATTAATCTGAGTGGGCAGGTGAAGATTTTCCTCTTATATATGACTGAGGAAGAGGAGGCAAAACTGGATTGTTACGAGAATATATTGCCAATTAGCGGTAGCGTTGATTGCAATGGTTGTGATGATTCGATGATTCCGCAGATTCAGATTGGGATACATCACAAGGATTTGATAATCAAAGAGGATGAGGAGGGCAAGCATAGAACTCTTGATTTGGAATGTATCGGGCAATCTGTTTATAGACCAGAAGGAAATATGCCCGGAGGGAGTTAAGATTACGGGGGTTATCGAAGCTAGCATTCTCTACATATCATCAAATGAGGATATTCCATTGGGCTCGATTAAGGGAAATATACCATTTGAACAATTAGTGGAGATACCGGGGATATTGCCGGATTCCATGACGGTGCTTGAGAGCACGATCGATCAGATTAGCACGAATATGTTGGGCGATGGTGAGATTGAAGTCAAGACCGTTGTATCCCTAGATGTAATTGCCTTTGACTTAGTGACGCTGCCGATGATATCAGATTATATGGAAGAGGCGTTGGATAAAGGATTGCGCAATAAGGCGCCGGGATTGATTGGGTATGTTGTGAAAGAGGGCGAATCGCTGTGGGATATTGCAAAGCAGTATTACACAACGATTGCGGATGTGATGGAATTAAATGATCTTGAACAAGAGGAGGTGAATGTCGGGGAGATGCTTCTTCTAGCGAAGTGATGATATAACTAAGAGGAGCCACCGGCTGCAGTAGCCAGTGACTCCTACTATTAAAAGTAGAGCGATCTTTGAAGGAAGATTACTCTTCTTCGGAAACCTTGTTAAAGGATGCTTTCCAATCATTCAGTTTCTGTGTTGCTGCATCGACTGTCTGACGTGTGATGTCTGGAAGGTTACCACCAAATGCCTTGGTAGCTTGCTTAAAGCCTTTTTCCATAGCGGCTATCATAGCGTCTGCTTTGTCAGGATCGCCACCACTAAGTGCCTTTGCCATCTCGACAAGACGATCACTTGTCTGCTTAACTCCCCAATAGCCATCCTCGGATATTTCCTGCTGCGCCTGTGCTGCAGTGGCACTGTCTACTTGAACAGAACCATCCTTTAGGCCTTTGAGTAAATCCAATATGCTATTGGACTTCTTGCCCTGTTTACCGAGAAGCTTCTCAACTAAGCCTGCAAATTGAGATTGCTTATATTGAAGTTCAGACTTTAGGCGATTGACAGTGTCAGCATCCATTGTATACGTTGCGGAAGCCTTGGTCTGTGTATTCTCAGATTTCTCATATACAACACCGACTTCATTTTCCTTAGCTGTTACGGTTGCTTTGCTACTCTTTGCCTCTGTCTTCTGATAACTAGCAGAAGCATAGGAGCTTGTAATTCCATTTACGTCCATACGATTCCCTCCTTGGTCTCATAAAAAAGATAAGTGACTTATATTGTCTACTTGTATTTAATATATCGGAAAAAATCCTGGAAACTTTAGCTAGATTCGATAAAAGTCTGTCAAAAATACAAAACAGTTAAATGGAAGGTTGCGACATTTCTCTTTTGCATAGGCGGCTTTGTCTCTGTCATCAAAGATACCAAAGACAGTAGGGCCGCTTCCACTCATCAGTGAACCGATGGCACCGTTATCATTCATTGTCTCCTTGATTGCGGCAATCTCAGGGTGATGAGGTATGGTTACATCTTCTAATATATTGCCAAGTTTATCACACATGTCGGATACACTATTGTTCTCAATGGCATCAATCATGCCATCAATATCAGGATGTGTCGTAGTCTCATCTAATACCAAATTCGTGTATACAAACTTCGTGGATACATGAATGCCAGGCTTAGCAATCAGAATGGAACAATCAGGTGCAGGAGGCAATGGTGTCAGTATTTCACCGATGCCCTCGGAGATAGCGGTTCCTTTCATGATACAGTAAGGAATATCAGCACCCAGAGTTACGCCACGATTCATCAGCTCCTCATCGCTTAATCCGAGTCGATACAGTCGATTCAGTGCTAGCATGCAAGATGCAGCATCCGTACTCCCGCCTGCCATACCAGCTGCTACAGGGATTCGTTTTTCCAGTTCAATATCGAGACCGTCAGTAAGGTCAAATTCTCGTCTAAGAAGCTGCACTGCTTGGTAGACAAGGTTGTTCTCATCATTTGGTAAAAAGCCCAAGTTACTATGTAAATGGATTTCCTTTGTATTTGTTCTCGTCAAAGTGAGCCGGTCAAACAGCCGGATACTTTGCATAATCATTCGCACATCATGATATCCGTCAGGACGACGGCGTAATACGTCCAATGCCAAATTAATCTTGGCTGGGGCGTTAATCCAGGTTGATTTCATGGGTTCCCTCATTTCTGTTATGATTTGCGTCTATTATAGCACACTGATTGTATATTTTCAAAAAACTCGGCAATACTTTACTTATCAAATAAAATGAGAGGTATTGCAATGAAATGGTTCGTGTTTATATTGTGCGTAATGACTACATATGGGGTATTTACATTCTCACAGGCGGCACAGGAAAATGAGACGCAGCAGTCTATCGCTTCTGGGATTGTAAGGTTGCATGTCGTGGCAAATAGTGATGTGGAGGCAGATCAAAATCTGAAGCTTAAGGTGCGTGACCAAGTCGTGTCTTATCTTCAAAAACGATTGAAACATGTGACAAATGTGAATGAGGCAAGAGCGTTAATGAATCAGGAGAGAGCCTTGCTTTCTGATTTGGCGCAACAGGTAATGCGAGCGGAGGGATATGATTATCGGGCAGAGGTATCGTTGGGCAGCTGTTATTTTCCCATCAAAAAATACGGTGACCTTACATTTCCTGCTGGGGATTATCAGGCGCTGATGATACGTATTGGTCAGGGTGAAGGGAAGAATTGGTGGTGCGTCATGTATCCATCGCTATGTTTTGTTGATAGTACTTATCAAGTAGTTCCCGAGGAGTCGAAGGAGAAATTGAAGGAGACGATGACCAAGGAGGATTATGAGATGTTGCTTGGGGGAGAGTCCGAAGTGAGTTTCGGATTTAAGTTGCTAGATTGGGTTGATAAATTGTTCTAAAGGGGTTAAAATAACATAAGAAAATGAATCGATTATGCTTGATTGTGAGTTAGGCGGAGTGGAGGTCAATGTGAAAAAAGAGATAGCAGTGATATTCGGTGGACAGTCCTCCGAGCATGAGGTTTCTTGTAAGTCAGTTATGAATGTACTGAATCATATGGATACAGATAAGTACAATATACATAGAATCGGTATTACAAAGGAAGGCCGTTGGCTATTTGTGAAGGATTCGAAGTCGATTGAAGACGGCAGCTGGAGAGAGGGAACGGTTCAGGCAATCATTTCCCCAGACAGTCAGGACCATGGTATGCTCCTTATCGCAGAGGATAGCTGTCGCTGTGTACATATCGATGTGGCATATCCGGTATTGCACGGTCTTATGGGCGAAGATGGAACGATTCAAGGCTTATTTGAGTTATCGGGTATTCCATACGTTGGCTGTGGTGTGCTATCTTCAAGTGTTAGCATGGATAAGATTTCCACCAAGATTTTTGTTGACCGCCTCGGCATCCGTCAGGCAAAGTACGTGGTTGATATCGAGCGTGACACAAGGAATATCGAGGATACGATGAATCAGGTTGAAGAGACACTTGGCTACCCGGTATTTGTCAAGCCATCTAATGCAGGTTCCTCACAAGGAGTGTCTAAGGCGCAGAATCGTGACGAGCTAGCAGAAGCAATCACATTGGCGAAGCAGCATGATCATCGGGTGCTGATTGAGGAAAATATTGTGGGCCGAGAGATTGAGTGTGCTGTCCTTGGCGGAGATGATCCTAAGGCTTCTCGTATTGGCGAGGTTCTTGCGGCAGCAGAGTTCTATGATTTTGACGCTAAGTATAATAACGATGAATCAAGAACGATAGTTGATCCTCAGATGCCAGAGCAGGTGAAAGAAGAAGTACGTGAGGACGCTGTGAAGGTATTTAAGGCAGTGAGTGGTTATGGCTTGTCTCGCGTGGATTTCTTTGTTGAGAAGGATACAAATCAGGTTGTGTTTAATGAGATTAACACGCTGCCTGGATTTACAAGCATCAGCATGTATCCAATGTTGTGGGAAGATATGGGTCTTAGTAAATCCGAGCTAATTGATGCAATCATCGAGACGGCATACACGAGATAGCAGGAGGTACCTATGGGTAAGGAAGTACTTGTTACTGTCTGCGGAGTACAAAAAGATGGGGAGGCGACTCCCGAACCGATACAGATTGTGTCGGCTGGACAGAGATATGAGAAAAATGGTAAGACATATATTTTATATGATGAAGTAGTTGCAGAGGACAGTCCTACAGAGATTGGTCAGGTGGTGAAGAACACAATCTGTATCAATGGTAACCAATTGGATTTGGTGAAGCGAGGGGCAACCGGTACGCACCTGGTTTTTATTGAGGGTGAGAGTAACCAGACCTTTTATAATACACCATATGGAAGCCTTGAGGTTACGATGAATACGACAGAACTTGATATTCGTTTGGACGAGGAAGCGATACATGTAGTGGCTCATTATAATCTTGAGCTAAATCATGCAGAGATTGCGGATTGTATGGTGACAATACATGTGGAGTGATTCGAAGGCGGCTCGAAAGCGAGGGATTTTATGAATTTTACTAAAATGCATGGAACAGGTAATGATTATGTATACGTGGATCTTTTTCGGGAGAAGGTAGACAATCCAGAAGAAGTTTCAAAGTTTGTTAGTGATCGACATTTTGGAATCGGTTCAGATGGCTTGATTCTGATTGCACCATCGGATGTGGCTGATTGTCGAATGATCATGTATAATGCAGATGGCTCCGAGGGAGCAATGTGTGGGAATGGCGTGCGATGCGTGGCGAAGTATGCATATGACCATGGTATTGCCAAGAAGGATATCATAGCTGTTGAAACGAAGAGTGGCATCAAGACCCTTGAGATGACGATTGAAAATGGGGAGGCAGTAGCAGCCCGTGTTAATATGGGTAAGGCGATTTTGGCGCCGGCGCAGATTCCAGTGGCTGCTCAGGGTGAGACTTTTGTTGCACAACCACTACTTGTAAATGGCAAGGAATATCAAGTGACGTGTGTGTCTATGGGCAATCCACACTGTGTTATTTTTACTGACAATATTGATGATTTAGATTTAGAGAAAATCGGACCTGATTTTGAGAATCATCCGATGTTTCCAGACCGTATCAATACGGAATTTGTTGAAGTTGTAGATGCTCATACTGTTCGTATGCGAGTGTGGGAGCGCGGATCCGGTGAGACAATTTCGTGTGGTACCGGAACTTGTGCAACAACCGTAGCAGCCGTACTGAATGGATTTTGCCCTTATAATGAAGAGATTGAGATTCAGATTCGAGGAGGCGCACTTCGAGATACTTATATGGAAGACGGAACGGTGTATATGAGGGGGCCAGCTACTGAGGTATTCCAGGGAGAAATCAATATCTAGAGAGAGGTATTGCTTTTTGGGGAAAATTTGTATATAATACACAGGTATATCTTTACAAAAGACGGAGAAGGGAGGACATCAAATGCGTTATGTCAGCATCAACAACGTACAGCCAGGCATGGTTGTTGGCAAGTCAATATTTAACGAAAGTGGCATGATTCTTGTGAATTATCGTGTTAAACTCACGGATAACTTAATTCGACGTATGCAAGAGATTGGACTTCCTGGTTTATATATAGAAGATGCTTTGTCAGAGGACATCACGATTGAAGAATTGATTAGTGATGAACTAGAGATTAAGGCTTCGAGAGCACTTCAGAGGATGGATATTGATGCCGCTCTCGATGTGGCGAACGATATTACAAATGAGCTTAGCCAGAATGGTGAGATTAGCTTGAATCTGGTTAGTCTTCGAACAAACTCGGATTATACATATAAGCATTCGGTCAATGTTGCAATTCTATCTGTCATTACTGGAATGGGTATTGGTTTGAAGAAATCCATGCTTGAGGAGTTAGCAGCATCGGCTTTGCTTCATGATATTGGCAAGGTGAATATTGCACCGGAGATACTAGATAAAGATGGTCCGCTTACAGAAGAAGAATACGGGATTGTGAAGAACCATTCAGAATATGGCTATGACAAGATTAAGGATAATATTCAGATTAGTTCTAAGACGAAGATGGGTGTTTATTCACATCATGAGAATTTGAATGGTACTGGCTATCCACTCGGGTTAGCGGGGGACCAAATCTACATGTTTGCCAAGATTATTCACATTGCAGATGTATATGATGCATTGATTAGTGAGAGAAGTTATAAGCGAGCACATTCACCTGCAGAAGCAATTGAGTTTATTATGAATAACGCTGGTTCGATGTTTGAACCGGATTATGTCAAGGCGTTCTTGACTTATATCCCTGTTTATCCAAAGGGAAGAAATGTTGTCCTATCCACAGGACAGGTAGCTATTGTTGTGGAGAATCGTCAGCATAACACATTGAACCCGGTTGTTCGCCTTATGAATGGTGTTACGATTGACTTGTCTCTCCCAGAAAATCAGAATATTTTAATAACGGGATTTGAGAAATTATGAATGATACGGAACGTGACTTGTTATTAGCAAGAGAGTACGAGCATTTAGAAAAGTTATCAAAAACAATTGATCCACCGAAGAAACCACGACTCGGGACAGTATTACACTGGCTGTTTTGGTTCGCTTGTATGGGTGCCTTGGCATTTGGCATTCAGTTTTATTTCCATACAACGGACTTTGCCATCCTATCGTTAGCGACGATACTGTGTGTGGCTTCGGGGATTTTTTCATGTATTTTTTTCTATGCGATTTTTATACAATACTTTATGAATCGCAAGGACTACAATCTCTATTTGAATAATCCGAGAGACTATTGTATGAAAAAGGCATTTGAGATGTTGATGGATGAGAAGGTAAAAGAACAGATTGTATATGAATTGTCACATGGAATCGGGGTAGAGAAGGACCGTTGGATGGGCGTTATGTATTACGGTGGAATGCCGAATGGACGGATAAAATCAGGGGAAATGTAAAAGCGGTATTTGGCTGGCAGGAATGAATCTGCTGGCCTTTTTTGATTGTGAGGAAGGAATATCTAAGTGACTTGTCCCTTGTTCACGATGGGAAGTTGGATTGGACATTGAGCGAAAATAAAAAGTGCATATGTCCAATCGAAAATCTCGTCCCGAAAAATGAAGCCACTATATGTCCAATGACGTAAAAAAGAAGAACGACCTTTGGTCGTTCTTCACATATCTTATTTAACCCTGTGTCTTCTTTAATGCTTTTAGTTTCATCTTCTGGAAGAAGCCTAGTTTTTCATCTGGGTTTTCTAGGACGTTTCGTCCTTTGACACTCATGATGTAGATACCACTAAGTACTACCTTTAACTCCTTCTTTACAGGAAGAAGTGGGAATATCTTCTCGTCACACATCAGCGACATAATCTTCGGACCAATCTTTGCTTTCACAACAGGGACCTTAGAACCACGAAGATACTTTGGTGTGGAGTCTACTACAATCTTAGGGAAACCGGCATCTTTTAGCTTCATACGCTTCTTGTCAATGACGAGAAGGGAGACGGTCTGAGAAGCTGCTTCCATCTGACTCTGGGAAGCTTCCTGCTTCTTTTGCATCTTTCTACCTACGATAGAAAGTACAATCAGTACGATTAATAAAATTCCTAAAATAATGCCGAGAACGGTGAATAATACACCGAATGGAAATGCTACAGTCATTTGTGTTCCTCCTTGTAATACAACATACTTTTGTTATTTTAACACTATTTTTCCAAAAAAGAAAGATGTTTTGCGTACATGTCTGCGATAATTTTCTGAGTATAAGCACCAACGTGCTTCTTGTCCTCAGGCGAGAGCTGATCGAGATAGATTGGATCGCCATACTCAATCAGTATTTTGCCACCGTGAATCCATGGCAATGAATTTTCAAAAATGGCTTCTGTATTCATAACACAGACGGGAACAATGGGACATCCTGTCTTGTGCGCGATTCGAAGACTACCTTCTTTAAAAGTAAGAAGAGTATCGGTGGCGTTGCGAGTGCCCTCGGGAGCGATGTAGATAGAATAACCTTCCTTCACCTGAGTGATACACTGCTTGATGACAGAAAGCTGTTGTTTGATGTCGGAACGATCCATGAATAAACAGCGAAGGAAAAACATCCATTGAGCAACGCATGGAATCTTGCCAATCTCTTTTTTCGATACAAAAGAAGTCTGGCCCGGTACGGTAGAATAAGCCAAGATGATATCGTAGAAACTACGATGATTGGCTGCATAAAGTACAGGAGTATCCATGGGAATCTTCTCAAGACCGATGATTGTCTTCTTAGCACCAGAGAGAAAGAGAATCTGTGAAAATACAATCCGCACAACAAACTGGGCAAATCGGGCAGCGGCCATCGGGCTGATTAATCGAACCAAAAGTTCAATTAATAAAAACGGTAAACTGATTATGCCAACAACAACGGCATATATACCAACAATAATAGTTCTCATAGAATTCCTCCATATCGTTTATTGAATCGGAACCTGCTCGGTTGGCTCGGGTACGACAGGAACAGCAGTTGGAGCGGGTGTAACAACGGGTGCTTCCGTAACGACTGGTGCCTGAGTAGGGTGCGGTGTGCGAGCTGGTTTCTTGGTTGGTTTTGGTGTCTTCTTTGGCTTCTTGGTTGCTTTTGGTGTTGGACTTGGGCTGGCTTTCGGCTTTTTCGTTGGTTTTGGTGTGGCATACGTTACAGTATCCGCATTCTCAACATCGACACCAGTAAGTGCCTCGCCACTCTTCTCATCACAAGTCGTGCCATAGTATTCTTCCAAAGTCAGATTGTTCTTATATAAATAAGAAGCAACGGATTTTCCTACATAACGAATGTGCCATGGCTCGTAGGAATATCCGGTAATTGATTCCTTGCCTTTGGGGTAACGAATGATATATCCGAACTTGTGGGCATTCTTGGCGAGCCATTTACCTTCGGTTGTATTACCCAATGCTTGGTCAAGACGACAGCCAACAACCTTGGCAGATACATCAATGGATAGACCAGTTTGATGTTCACTGCTTCCTGGCTTGGCAGAGACAGAATTAGTTGCCTCGGCACCACGATTACGTACATTGTTGTCGTAGATTTGCTTCTGCCTTGCATACGAGCGATAACCGGATACCCCATAGAGGAGTACATTTTTCTCGATGCCAGCATCAAATAATTCTTTCAGTGCTTCGGCTGCCTCTTGGCGCATCTTTCGTTTCTCACTAGAATAGTAGAAACTAAACTTGACCTCGGGCTCTGTTAAGTCACTAGGGATATATGTGCTTGGCAATAAGTAGGAACGGTTCACCAAAACAGTAATACTTGTTGGTGTGGTATCAATGGGAACCGTGGCTTTTTCACTAAGTATAGAATTCATATCTCCAGGCAAAAGTGGGTCCTCCGAGTCTTCATTATCCTTATAATAATATTCACTCTGAGTCGCTACTGTGCTTGACTTAGAATCGAAATCTGGTTTGGCGGGCAGGGTTAGAACTACCACCTCTGCGATGATAATCAAAGCAATTCCGATGATGTATTTCTTCATAATGGTCCTTTCAATGAGTGTTGGCTTCGTATGCCTCGCGTACAGCGCGGGCTAATTGGTCGGCGCAGGAAGTCCCCTTCATACCACACTCGATGCCACCACATTTGTTCTCTATCTGTTCTACTGTTAATCCATCTACGAGTGAATGGATTGCCTTGAGATTGCCATTGCAACCACCAGTAAAATGAACATCTGTAATAATGTCTCCGTTAATTTCAAAATCAATTCTAGAACTGCAAGTTCCCTTTGTTGTATATGAGTAATTCATCGTTATCCTCCTAAATTTACGTTTAGTCTTTATTGTACTCAATTTTTACGCATTTGTCAAAGGATAGAGAGTGTTTCTAATCTTGCCATTGATTGGGAAAAAAGGTATAATAAAACAGATTGTATCAAAATCAGACTTAGAAAGAACGTGAAGTTATGAAGACAATGAGGATACCGGCTGACGTCAGCCATATTATTCATATGTTAAATGAAAATGGACATGAAGCCTATGCAGTAGGGGGCTGTGTTCGTGACGTGCTATTAGGAAGAGAGCCACAGGATTGGGACATTACAACGTCAGCTAGACCCGAAGAAGTGAAGGCATTGTTTCGACGGACGATTGACACAGGGATTGAACATGGAACCGTTACGATTATGATTGATAAGACCGGTTACGAAGTGACTACTTATCGAGTAGATGGTGAGTACGAGGATCATCGTCATCCCAAAGAGGTTTTATTTACCCCGAATCTGACAGAAGATTTGAAGAGACGAGATTTTACGATAAACGCGATGGCATATAATGAAGAGTCTGGTATTGTGGATAAATTCGGCGGTAAAGAGGATATGGAGAGACACTTAATCCGTGCGGTGGGCAATCCTACCGACCGCTTCAATGAAGATGCACTTCGGATGCTGCGTGCGATTCGGTTTGCAGGACAGCTGGATTTTCATATTGAAGAAACAACATTAGGGGCAATCAAAGAAATTAGTCAGACGCTTGACCATGTGAGCGCAGAACGCATACGCGTTGAATTGACGAAATTACTCTGTTCGCAGGGACCAGAGAAAATGTTGATTGCTAGGGAAGTTGGTCTGACCCAGGTATTTTTGCCTGAATTTGACCAGATGTGTGAAACGAAGCAGAACAATCCTCATCATTATCTAGATGTGGCGAATCACAGCATCGAGGCAGTGAAAAAGGTAAATGAGATATATCAAAGAGGGGATTTCCCTCGAAGCAAGGACCAGATTATTCTTGTATTTGCGGCGTTATTGCATGATGTGGCGAAACCGCTTTGCCAGACGACGGATGAGGAAGGAATCGATCATTTCTTTAATCATGATATAAAAGGAGCCGAACTGGCTGGACAGATTATTCGTAGATTGAAGTTTGACAATGAGACATGGGGGATTGTGACGAAGATGATACAATTCCACGATTATCGATATGAAGGTGGTAAAAGGGCGCTACGCAGACTGATGAATCGTGTGGGAATGAAGACAATGCCATATTTGTTTGCCTTGCAAGAAGCGGATCTCTTAGCACAAAGCGAATATATGCGGAGTGAGAAGCTACAGCGCCTAGAACAAGCAAAACAATTATATCGGGAGATTGTAGCAGCAGGTGAAGCTGTGACAGTGAAGGATTTGGCAGTCACGGGGAAGGATTTAATCGAAGCAGGTGTGAAGCAAGGCCCTGAGATTGGTCAATGTCTGGCTACTCTACTTGATCGAGTGTTAGAGGAACCAGAATTGAATCATAGAGACACGTTAATGCAGATTTTGATTGGAGGACAAAATGTCACTAGAGGTGAAGAGCTTACGAAAGAAGTACGGTAATAAAGTTGTACTCGAAGATTTGACTTTTACAATGGATAAACCTGGCGTTTATGCTTTGCTAGGAACAAATGGCGCAGGTAAAACCACATCAATACGAATGATACTTGGAATGCTAGTTAGTGATGGAGGAACTGTGACTTGGAAGGGCAAGCCACTCAATCCAATGGAGGTAAATGTCGGTTATCTGGCAGAGGAACGTGGATTGTATCCGAAAGTTACCTTGATGGACCAGTTGATGTATTTTGCCAGCTTAAAGGGTGTGTCAAAGGAAGAGGCACGGAAGAGAATTCAACGCTTAGCATTACGTCTGGAGTTGACGGAGTACCTTTATCCTAAGAGTACTAGTAAGAAGGCAAAGCGCGAAAAACCTAAGACGGCAGAGCAGCTTTCCAAAGGAAATCAGCAGAAGGTCCAGCTATTAGTGGCGCTTCTATCGGACCCTGAACTAATCATCTTAGATGAACCACTTAGTGGTCTTGATCCAGTGAATGCTGACCTTTTCAAAAATATCATTCGTCAGGAGATTGAAAAGGGAAAATATATGATTATGTCTAGCCACCAGATGGCTACGATTGAGGAATTTTGTGAGGATGTAACAATACTAGATAAAGGAAAGACGGTACTCTCTGGTAATCTCAACGAGATTAAGAAAGAGTACGGAAGAGTGCATCTTCAGGTGAAATGTGAAGGCGATATCGAGCATATACTAAATGAATTAGGATTAACAGTTGAGTCATCTACTCCAGCTGGTTATGCGATTAAGGTGGAGAAGGAAGAAGAAGCCGAACAATTATTGAAACGATTACTCGAAGAGAAGATTCCTGTGATTCATTATGAATTGAGAGAGCCATCTCTTCATGAAATCTTTGTGGAAAAGGTGGGAGGCAGCGATGTATAAAGTATTCAAATTTACGCTGCTTCAGAGTATGAAGAGTATAGGTATCAAGGTAATAACGGGCATTATGTGTCTTGTTATTTTGTTGTCTATGCCAGTTCTTCATGTGCTGAATCAGAGAGATGATGACGGTGGAGGAGCCACGGTAGATAAGGTGCTTGTCTGGGATGAATCCGGATTGAACCTGGGTGATTTTTCTGGAATGAAAGCAAATTCAGAGTACAAGAAAGTAGAGTTTGGTACAGCCTCGTCAGAAAAAGATGTGGTTGATAACACGTTGCTTCTTCATATTACAAAAGAAGAAACTGGCTATACGATTCGTTATGTGGCAGCAGCCGATGGCGACTTGAGCGAGATGACGGTGATGGAGCTCAGTGAGGATTTTGATCAACAGTTTAATGAACTGCGACAGCGCTCACAGGGACTTACAGAAGCGCAGATTAAAGATATTAACCAGGACATTACAACGGATGTTGTGTGGCTTGATAAAGAAGGCAAAGCGCCATCTGATACGGAAGATGATATGAGCATGGAACAATACTATCTGTTCCTTGCAAGTTTTGTATTATTTGTCATGTTGATTTCCTTTAGCGCAGAAGCTGTATCCTCAAGCATTGTAACGGAAAAGTCGAATAAGCTAGTTGAGAATTTGATGATATCCGTAGATACGAAGAGTCTGATTTGGGGAAAAGTGCTTGGTGCGCTTGGCGTAGTAATGGCACAGCTTGGCCTTATGATTGTATGTGGAATTGCTTCTGGAATCATCACAATGTTGGCATTTGGTATGGATCAGATTGTATTGCCAGAGCAACTAGCGACTGTAGTTAGTGCTACGAATATGCCTGGTCTCAGTTTAGTTAATATCATTGTAGCGGTTGTCAGTTTCTTATCAGGTGTTCTGTTTTTCGCCATCATGGCAGCATTATTTGGAGCTGCGATTAGTAAGACCGAGGATATGGGAGAGGGCATGAAGATTTTCAATGTTATCCTAGTTCTGAGTGCTTACGCTGGGTTAGGAATTAAGATAAGTAGTCTTGCCTCTGGAGGAGGTGGACTAATAGAACGCATCTTGTGCTTCGTTCCATTTTGCACACCATTTTTAGCACCAGCTAACCTGCTGACAGGCGTCATTCCGTTATACTTGGCTTTGGCGATTTTGGCCGTGCAGATTATCTCTATTGTATTGCTTAGCATGTTGGTAACAAGAGTATACCGCTCGATGATTATGTATAAAGGTGATGTGATGAAACTCCGTCAGATTTTCCGTCTGGCCAGAAGAAAGGAGGCGGATCCATCATGAGAAAAGTATTTCGATTTACAATTGGAGAAGCAACCAAAGGGAAGAGCTTTCTGATTTCGACACTTGGAGTCTCCATTTTCCTATTCCTAGCAGGATTTTTAGGGATTTGCGCAATGTCCTATTTTCAAGGAAATAGTGAAAGTGAAAAAGAAGATAGCAAGCAGATTCAGACATTATATATTGTGAATGAGACTGGTTATGACTATCTGGATTTTAGCCAGGTAAAGAAAAGCAAAGTTGTTACGGAGGATGCAAAATCAATCCGTAAGAAAATACATGCGTCCAAGGAAGAAGATGCGATGGTTCGTTGTTATATGGATGATGAAAGCATGGGATTGAAACTTGAGATGCCAGAAGAATCCGAGGTTACCGAGGATACTTGTTATGAGGAACTTGAGAAAATCAGTACCTTGATTCACAGACAAAAGTTAGCGCATAGTCAGATATCTCCAGAGAAGCTTCAGGTGGTGATGGCACCGCTTAACACGGAATATACGACTGTGGGTAAGGAACCAGAGAGTGTAGGAAGCATGCTCACTAAGACGATGGGACCACTTCTGATTATTATGGTACTTTATTTCATGGTTATTGTGTATGGACAGAGTATTGCCAAGACAGTAACGGCAGAGAAAACCTCCAAGTTGATGGAAACCTTGCTGTTATGTGTGAAACCATCGGAGTTACTCGCAGGCAAGATTAGTGCGATGGCGCTGGTTGGAATTGGGCAATTCATCGTATGGATTCTTGGTTTGGTCGCAGGTCTTGTTGGTGGACATTATGCCGGCATAGTTCTGAATTCCAAATTCAATAATCCGATTGTTGGGGTATTAAACGGAATTCATCGCATGGGAGTTGGTTCGGGATTCACAGTTCCTGCAATTATTATGGCTGTTTTGGCAGTATGTTTGGGATTTGTATTCTATTGTGTTGTAGCAGGAATCGTTGCGTCACGCATTTCGAAGGCAGAGGACTTAAGTCAGGGGATGGGTGGTTATCAGATTATCGTGGTAATCGGATTTTTCGGTTCGTATTTTCCAAGTCTTCAGGGCAAAGAATCATTGCTTACGGTTTTGAGATGGTTCCCATTGACATCTGCCTTTAGTATGCCAGGAGACATTTTACTTGGAAATGTAAGTATCCTGATGGGACTTGCGATGATGGCAGTGTTGTTGCTTGTTACCATTATACTTGTTGGTGTGGCGGGACGTATGTACCGCAATCAGGTGTTCTACCAAAGATAAGAAAGAAGGGGACGGTTATGTTTCATAACAATAGGAAAACAATTGGGGTTTTTACATTTCGTCCATCTGATCCATTTCAGAAGAAAACATGCCAGGGAATTATTGAAGAAGCGCAAGAGCGTGGTTATAATGTGGCTTTCTTTTCATCGTTTGGACGCCATGACCACAATAAGCGATTTGTTAATGGCGAGAAGCAGATTCTGTTCCTGCCTCCTTACGAGGACCTAGACGGAGTTATTGTAGCAACAGATACGATGGATATTGCGGGTACAAAAGAAGAATTGGTGGAAAATATCCGCAGCCGGTGTCATTGTCCTGTCGTGAGTTTAAGGGAAAATGTAGAAGGATTTCATACGCTTGGCATTGATGATGATGCCGCGATGGAAGATATGGTAATGCATTTTGTCGAGGTGCATGAATTTACGAAGTTTTGCTTCATGTCGGGACCGCTTGATATGGAGGAGGCTAGAGCTCGTCTGTCATGCTTTCAACGTATTATGAAAGCGTATGGGCTCCCTGTTACAGAGCAACAGATTTTCTATGGTAATTTTTGGACTAATTGTGGTGCAGATGCCTGCGA
>CAZUGH010000015.1:14094-17373 GCA_964619785.1 uncultured Lachnospiraceae bacterium | reverse complement strand
AGCAACAGATTTTCTATGGTAATTTTTGGACTAATTGTGGTGCAGATGCCTGCGACCATTTTTATCAAGATGGATATCAACCAGAAGTTATCATCTGTGCCAATGACTATATGGCGCAAGGGGTCAGTACAGAATTACTTCGACGAGGATACCGAATTCCCGAGGATGTATGTGTGAGCGGTTTTGACGGAATACCAAATACTTTATTTTTTAGCCCATCGATTACAATGGTTGAGGTTCCCTTTTATGAGATGGGTAAGGAAGCGGTGCGATTGAGTATGCCTGCGATGAGATTGTCGCGGGACGTTTCGATGAACAGTTTGTTACGGATGCGTTACAGGGCGGTGCGGGAACGACAACACATATGAATGTAAATGAAGTGGTTGCGAATGCCGCGCTCGAGCATATGGGTCTTCCGAAGGGGCGTTACGATGTGATTAGTCCGTTTAACCATGTGAACCTGGGACAGTCAACCAATGATGTGTACCCAACTGCATTGCGAATTGCGGCCATTACGAAAGTTCGCCTGCTCAGCGATGAGTTGTCGGCACTTCAGGAAAGCTTGCAACAGAAGGAAACTGAGTTTGCGAAGGTGAAGAAATTAGGACGGACACAATTGATGGATGCTTTGCCAATTACACTGGGCGAAGAATTCGGTGCTTATGCGCAGGCAATCGGCCGTGACCGATGGCGCATTTACAAGGTGGAGGAACGGCTTCGACAGGTTAATCTAGGCGGAACGGCAGTCGGAACTGGTATCAATGCGAGCCATGCATACAGTTATCAGGTGATTGATAATCTTCGTCAGCTCACGGGATTTGGACTGGCAAGGGCGGAGTATCCAATGGATTTGACTCAGAATAATGATGTATTAGTCGAGGTCTCTGGTCTTCTCAAGTCGTGTGGCGTTAATCTAATGAAGATTTGTAATGATCTGCGTCTGATGAATTCTGGTCCGAAAGGTGGAATGAGTGAGATTCATCTCAAGGCAATGCAGGCAGGCTCGACGATTATGCCGGGTAAGGTCAACCCAGTCATTCCTGAAATGGTAACACAGGTGGCGATGGAGGTTATGGCAAATGATAGTGGTATTTCCTTTGCTGCGGCGAGTGGCCAATTAGAACTGAACGCATTTCTACCATTCATGGCACATAAACTACTAGAATCGCTAGACTTGCTCATTCGTGGCGTAAGCATTTTCCGAGAAAATGCAATCGAACCGCTACAAGCGAATGAGTCTGGCTGTGCAAAAAATCTGGCCGGCTCCCGAGAGGAGACGACCAGATTAGTGAACGAAATTGGTTATGATGAAGCAGCGAAGCGTTGCAAAGACTAATCAAGTAAGACATGTATCCCTGGAAATGGTTCCACGCTTCGTTTCAAAATGCCTTGCATATAGGCAATCAATATTCCGTAATTAACAATTGGTATTCCTTGGTCTTTTGCCTCTGCTAGGCGAAAGGCCATTTCTTTTCTGCCAAGTGTACAGCCACCACAGTGAACAATCATGGCATACTGACTCAGGTCCCCAGGAAAGCCGCCACCGCTACTGGTTTCGAATACCAAGTCCTTGCCGGTGTGCGCCAATAACCATCTTGGAATCTTCACGGTTCCGATATCGTCACATTGACGATGATGCGTACAACCTTCTGCCATGAGGATACGGTCGCCGTCCTTTAGCTGATCCACAGCTTGTACGCCAGCCACCATAGTTTTCAGGTCGCCCTTGTATCTTGCAAATAGAATGGAAAATGAAGTCAGCCAGATATCACTCGGTGTATCCGCGGATACTTTGGCAAAGACTTGTGAATCAGTAATGACTAGCTTTGGCTTCTTGCCCAAGTTCATCAGTGTATCGCGTAGCTCATATTCTTTCACAACGATGGCTGTTGCATCGGATTCTAAAATGTCGCGAATCGTCTGTTGCTGAGGTAGAATTAAGCGTCCTTTCGGCGCGGCTTTATCGATTGGAACGACGAGAACGACAAAGTCACCTGGTGCTAGCAGGTCGCCCACAATCTGCATCTTGTCATCTTCGATAGGAACAAGCTTGGTGATAGCCTCTTTTAATTCATGAATGTGATATCCGGTGGCTGCACTCACGCAGATGTGACCAAGTGCCGCGATTGCCGCCTCATTCTCACCCCATTCATCTTGCTTATTCAGTACAACAAGGTAAGGAATGCCCTTCTTCTGAATCAAGTCAATAATCTGCCCTTCAAAGGACATATCATCCTTGGCAGTGCTGCCATCGACAATCACAAGTGCAATGTCAGTCTTATTTAGTACCGCTCGTGCCTTCTTCACGCGCTCTTTTCCAAGGGACCCTTCGTCATCAAGACCAGGTGTATCTACAATCATGACGGGTCCCAAAGGGAGAAGCTCCATCGCCTTGTATACGGGATCTGTTGTTGTACCTTTTACATCTGATACAATCGCCAAATCCTGTCCGGTAATGGCATTGATAATACTGGATTTACCTGCATTACGTCGTCCAAATAACGCGATATGTAATCGCTCGCCCCTTGGGGTATCATTCATACTCATAGTAAGCCTCGTTTCTAGTTTCGATTAGGATAGTATCTTGAAGTGCCCGATAAACGGAAGCTCCGTCTTCTCTCCATTGCATGCATGCACGATTCCAACGATAGTAAAAATCAGAAAAACGACTTGAAGCAATTCAAATGGAATCTTTGCGATAGAAAATGGGAAAAACCCCAACAGTGAGTGGTTGAGTATCTGCATAAGGGCTTCGTATATAGCCTCTGCAATAAATAAAATAATTCCCTGGTTCAGATGAAACCTTGCATACTTTGATTTTGTAGATGAAAGCAATGGAATGATAAAAAGAAATCCTATATAGCTTAGAATCGCCATTCCCTTATTGCTTTGAATATCCTGTTGTTCATCATATTGTTCATTAAATTGTTCTTCCATATAGCCTCCATTCTGAGAAAAAAATAAAATTTGTTTAGGAATATGGTAGCACAAAATAGATAGCTATGCAAATATAAATCCATGTGGAAATAGGTTGCGTCTACCTCCATGAGTGTGTTAAAATATAACTACAAATATACGAATAGAGGATGAGGATGCATATGGAGAGCTTTATATCAGATGATGATCTTCTTGACCTGCTTGAGGAATTAGACGATTTAGATGCAGAGGTAGCACAGCTGGACCAAGAGATGGAAGCATCCAGCAGAAGATACGAAGAGATTATTAAGAAGCATAAGAATGATTAAGACCAGTCTACTGTTGTGGAGTGGTCTTTTTATT
>CAZUGH010000015.1:10836-13994 GCA_964619785.1 uncultured Lachnospiraceae bacterium | reverse complement strand
AGGGATTCAAGCTCTGTAAGTACGGTTCTGTCTTGGATTACAAGACGATGGGTCGTGCGACTATTACTACCACTAGGTGCATATGAACCAGCTAACAGAATTTGCGTAAGGTCTGACGATTGTACGGGCTGCTCCGTATAGGAGCGGATTGAACGACGGTTTTTGATTGCATCAAATAATTCCATGATTTCCTCCTTATCATTGCATAAAAAACAACAGGTTGCATTCGTATACAAAAAACCGTTGCAAAATCTGTATGCATCCTGGATATACCAAGGTACATATGATTTCACAACGGCTATAAAACAATATAGGTTATTTTAGTACAGGTCGCTCAAATCACTTAGTCCGCTGAGACTACTTCCGAGTCCGCCAAACATATTTCCCATCATGTCTGTAACAAGGCCTTTTGCAACACCCTGAAAGATTAATGCGTAAGCAATGATTACGATGACAGCGGCGATTGCAACGACATACATAATCAAATGATCTGGAAGGTTACAAGCATTCTTCATTGCCATTACCATGTAGAAGAGTGCAAATATCTCACTGATGAAGAAAAGTCCAAGACCAATTGGTAAGCTTGCAAGACCGACTAATAAACCAACAATCATAAATGAAATTACGACTGTACTACGAATGGCTACAACACACAATAATGTCTTAGCATCTGTCTTTCCCTTGAAGATGATAACAAGTAGGAAGAGAGCACCATATAATACAGCCATTAGTAAAATGGAGAAGCCAAATGTCATGAAGAACATCTTAGGAAGTTCAACCATACCACCCATGCCTGAGGCTGCAACGAGTGAAAATAAAGCAGCGATGATTGCCTGAGCACCCATGAGAATCAAAGCAACAATGAAGTTAGAAGCTTTGACGAATGCCTGCATTGTCTCAACTGGTTTATTTACAATCGTAAGGAGTGATTTTAAACCAGAACCAATAGCCTGAACAGCTGGATTTGGAGCTGCGTTGTATGGCTGCTGGTAAGGCTGAGCCTGAGGTGTAGGGTTTGCCTGCTGCTGTGGAGCTGCTGCAGCGGCCTGTGCCTGTGGACAATCACATGTTGCCCCTTCTTCTAATGGTTTACCACAATAAATACAAAATTTTGCCATAATATCCTCTTTTCTGAAGCGTAACGGTGAAATGAGTTATTTGTGACGCGTCTACACAAATAGCTGATTAAGTTTATTCGTTCTAGTATCTGCTGTAATATACACAGTTAGATAATGCGCCAGTATTGTTCAAGACCCATTTTCCATCTCTGTAATGATAGGTGAAACTCAGCGAAGATTCGCCATCATAGGTCTTGTTAGACTTCTTGCCATCCCAGAATGATTTCACAACACTGCTTGTTGTGTAACTAACATCAAGTGTTACCATGACAGCGAAGCAATCATCGTTATCACTATAGTTGCTTGTAATCTGGGCAGAACCATCGATTGCCTTGAATTCGACTTTCTTTAGGTGCGTATCTCCTTTTACATTGTTTTCAACAAATGTATTATAGCTGTCTGTCATTGTTGAGAGGGAATCTGCTTCAATTGCGGTTGGTGTAATCGCATCAGCAAAATCCTTCTTATCAAGAGCAGCAGTGTAAATATTCTGAAGTGTGGTCTTAGATGTCTCAATCAAAGAATCTGCTACCGCATCAGATAATGTCATGTTATAGCTGTCTACGGATGCAATATTTGATTTTTGATAATCTCTAGCATCTGAGGTGAATTTACCTTCATAATCATTGAAGTTAGTCTGCGTTACTGTGTATGTATGATCCCCTGAGAAAAGATATGGAATACAGAAACTAACGTACTTTTCGTCTTCGCTCTCTGACATATATTTGCTATCTAGAGTAACGCCGTCTAAAGTTACCTCAGAGCCGGCAGGTACTTGCAAACATAGGTCTTTAGCCAAGAAAGAATCCGGCTTAATCTTCCAGTTGTCAAAGAATAGGAAAGACTTGGTGCTTTGTTTTGTGAGTGTAATACGGGTATTATACTCAAATGCATTGCTGCTGTCGCGGAAAGTAACGTTGTAGTTCAGGGTTTTGTTCTCTTTTGAACTGCTTGAGGTCTCATTTTCCTCGATGGTATAATCGGATGCATCAGCAAAATGAGCATCTGTGTCGCTCTTTAGTGCCTTTTCGAAGTTGGCCGCAGTAATAAATGGGCTCTCCTCAAATCCTAATGTTTTAAATAGTGACTTAGCATCATGTGAAACATAAGACTTAGCATAATCCGTAACGATGTTCTTCGGATTGGTGATGCTCTTTAGTACAAAGAAGCCAGAAGTTCCTAGAACGATGAGCGCGAGGGCTACGATTAGAATCACCTTAGTTGTCATTGACATAGGTTTTCTTGGCTCACGTGGAGCAGTTGGTGCAGCTTGGTTATAAGCTGGTGCAGCGTCAGGCTGACTCACGGGTGTGGCAACAGGCTGTTCTAGCTTGGTTCCACATTTCTCGCAGAATTGAGCTTGGTCTGCATTGTTGGTTCCGCATTCGGGACAAAACATGATGGTTCCTCCTTTTAGTAAATAAATATCGCATAACATATACTACCAATAATTATATCATATCGTGATAATAATAATCAATGTTTATTTTGCGTCATTTTGTCAAACCATGGGTGAATATAGGTGCGCAGGATTTCAAACCAGGTAGGGCCCATGGATAGATACCAGGTGTGAAACATTTTATCTGTATAATCCTTACCTAGTTCCTTTTGCACAAGAGCCTTCAATTCCATAATTTCCAAATAACCCATTGTGTACTTCGGATAACTAACGGGTTCGTCGATGATGTTTTGGTATACGGACAATACTTGACTAATATCTGAGATACCATATTTCTCGAGAAAATCCCCTGTCGCCGTCAAGTCCCAGCCCTCGTAATGGATGCCAATATCGCACAGCGCATAGAGGCACAGTGACAGTATTGTTTGATTTTGCATAATGGAGACGACATCAGGTTCAAGTTTGGCATATTGGTAAGAATAAATCTCGGCATAGGTTGCCCAACCTTCGCAGTAGCCACCAAAATTCAAGGTTGCCTGAAGGGGAGAGGAGAGATTGCGGTGAAGGAAGGCGGCTTGAAAAAGATGACCAGGATAACCCTCATGCGCAAGAGTAGGGAATAGATTGGTGCCTTCGTATTT
>CAZUGH010000015.1:0-10736 GCA_964619785.1 uncultured Lachnospiraceae bacterium | reverse complement strand
GACCAGGATAACCCTCATGCGCAAGAGTAGGGAATAGATTGGTGCCTTCGTATTTCACTTTGTCGATGGAAGGAAAATCCTTATCAATTGCCTTCTCGAGATGAGCTAAAATCTCCTGGGGCGTATTTGTTGTTGCCGATAGAAGCGCAGCTTTGGAAAATGTATTCGGATGCTTGCGAGCCATATTCTTCAATACCTGCTGGCTCTGCTTCAAAGCCTTTTGAATCAGCGACTGAGAATCGGGAACACTACGTAATGTTCCCACAGAGGATTGGAAGAGATAAGTGTAATAAGGTTTTCCATTCTTAAGTGTGGCAAGGCTGCCATCGGTTCTTGCGTTGGGGAGCAATCCTTCGAGCTGTGAAACCATTTTCTCATAGGCAGGAATAATGGTCTCTAAAATAAGTTGCTTGTTTGTCTGCCGGTAAGCCTTTTTTTCCTCAATAGATAGGAAGGTCATCTCTTTTAGACGATGATTGAAATTGGTAATCAGCACATTTTTTTCAGGGTTTTGGGCAAATTCATGGCACTGCTCGATGATACGTGTCAAAGAGGATGCACTAGCTGACAAATGATGTTCAGTCTTTGCAATCTCATAGTCAACAATGCTTTGGAAATAAGCAGGAATGCTTTTTAGTAGTGAGAAATAGGTATTAAATTGAGCTTTGTTGTTTAGGTGAAATTCGCTGAGAAGAACCGGAAGCTGAGCCTGTACCCCCGTGGTTGGCCCGAGATATTGATGATAGTAGAGATAGTTCTTGTCTTTCATTGCATGGCGTAGGGATACATCAAGTGTATAATTTGCGGACAAAGCATCTTCGTTCATCTGCTAGATGAAAAGCTGATCGGTGAAAGAAGTAAAGTCTGGATTGTCCGCATGGGCAGCAGGCGTGCAACTAGTTAGAATCCATGCCACACAGATTAGTATGGATAAAAGTTTTCGCATGGTCGCTCCTTCCTCTGGAAAACCAGGGAAAATAGGCGTTTTCTTAAATATATGAGAAAACTAAGTAAATATGATTTGAAGGCATATTTTCCCCTGCAAGGCATAAAATGTAAGACATGAAGGAGGGATTGCCGGTGGAGGATAAACAGAGTAAGGTATTAGAGTTCTATGATTTTAAAGTGAAGAACAGCTATCGAACGAGGGGAGCGCAAGTGTTAGAGACCTCAGATGGGGTGATGCTTCTTCGGGAACATCGGTATATTGGGGCACATTTTCTGTTGGAAAATCAAGTGAAAGACGCGCTCTTTCATGCCGGGATGAAGCTGGTGGACCAGGTTGTGCCTTCCGCACAGGGCAATCCCTCTGTGCAGCTAGAGTCAGGAGAACAGTACGTGATAACGAGATGGTTTCACGGTGATGAGTGCAATCTGAGGGAACGTAGATGTATAATAGAAGCAGCAGAGAATCTAGGCAGGATGCATGGAGTGCTGAAAGATTTTCCTGTGGGAGAGGATTTTCGGCAGAAGAAGGTGGAGGACAGTTTCGTGCGTCACACGAGAGAAATGAAGCGTGTGTGTCGCTATATGAAAGACAAGAAGCAGAAAAATGAATTCGAAATCTTTGCGCTTGATTGTTTTGATGGATTTTACGAACAGAGCCTTGAGGCGCAGGAAATGCTTCAAGGTCTACGTGTCGAGGAAAATGGAATCTGTCATGGAGATTATAATTACCATAATGTCATTTTCACAAATAAGGGTGTGGCGACAACGAATTTTGACAAAGTGTGCCGTGGAGAGCCGTTACAGGATTTGTATTATTTTCTTCGTAAAACAATGGAGAAGAACAACTGGGAATCTTGGGCGGGAGAAGCAGTACTCGAAGGCTATGAGCGGCAGCAGGAGTTGAGTCAGAACGGAAATAATCTTCTCTATGTGATGCTGCGCTATCCAGAGAAGTATTGGAAATTGTTAAATCAGTATTATAATCGCAAGAAGTCCTGGCTGTCCAAACGAAACATAGAAAAGCTGATGGGATTGAGCGAGCAAAGTAAGGAAAAAGAGGTGTTTTTACAGGAACTTAAGAGGCGAGGTTAGGCTTTTATTCCATGGGTCTTTGTGTTATGATATACATAACTATTTTAGGATTGAGGATGAGGCCGATGAAGGGAAAAGATAGATACTTGCTGGGAGTTATATTGGTTATTATGGGTATTCTTCTGTGCGGTTGTCAAGTGAAGAGGCGAAGTGGTAAGGGGGCTGTGACACCTGCCCCTTCGGCCGCCTCAGAGAGTGCTGCGGATATGACAGGAATTGTTCGCAGTATTGATACAATTGGCAAGACATTGACGGTGCAAAATATTGCGACAGACCAGGAGTTGATGCTGCTTTACACGGGGGCAACTAGCTTTGTTAGTGCCAATGAAAAAGAATTAGCACCATCACAGATTGCGGTTGGAGAAGCAGTGGATATATATAGCGAGAATAAGACGGTGAAGAAAGTACAGATTTCATCAGAGGTAGAGACAAGGGAAAATGTAACCGGACTTGTTGTGAACTCGCGCGCGAGTTATGTGGAGATGGGAACAGCGAAGTATCGCTATACCAAGGGGGTCGTGGTTGTATCGGAGAAGAAACTGATTGATATGATGGAGGTCACGGCACTAGACGTCTTAACGGTAAAGTATGTTGAAGGAAGGATTTATTCAATACAGATTACGAATGGTCATGGTTATATTCGTCCAAAGAATTATAAGGATTTTGTGGGCGGAACTATGACGGTAGATGGGCAGACAATTCTGCCTGTGTCGGACAAGATGTTAGTTGCTGTCCCAGAGGGAACCTATCAGGTTACGATGAAGAATGGGGATTTTACAGGAAGTCAGAAGACTACGGTGGAACGAGACCAGGAGTCAGTACTAGATATGTCGCTATTTAAAAGTCAGCCTGAGAATACGGGACAAGTGGATTTTGATATCAATCCATCAGGAGCGGAACTGTATGTGAATGGTACGCAGGTTAGCTATAAGAATCCAGTATCGCTTAAATATGGTGAGCATAGTGTTGTTGTACGATTAGAGGGATACTCAGATTACGAAGGAACATTAGATGTGCAGTCTGCCAATCCTACGGTGAAGATTGATTTGGCAGAGGAAGAGGCCGAGGTCGATCGTAATGACAATTCGACAGTAACTAATAGTACATCGACCACGGAGAATACAGCGAGTACGACAGATAGTGAGCACAAGATAACGGTGAGTGAGCCAGCAGGGGCTTCGGTTTATCTAAATGGAACCTATAAGGGTGTGGCTCCTTGTTCCTTTACGAAGGTGATTGGCAGCCAGACGATTACCTTGAGTCAGAGTGGGTATACAACGAAGAGTTATACCGTTACGATTGCCAATGACGGAGAAGATATATTGTGGAATTTTCCAGCACTAACGAAGTAAGAGAACATGGAGGGGTAGTTTATGGATTATCAAAGTATCTATGAACAGTGGCTTACAGATTCCGTATTTGATGAAGCTACGAAGAGAGAACTAGAGAGCATCCGGGGAGATGACAAGGAGATTTTGGACCGATTCTATCAGGAACTTGAATTTGGTACCGCTGGACTTCGTGGCGTGATGGGTGCGGGAACCAATCGGATGAATTATTATACGGTAGGAAAAGCCACCCAGGGGCTTGCTAATTATATTGTAAAAAAAGGTGGCGAGCAGCAAGGGGTGGCGATTGCTTATGATTCACGTCACAATTCACGCGAGTTTTCTGAGGCAGCAGCATTGTGTTTTGCCGCCAATGGGATTAAAGCATATGTGTTCGAGGACTTGCGACCAACACCAGAGTTGTCTTTTGCTATACGAGAATTGGGATGCATCTCGGGTGTCAATCTGACAGCGAGTCACAATCCACCTGAATATAATGGATACAAGGCTTATTGGGAAGATGGTGCGCAGATAACACCACCAGTAGATGAAGAGATTATGGCAGAGGTAAAGGCAGTTACTGACTATAGTCAGATTGCTACGATGAAGAAGGAAGAAGCAATCGCAAAAGGATTATATATTTCAATTGGGGAAGAGATTGACTACAGATATCTAGAAGAATGCAAGAAAAATGTTCGTCATCTAGATGCTATTAAGGCGGTAGGCTCGGAGCTTACAATTGTCTACACTCCACTACATGGTGCAGGGAATGTATGGGTTCGAAGGCTACTTCGTGAATTGGGATTTACTAAGGTATATGTTGTGCCCGAGCAGGAGAAACCAAATGGTGATTTTCCAACGGTGAGTTATCCGAATCCAGAAGACCCAGATGCTTTTTCTCTGGCATTAGAGTTAGGTAGAGAGAAGGACGCAGACTTAGTCATTGCGACAGACCCTGATTCGGATCGAATCGGAGTCTATGTAAAGAATCCAGATGGTGGCGATTTTATTCGCTTTAATGGTAATATGATTGGATGTTTCTTAGAGGATTATGAGCTGGCATCGCAAGGCAATCTTGCGGAGGATGGATTGGTGGTTCGGAGCATTGTAACCTCTCGCATGGTAGATGCAATTGCCAAATCTTATGGAGTACGCGTGAAGGAATGCCTGACTGGATTTAAGTGGATTGGCAGAGCAATTCATGACACCCAGGATCAGGGAGAGGGTACTTATCTATTTGGATTCGAAGAGAGCTTTGGCTATCTAGTTGGAACACACGCTAGAGATAAAGACGCCGTTGTATCAGCGATGGCACTGTGTGAGGCTGCGGCATATTTTCATCAAAAAGGAATGTCTATGGCAGAAGCGATGATGGCGATGTATGAGAAATATGGTTATTTTCAAGATCGAGTCATCTCGATTACGCATAAAGGAATGGAAGGTTTGCAAAAGATTCAAAATATGATGAAGGAACTTCGTGCGAATCCACCTCGCATGGTGGGGAGCTATGAGGTTACGAAATTGTGGGATTATGCACAGGGTGTTGGTGAGATTCCGATATCAAATGTGCTGCGATTTGAACTAGAAGGAGACATGTGGTTTGCAATTCGTCCATCGGGGACAGAACCCAAGATTAAGATGTATCTAGGAGTGAAAGCAGATTCGATGCAAGAATCGATGGAGCAGCTCGATTTACTAGAGAAATATGTACGTACCCTTGTGGAGTAACCAAAGATGGGAGAAGATGTCTATGTATTTAGAAAAATGGATGAATCAGGTTCAGTTTGAAGAACTGATGGATGGAGTACTGAATGCCCCACAGGATTTGTTGGGGATTCACACGTATGAAGGAGTACAGATTATCACCGCATATCGCCCGGAAGCTGAGAGAATTTGGATTACGGATGAGAAGGGTGGTAAGGAACGAGAGTTGGCATGTATCGATAAGAGGGGATTTTTCGGGACCGAGGTGAAGGAGAAATATGCGGACTATCGATTCCGAATTCAATATAAGGAAGATGATGTGATTGAGATAGGGGATTCCTATGCCTATGCCCCGCAGATTAGTGATTTTGATTGCTATCTCTATGGGGAGGGAAAGCATTATGAAATCTTTGATAAGCTAGGGGCACACCCGGAGACGAATCGTGGTGTGAAGGGTGTTCGTTTTGCGGTGTGGGCACCCAATGCAAGAAGTGTAAGTGTTGTGGGAGACTTTAATATGTGGGATGGCAGGCTGCATCCGATGATGCTTCTTGGCCCGACTGGCTTCTATGAGTTGTTCATTCCCGGTGTGGAAGAGGGTGCTGTCTACAAGTATCAGATTACAACGAGAGAGGGAGAACTTCTATATAAGACAGATCCGTATGGATTCTATGCAGAGGTTCGTCCGGGCAATGCATCCCGCGTATTTGATATTGACCATTATGCATGGAAGGACAAAGCATATCAGAGAAAGCGAAAGAGCATAGATCGTGAGAAACGGCTCCGCCAACCCATGAACATTTACGAAGTGCATATTGGTTCTTGGCGCCGAACGGGAGATGGCAGTGAGGATGATTTCCTTAGCTATCGTGAATCGGCGGATGAGTTAGGCGAGTATTTGGTGGATATGGGTTACACTCATGTGGAATTGATGGGAATTAGTGAATACCCATTTGACGGCTCTTGGGGTTATCAGGTTGGTTGTTATTATGGCCCGACGAGTCGTTACGGTACACCGGATGACTTTATGTATTTTGTTGATCATATGCACAAGCTTGGGATTCAAGTTATCTTAGACTGGGTACCGGCACATTTTCCAAAAGATGCACACGGGTTGGGCCGATTTGACGGAACTCCTTTATATGAACATCCTGACCCACGTCGCGGAGAACATCCGGATTGGGGAACTTACATATTTAACTATGGGAAAAATGAGGTGGCGAATTTTCTCCTTGCCAATGCGTTGTTCTGGGTTGAAAAATATCATATTGATGGCTTGCGCGTGGATGCAGTGGCATCGATGCTGTATCTAGACTATGGGAAGGAAGATGGTCAGTGGTTACCAAATCGTGATGGCGGTAACGAACACTATGAAGCGGTACATTTTCTAAAACACATGAATCGAGTGATGGAAGAGAAGCACCCAGAGGCATATATCATAGCAGAAGAATCGACAGCCTGGCCTGGCGTAACCAAACCAGTCGCTGATGACGGACTCGGCTTCTCCTTTAAATGGAATATGGGCTGGATGAACGATTTTATTGAATATATGAAACTTGACCCATACTTTAAGGCTCATCATCACGACCAACTTTGTTTTAGCTTGAGTTATCATCTGAGTGAACATTATATTCTGGTGCTATCTCATGATGAGGTAGTTCATGGCAAATGTTCTATGATAAACAAGATGCCTGGACTCATGGGGGACAAGTTTGCAGCCCTGAAGGCGGCATATGGATTCTTCTACGGACACCCTGGCAAGAAACTATTATTTATGGGGCAGGAATTTGCGCAGCTTCGAGAATGGAGTGAAGCGCGAAGCCTTGACTGGGAGCTGCTTGAAGAGGAACCACATAAGCAGATACAAGCCTTTGTGCGCGACATGAATTCGTTATATCAGAAAATGGATGCCTTGTATTATAACGATAGTGACATCATGGGATTTGAATGGATGGACTGCGAGAGCTGGGAGAAAAGCACCATTGCTTTTGTTCGTCGAGGAAGCACGAAGAAGCACCAACTGATGTTCCTAATCAACTTCACACCGGTTGAACATGAAGAATATCAGGTAAAAGCGCCATGTGGAGGGACTTATCGTGAAATCTTAAATTCCGATGATGTCAAATATGGCGGTCAGGGACGAACGAATCCGGATGTAATCTGGGCAGAGAAGGTGAAAGGCGACGGAGCAAGCAGGCATCAGCTCACATGCCGTCTGGCGCCATTGTCAGTGGTTGTACTCGAATATGATTATGTAGAGGACAGGAAGTAAATTAATTGGATATTTAGACCGTGGAGATTTTGTATTATGAAATCTCTGCGGTCTTTTTGCGTAAAGGTAAAATAAATACCATTGACCTACATATATATTAATGTTACACTTAGAATAAATCTACATATGGTTAAAAATGGCTATTAGAATAAATTTATGGGGAAATGTAGATTGATAAAAAAATATAATAGGAGGTGCAGGTATTTGAAAAGAAAGAAGTTAAAAATGTTTGTATGTTGTACGGTAGTATTAACAATAGTAGTAGGCGTATGTGGTGGATATGTGGATGCATCCAAGAAGAATGATATGCCCAGTGAAAAGGATTATATTGTCATCGCTAGTGAGTCCACAAGTAATATTGATAAAGCACTAACAAATGGTATTGAAGAAGTGAAAATGCCCAGTGAAACAGATTCAATACTTAATGAAAATGATGCTAGAGTTGTCAAACTAAATAAGACTGAAGTAGCAAACCTTAGACAAGAAAATGTGTTAGTTGAAGAAGATATCAATATATCAGCTACAAGTAGTAAATTGCTTTCATCTAAATCTATTGATAATGATTTTTCGGTGTTAGGAATTCGGCAAGAAAAAAATGAGGATATAACATCCAAAATGAGTGTTGCGCTTATTGATTCTGGAGTAGATATGGATAGTAACTATCAAGTTAGGCATAGAGTAAACTTTTTAAATGATGCATCAGAAATAACTTACTTAGATGATGAATCGGGGCATGGAACAAGTATAGCAAATGTTATGACAGAGATTAACCCTAATATTATTATTGAGTCATTAAAGGTTTTAGATGAATCCAATTATGGCAAATTAAGTAGTATTGTGTCAGCATTGTATTGGTGTATTGATCACAAGATAAAAATAGTGAATATGAGTTTTAGTACCAAGACAAATTCAAAGGTGCTACATAAAGCCATAAAAGATGCACATGATGCAGGATTGTTGATGATTGCAGCAACAGGAAATGATGGTAATGATTCAATGGTTGAATATCCAGCGGCTTATCCAGAGGTTATAGCTGTTGGTGGCGTTGATTGGAAAGGTAAGATATCTGAGATTAGTTCAGGTGGAAATGATGCAGAAGTAATGGGAATATGCGAAAACGTGGACACGAATATTGGCTTTTCGCAGAGTATAAAAATGGATGGTACAAGTTTAGCAGTTCCACAGGTATCAGCAGTGGCTTCATTATTATGGGAGAAAATATCAGATGCTAGTGCAGACTATATTAGGGCGTTACTAGATTTTTCTAAACAAAAGAATGGTGTTGTGGATTATCAATATGCAATTAACCATATTAATGATTTTGATAGTGTATATGAGGAAGATATTCAGAATGAATCGCATGAAATATCATATGATGAAAATGATAATGTATCTGAGTTTAAAGCGAGATGGGCGGGATTGGATCATCAGAAAGTAATGGACAAGGAAATAACTGGGCTGACTGCAGATGAATTGAAAATATTGCGAGTCTATGCAAAAGTACCAGATTATAAGAAGGATTTTCCTGATGAAATTAGATCAAGATATCTACACGCACTTCCGTGTAATGCAACTGCCACAGAGATGAGATGTAATTATGTTTCTGTTATGAGATATCTGTTTCGTATCGCACGCTACATGAATAATGGAAAGACATTTAAGGAGGCATATGAAAAAGCATATGTACGGGGAGATAGCGGGAATAAGATAGAGAATTCTATCAATAAGCATATTAAAAAAATCCTAAGTTATACAAATGTTGTTGATGCAAAGATGGATGACAAGAAGAAACTAAAGGTTCTTAAAGTCTTAGGGGCTGCATTGCATGTGGCGGGAGATACATATGCACATCGCGTATTGGTTAAGAAAGAGAGCTATCCGTTGACTAAGACGGGAAAAAATAATATGTTTGCACAACGAGGAACAGACCGTGATAACTCTGAAGGAATGTTTTTCATTATTGATGATTTTCCAACCAATATTACGACGGGAGGAATTAACAGTCCGTTATATCAGGAAATAAGTCAAAGTAACGATTTCTGTACACAAGTATTGGATTATCGAATGAAAGATGGAGTTGACTCTTATGCAGATTCTACCGTGTTTTGCGTTAGCCGTTATACAAAAGGTACAAAAACAGCAATGCAGGAGATGGTGAATAGTTGGAAAAACGGTGATACTACAATGAATAAAAAAGTGATTACAAATCGTGGAGGATGTAAGTATTCATTACATAAAAGTAGTACTTTTTTAAAGGAGGCAAATTATGAATAAAAGAATAAAGTTTACTGTAAAAAGTATGTTACTATTGATGGTGATTGTACTATGTATCAGTACGCCTGTTCAGGCAAAGCAGGGTAAATGGAAGAAGTTTGCGAAGATACACCAATATGAAGCAAAGGGAATGGTGTACGATTATTCTTACTCCAGAGATAAAAAAGAAGTTACAATATTAAATATAGATATTAATGTAGGTGCAAAAAATAAGTTTAAAACATTTCGATTACCCTCTAAAATTAAAGGGAAAAAAGTGACTAAAATTGGTGGGTGGTGTAATGATGAATATTGTTTTCAAGTAAATGTAAATTGTGACACATTTATCGTACCTAACACGGTCAAAACATTGCATAGGGGTTGCTTTAAAGGACTAAATGCAAAAAAAGTTGTTCTCCCAGACCATATAAAAATAATACCAATGTATTGTTTTCAGGGAAGTACAGTAAGGGAATTCAAGATGCCAAAGAAGGTAAGTAAGATTGAACGAGGGGGCTTCTATGATTGTCAAAAACTCAAAGAAATAAGTCTGAATTCTTCAACGACGCAGCTCGGAGAGGATGCATTTTGGTGTTGTAAGTCGCTTGAGAAAATCGAAATACCTAAAAAGATAACAGTAATACCAGGTGGTTGTTTTCAAGGATGTGCAAAACTAAAATGTGTTGTATTTAAAGGTAAATTGACTCAGATTGGTACGGTTGCGTTTTGTAATAACTCAAATTTAAAGAAAGTTGTTATCCCGGCTACTGTGAAAGAAATAGGCGAGGCAGCCTTTGGCCATTGTAAAAGCTTAGAAAGAATTGTTATACCGTCTGGAGTTAAGGTTATACATAGGCAAATTTTTGGTTACTGTAAATCGTTAAAAACTGTTGTAATTATGGCTGATAAAGTTACAGTTGAAGGCTATGCTTTTGAAGGCTGCAAAAGTCTTGTTGCCTTTCCTCTTGAAAAGATAACTCAATGTGAGGAAACTGCTTTTGATGAAAGCCCATACCAGGGCTACAAGGTAGGAGCTTAGCTTCGCTTGACCGATGAAAAAATCGTGTTAGTATAACAACATCAAAATAGATCAGAAAAGTTCTAAGTCAGGGGCACAAAATCAGGAGCCTGTGAAGAAC
>CAZUGH010000014.1:9854-34401 GCA_964619785.1 uncultured Lachnospiraceae bacterium | reverse complement strand
ATAAATAATCCACATTAGAAACATCAGATTAACTACTTGGCATAGAATAAATAACAACCACATTGTCTTAACACGAAGAACAATAACAAGGATTGCTGCCAGTGCACCAACAGCTGCTCCAAGAAGAATTCTTCCGGTGGAAACCTTTCTTTTACGAATCAAACAATGTAACGAAATCACAAGATAATTCATTAGGCAATTGACCAGGAAAAATGTATCCAAGTATATCTTCATCTCTTATGGAATCACCTCCTGCAATCACAAAACCTATTATAATAAAAAAAACCTGACAAATTTGTCAGATTCTGAAGTCGAAATCAAGAATTCTTCATCAAAAAACGACACGAAAACTCGTGCCGTTTTGCATCGCCATGATTTATTTTCTATATTGCATACTAAGAGATCCCTCGTCTCCATCCAAACGCCAGGTTCCAATTGCACCATTTACTACAGTAAACTGTGGGCCCTTATGTCCTACATCAGCATCAAATATAACGGGGACATGCAAGTTGTTAAGAACAGACATAACTGCCTCTTCGTAAGTGTAACCAATAAAACTTTCAAACATACATGGTCTACCAAATACAAATCCAGATACATGGTCAAACCACCCAGCTTCTTTCATCTGCCAAAGTCCACGTGTGATACTCTCGGCATCCAAGGAAAAGCTCTCGATATACCACAAAATTCCATCATCCTGATATTTATCAATATAACTCTTAACATGATCGAATCTAGTACCTACTAGATTTAACAAAACATCAAGACAGCCTCCTATCATTCGTCCCGATATCTCAACTGGATTCTTCGTTCCAAACCAATGTACCGGCTTATCTTCCCGATAACTCTCCTTACCAGTAACCTTTGTAACAAATCCATCCTCATAATAATCAAAACTCTTTTGGAATTGTATTTTTCCTTCTAGCAAATCCATATTATACTGGACCGAACGATGCCATGGTTCCATTGCAAAATCATTAAAGTGATTACTATACATCGTTGCTATGTCACACATTGTCGTCATCGTGAATAAAAGTCCGGTACTATCTGAATACCCTTGAATCCATTTGGGATTTTGACGAAGCACTTCATAATCTAACAAGGAAAGCACCTCCATCAAAAAGTCTCCGCCCTTTGCGAGAACGATACTCTTCACACCCGAATTCTCAACGAGTTCCATCAATTGCTCTAATCGCTCATGTGCGGGCCCACTCTTACCACCAATGGATTGTCTCACATTTTCCGTTATGTAAACGCGATATCCTCTTTGCTCTAACCTTGTTCTCGCATATGCTAATCTTGTCAAATCAACCTCTTTATAATTGCCATCTGAAGGTGCTGTCACACCAATGATATCATTTGACTTAATATATTCTGGAAAAATCATGTCGATTCCCTCCTTGCGTTTTCTTGTAAAATCCGATATGATAATATCATGCTTCGGTGACAACACCGAATGAACATTTCATATGGAAAGGACGTAATAATATGGCAAATCCAATTGTAACAATGGAGATTAATACAGGCGATACACTCAAGATTGAACTGTATCCCGAGATTGCTCCTAATACTGTTAACAACTTCATCTCTTTAGTTCAGAAAGGTTTTTATGATAATCTGACCTTTCATCGTATCATCCAGGGCTTTATGATTCAGGGTGGAGATCCTGAAGGCACTGGTATGGGTGGCCCTGGCTATGGTATCAAAGGCGAGTTCCGTTCAAATGGTTTTGAGAACAACCTTCATCACGCTGCAGGGGTTATCTCGATGGCACGTTCTGCTATGCCAAACTCAGCAGGTTCACAGTTCTTCATCATGCACAAAGACGCACCTCACCTTGATGGTGACTATGCTGCCTTTGGACAAGTAACAGAAGGACTTGATGTGGTAGACAAACTCGCTACTGTTCCAACAGACTACTCTGATAGGCCTGTAGATCCTGTTGTTATGACTAAAGTTACAGTAGACCTCATGGGTGAAAGTTATCCCGAACCAGAGACTGTATAATTTAGTCTACGAGTTCACCCATATAATAAAAGCCTTTACTTTTGGTCAGCTTCACTCGGTGAATCTGGCCGATTGTTGTATGATCAGCCGGGCAGTGAACCACGGCGTTGCAAGACATACGTCCTGTGACAAGATGTGTATCCTGCGAATTCACTTCTTCCATCAGAACTTCCACAGTCTGTCCTACTCTTGAATCGGTAATCTCTTTACTAATATGTTGAACGCTTTTTAGCAAACGGTCAAATCGATTTTTAATCGTATCCTCATCAATCTGATTATCCATAGATGCTGCTGGTGTTCCTGTACGCTTTGAATAGATGAATGTATATGCACTGTCATAACGTACCTCTTCCACCATCTTCAGGGTATCTAAGAAATCTTCCTCTGTCTCACCTGGAAACCCAACAATAATATCTGTCGTCAATGAGATATCTGGTAATGCTTCTTTTATCTTTTCCACAAGAGAGAGATACTGTTCTCTTGTATACTTACGATTCATCTGTCCTAATATACGGGAGCTTCCAGATTGAAGTGGCAAATGTAAGTGCGTACATATTTTCTCACTATGCTGCATAACCTTTATCAACTCATCTGACAAATCTTTTGGATGAGACGTCATAAATCGAACTCGTTCTAACCCTTCTATCTTCTCAACTTCCACTAAAAGTTCAGCAAATGACATGGGGTGTTCAAGAGTCTTGCCATAAGAATTTACATTCTGCCCAAGCAGCATAATTTCAACAACGCCATCTGCTACTAAATCACGAATTTCCTGTAAAATATCTTCTGGATTACGACTTCTCTCGCGCCCTCTCACATATGGCACAATACAATAGCTGCAGAAGTTATTACAGCCATAAATGATATTGACACCTGCTTTAAAAGAATACTTGCGGTCACTCGGAAGCTCCTCAACAATCTCCTTCGCTTCCTTCCACACATCAATAATCATAGAATCACTCTGAATCTGGGAAAATAATAGCTCAGCCAGCTTATATATATTATGGGTACCAAATATTAAGTCAACAAAACGATAACTCTTTTTAATCTTATCAACTACAGTGTCTTCCTGCATCATACAGCCACAGAGAATAATCTTCATGGATGGATTCTTCTCTTTCTGCTTCTTGAGGTATCCCAAACGTCCATATACTTTCAGATTGGCATTTTCCCTAACCGTACAAGTATTATATAGAACTAAATCTGCCAATGTATCTTCTGTTGTTACATATCCAATCCGTTCAAGTATTCCCACTATTTTCTCGGAGTCTTTGGCATTCATCTGACATCCTAACGTATTAACAGACATCGTCAACTTCCGTCCTAATCTCTGCTCCTCCGATTGAACCCACTCTTTGCATTGTTTCATATAATAAAATTGTCTCTCTGATTCCTTCATTGGAATCTCTGGCATTTGTTTCACGTTAATCTCCTATCTTCTTGTAATCTTTGTTTTTTTCTGTTTACTTAATAATACCTGCTTACCAAGCTTAATTCTTTTCGGTATGCTTAAGTACTTCATATTGATATAATACTGAAATGCATAGCTTCCTAACTTTGTATATCCCTTTGGAATATAGACCGACTTTACTTTCATCTTGAAATCCCCAAGAATTCTAGTACTATTTGCCTGGCGTATTGTCATACCACGATACTTCGCAGGGTACTTGATACTACTTGCTTTTCCCTCGTATGACGTTGCTGTTAACAAACCATCACAAAATGTCACACCGAAGCCATTCACATCAACTCCTGTATCACAAGCGCGTATCTTATGTGTCATCGACATAGTCTCTAACGTCACATCGAAGAAGTCACGACTAGACTTCTCATAACGAAAATTCTTACTCTTAGCATAATATCGATTATTCGAGTCCCATGTTGGATCCACATAGAACCACCTTCCGTCCGCATAGACGCCCAACCAGGCATGTTCCATCTTGCCACTCGTAAGTGGCATTCCGCTATTTGTCTTGCCAGTCAAGTATACATTCGATATTCCTTGAATCGAAAGCATCTCGCTTAACAAGCGCCCATATCCTTCACAAACCGCAAATCTATGCTTAAACACATAGTAGGGATTGTTATTTCCATTCGTTCCTTCTTTGAGTTGCATGTTATAGTATATATTTTCAACAACCCAGTGATAGATGACTTTCACCTTCTCATAATCCGTCGTACAGTCAATACAAAGCTGATTCGTAAAATCTTCTAATTCTTTTCTCTGTGCACTCGTACTCTTCATCTTCGACGGTGAATTAATAAAATCATTATCTTTCACCCGTTTGGTATTGATAACCTGACCTAGTTTATCAACAAAATGCATAGCCGTTTTATCACTAGTAGCACTTGATGGTTGATAAAAGGTTAGCTTCTTATTCTTAGCCTTCATATATACACTATAACATTTATTATTCGGAATATAGAACTCCGCCACATAATACCCATCCGTCAACTTGGCTTTATCCTTCGCCAGTGACATTGTCAGCGAAAAGGAACGATCCGTAATCATAAAATCACGATTACATATCGATTTCTCCTGCGAAAACTGTACCCCCTTTTTCTTCAAACGAATAAAGCGTACATTTCCCTTCTGTGTATGCTCTCCCACCTTGCCAGTAAAGAAAAGTATCTGTTTATCAACCGTACCTCGTATATATTCATCACTTGAGTAAGAAGAACGGTATGTTGTCTTGGCCTGTATCGTAACTGGAGTAAGTATAAATAGCATCAATACTCCAAATAATAATAATCTCAATTTATTTTTCAAATGCTTCACTTCCTTTGTTAATATATCTATCATATCAGCAAAAGAAAAAGTTGTCTACTTACTTTCAACAGAAAATGATTCTTGACAAATTCTACTAGTATTCTTATAGTTGTAATTGCGATTACTTACTTTTGAAAGGATGAAACCATTTATGGATATGTTACGTTATGTTTTATTGTTACTCGTTGGATTTGTATTATTGATTAAAGGAGCTGACTTCTTCGTAGACGGAAGTTCTAGTGTTGCAAGATTGTTGAAGATTCCTTCCATCATCATTGGTCTTACGGTTGTTGCACTTGGTACGAGTGCTCCCGAAGCTGCTGTTAGCATTAGTGCTGCGTTAAAGGGTGCTAACGAAATTGCACTGAGTAATATCATCGGATCTAATATGTTTAATCTTCTGATGGTTATCGGTATTTGCGCAATCATCAAGCCAATTCTTGTTTCAAAAGACTTATATAAGAGAGATTTCCCTCTCTGCATCCTATTTACCATTATTGTTACATTAATGGTTCTAGATCGCCAATTACAACGCTTTGATGGTATTATCATGCTCATTGCTTTTGTTGCTTTTATGTTTATTCTAACTAAGAGTGCTCTAAAGTCCCGTAAGCAAGCAATAAGCGAAGAAGACACCTCAGAAATCAAGGCATATTCTCCGCTTAAGAGTTTCATATTAATTGCTGTAGGACTGATTGGTATTGCCTTTGGTGGTCAAATCGTTGTAGACAACGCCTGCAACATTGCCTCTTTATTTGGACTAAGCCAAACACTGATTGGACTGACCATCGTTGCTTGTGGTACTTCTCTTCCCGAGCTTGTTACATCCATTGTGGCTGCTGGTAAAGGAGAAAATGATTTGGCACTTGGTAACGTCGTTGGGTCAAATATTTTCAATCTCCTTTTTATTCTAGGCATTTCAGCTACCATTCATCCAATTGGGGGACCTGGTAACTTAATTATTACAAATTCATTGATTGACCTTATCATCCTCTCCATCGTCACAATCCTATTCTTTGTTCTCGTTTGGACGAAGAAAACTGTGAATCGATGGGAAGGTGCTTCTGTCGTTATAATCTATCTTGCCTATCTTGTTTATATTATCATTCGATAATTATTCACGATAGCCAAATCCGTTAGATTGATTTGAATTATTTGAACTACTATCACTATCTGAATTAGAAGAATCACTGGCATCTGACCTGCTACCAAAGGTTATATCCAGTGTTTTTTCTTTATACTCACCATTATCTGAAATCTTCACTGTAATCGTTCCCTTTGAACCAGCCTTCAATCCAGATAACACCTCTTGAAGTGCTGACAATGTCTTAACGCTCTTACCATTGATTCCTGTAATCACTTCGCCGGCTTCAATACCCGCTTTATCTGCTGGTGAACCGTTTGTTACTTCGCCAACATAGATACCCGTTGGGATATTATAATATTGTGTATATTGTTCTGTTACATCATTTCCTTTGATACCAAGATAAGCCTGTTCGCTCTCTGGAATTGCTTCTTTGTTCATCAATTCATTGATAATTGGAATAGCATCGGAGATTGGTATTGCAAATCCCATTCCTTCAACTTCTTCAGAAGCAAATTTTGCTGAGTTAATACCGATTACCTGTCCTGAACTGTTTACTAATGCGCCACCAGAATTACCAGGGTTGATTGCCGCATCGGTCTGAAGTAGTTTCATGGAGTTGTCCTCTGTCGATATCTCACGGTCCTTAGCACTGATGTAACCAACGGTAACAGACTGACCATAACCTAATGCATTACCTATCGCAATTGCTTGCTCGCCCACTTTAAGGGTCTTGCTATCACCTAATTGAGCTGTCTTAATCTGGCTTGTAGTAGATGACTTCAAATCAGATGCCTTCACGGATACAACAGCCAAATCTGCATTCGAGTCCGTACCTTTCACGGTAGCAGATGCTTTCTCATCATCACAGAATAAAATTTCAACACTTTTACTATCCTCAACTACATGGTTATTCGTTGCAATGAGAATTTCACCATCTTTTTGTCCAATAATGATTCCTGAGCCACTTCCAGTTGATTCTTGTTCCTGACTCTGTCCAAAAATATTAGCTGATGTTGTTGTAGCTGTTACATTAATCTGTACAATGGATGGCAACACTTCTGCTGCTACCGTCGAAACACCGCTCTCCGTAGTTGACACTGCACTACCTGATACTACACTTGTACTCATTAGTCCTTTACTATCTATTGTTTGATTGGCGCTAAGCGATGCATTTGTTACGCCCTCATCAATTCTCCTAGCTCCATAGAAGCTGATACCTCCTACTAATCCAAACAATGCACAAAATAATGCAATCTTTATAAAACGTGATTTTGGTTTTTTCGGATTTATCTGTTGATTCGATGACTCATAATTCATATTTTCATTCATGTTCTCGTTCATAATGTTTCCTCCATTCATTGGTTTGTTTTATCTTATACGAAGACTTTACCAACAAAATATGATGAAGTTGTGAACTGATTTTGATGAAAATGTGTTCTAATTGTTGTCATCGAGACACATTTTAGATTTGAAATTGCCAAGCACCCGAAGGTTCTTAGCTTCTGCTTTCACGCCACGCAATGCATTTTTCATACCTGGCATGTCTAGATTTCCCTCAACATCAATGAAAAAACGATACTGCCACGTTTTCCCTTGAATTGGACGTGATTCAATCTGTGTCAAGTTCAAATCATTGTAGATAAAATGTGAAAGGATATTATACAGCGAACCACTTTGATGTGGCAATTCAATACAGAGTGCAACCTTATCGCTCTCTGACGTATAAATTCTCTTCTTACCCACAATGATGAATCTTGTGCTATTGCTCTTCTCTTGTTGTATGCTATCGCCAATAATCTCTAAACCATATGTCTTAGCAGCACGTCTTGATGCAATCACACACTGAGATGCATCTTTATCCTGTGCAACTTTTTTCGCACATTCTGCTGTACTAGCAAATTCAATTGGTGCTAAATTCGTATGTTTACTAAGATAATCACTGCATTGAAGAATTCCCTGTGGATGAGAATATACAGTTGTACAATCACTAACCTTGGTTCCTGGCAATGCCATCAGACATTGGTCAATCTTCATGACATGCTCTCCAATGATGGCATGATCATAATCTAATAAAAGATCGTAATTCGTACTAATTCCACCTGTCGAAGAATTCTCAATTGGTAGCACCCCATATTCTGCCTGTCCTGTCTGAATCGCCTCCATGACACCATGAAATGTCGGACAACTCATCGAAACAATGTCCTCTCCAAAAAATTCTTCCATCGCCTGTTGCGTGTGGGTACCTTCTACACCATAGTAAACCACCTTGGTATCTGCATCAACTGGTATCTGAGAAACCTGATGAAAATCAAGGATTCTCTCTGTCTCAGGAAGTACCCCATATTGATACTTTCTACTAATCGACATAATCTGACTGAACAATTCGCGCACAGCTCTTTTGTTAAAATCACTATGGGATAATTCTTCAAGCTTGTCTAGCTTAAACTCTTCACGCTCTTTATCATAAACAGGCTTGCCAGTTTCAATCTTATACAAAGCCACTTCATTGGCTTCCTTCATTCGTCGCTCAAACAGTTCAACAATCTGTGCGTCAATCTTATCAATATGTTCTCTGGACACTTGTAAATCAATCATTCTTAAGCTCTCCTTTTATCTCAAGTATGGTCTTGCAAAATACTGGGTGCTTCACCCATGGTGCAATCTGACAGAGTGGTTCTAATACAAACTCTCTCATATGCATCTCACGATGAGGTATGGTGAGTCTCTCGGTCTGAATCACCTCATCATTATAAAGCAAGATATCTAAGTCAATGGTTCTAGGTCCCCAGTGAATAGTTCTCTCTCTGCCACCTTCATGCTCTATTTTATGAAGTAAATCTAGCAACTCTTCTGGTGAATATAATGTCTTCAGCCCAACTGCACCATTTAGAAAATCAGCTTGTTCGATATATCCATACGGCTTCGTCTCAATCCACTCTGAGCATACAACATCACATATTCCTTCATCTTCTTGCAATGCGGTTATCGCCTGATCAAGATTATTCTGTCTATCTCCCATATTCGAGCCAATGCTTAGATAAACCTGATTCCAACTTCTCGTCACCTCAACGGAGACAGTGTCAAGTGGAAGGAGTATTGGTGCCCATGGTTTCTTGACAATCAGGTGAATCTCCTGTATCAAAGAAAAATGCAGTAGCAGCTGTCTAGCAAGCTGTTCTGCAACTGTCTCAAGCAATCGAAATGTATGATTTTTCATATATTCTTCTATAAAATGAGAAACCTCTGCATAATTAATAGATAATCCGATATCATCGGTACTACCTGCTTTTGCAATATCGGTTCCTAATAATGCTGTAACCAAAAACTTCTGTCCTAGGATATTCTCTTCTTTCAAAAGTCCATGATGACAGTATACTTCCAAATCCTTAATCGCTATCTGATCCATATATACCTCATTTCCACATAATCTAGCTATGTAAAATCTTATCCACCATTTTTAACGCCCTAACATTTGCTTCAACATCATGGACACGAACAAAATTACACCCTTTCATCGCTCCTAATACCGATGTTGCAATTGTGCCTTCTTCACGCTTCTCAACTGGCAAATCTAGTGTCAGACCAATCACGCTTTTTCTCGACGTAGCAAGCAAAACAGGGTAACCCATCGAGACAATATCTTCAAGATGATTCATCACCTCAAGATTCTGTTCATATGTTTTTCCAAAACCAACACCCGGGTCTAAAATCAATCGGTCCTTTGCAATATCTGCCTCTAATGCAATCTGGATTGATTCCTCTAAATCATGAACGACATCTCTCATAAAATCCGAGTAATCTAGCTTCTCACGATTATGCATCAGACATACCGGCACATCGTACTCCTTTGCCACCGATGCCATCTCGGAATCATACTTGAGTCCCCATATATCGTTTAAAAGATCTGCTCCTGCCATCAACGCTTCTCTTGCAACTGGTGCTTTATATGTATCAATCGATACAGGTGTGTCAAATTCCTTCTTTAAACGCTCAATCACAGGGACAACACGGTTAATCTCCTCTTCATCACCAATCTGAACATGGCCTGGTCTCGTCGACTCACCACCCACATCAATGATATCTGCGCCTTCCCGAATCATCTTCTCGGCAAATCTCAAGGCATCCTCGGTTCCATTGTGAAAGCCCCCATCAGAAAATGAATCGGGTGTCACATTGAGAATACCCATTACATAAGTTTTTGTTCCCATTACGAACTCTTTCTTGCCAATCTGCATATCGTCTACTCTCATTTCTTAGCGTACTAAATCGAAAAATCTATGTTGTAATTCCTTGTCTTCTTGAAAGCAACCCTCTGTCGCATAAGTAACCGTCTGAGTACCAGGCTTTTTAATGCCACGCATCGTCATGCACATATGCTCCGCTTCAATCATTACAATGACACCATCTGGCTTCAATTCTGTCATAATTGCTTGAGCAATCTGATGTGTCAGCTGCTCTTGTATCTGTGGTCTTCTCGCATAAACCTCAACAGTTCTTGCTAACTTGCTTAAACCAACCACCTTACCATTTGCCATATATCCAATATGAACCTTGCCATAAAATGGGAGCAAATGATGCTCGCATACGGAATAAAAGGTGATGTCTTTCTCAATCACCATATCTTCATGATCCGATGTGAAAGTTTTACTTAGATGCTCTTTGGCATCCTTATCAAGTCCACCGAAGATTTCCTCACACATGTTAGCGATTCTAACAGGTGTATCCTGTAAACCTTCTCGTTCTATATCTTCACCGATTCCTTCTAAAAATAAACGAACCGCCTGGGTAATCTTTTCCTGATTCATGATAAGCCCCCTTTAAGAAAGCATTATATCATGTTCCCATGCGGTTCGCAAGTTTCCTATTTGATTGAAACGTTCTGTTCTTTTACTTGAATTGACGAAAAACTCTCTAAGAATTTCTTGAATTTCGAATAACCATAATCCCGAATATGGAATCCTGGAATCTCTTCCTTTAGCTTCTGCGATAGTTCTCCTACATTCATCGTATTCTTCTTCGCAGACTTCAAGATTTCAAGTACCTTCTGCTCGATGTTTTTCTCTGGTTGCTTCTTTGTAACCATTGATACATAATAAGTACTGTCCTGCTTCTCTAACTTAATAGAGCCAAAGCTTTCAAGGAAAGTAGATAGTTTTGCATAACCATAATTACGTACATCAAAATCGGAATAGATTTTGCTCAAGCGGCTACCAACTTCTCCAATTCCTGTCTTGCGCGATTTATTCTCATTCTCTGTAATAATCTTGATAATCGCTTCTCCAATGACTGCCTTGTCCTGTGTATCATCACTTTCCACATCTTCATCAGCTAACACATCTAGATAAATAAACTTCTCACAAGCCACACGAAATGGTTCTGGGGTCTTCTTCTCTCCCATACCTATCACCATCATTCCAGACTCTCTAAGACGAGCTGCCAGTCTTGTAAAATCACTGTCAGAAGATACGATACAGAAACCTTCAACATGTCCTGTGTATAAAATGTCCATCGCATCAATTATCATAGCTGAATCCGTCGCATTCTTGCCTGTTGTATAACTATATTGTTGTATCGGACTGATTGAATGTTTTAGCAAAACCTCTTTCCAATTGTTTCTTGGGTTTGTCCAATCTCCATATATCCTCTTGTAAGTAGCGATTCCATACTCGGCGATTTCATCAAGTATGTACTGACAATACTTCTGTGAAATATTATCTGAATCAATTAAAACTGCAAATCTTCGATCTGTCATATTGTTCCTCTTTTCAAATTTTGTTATGAACGAATGCCATTATATATTTTGCCATTCTTCATTTTTACACCCTTATATCGGTATAATTCACTTACTGTTACGAACTGAAATCCCTTTTTTTTCAGTGCAGGCACAATTTTCTCTACCGCATCTGCTGTCTGTGTATAGATACTGTGCATTAATACAATCCCACCATCCCGAACTGTCATGGCACTATGGTATGTCTTTACTGGGTCTAGCGTATCCCAATCTAGTGTATCTACAGACCATAGAATCATCGGCATTTTGAGAATTCCACCTAAGCTTGCATTCGCTGCACCATAAGGCGGTCTCATCAAGGTCGGTCTCGTTCCTGTGAGTCGCTCAAGTGCGTCTAAACATTTCTCATTTTCTTGCAAAGCTTCCTTTGCTGACAGTTTTAATAAGTCTTTGTGATTGATTGTATGACTCCCAATCTCGTTTCCTAAGTCAAATGCTCGCTTCATTGCTTTACGATTCTCAGGCTTACCCAAATTACAACCTAATTCAAAAAATGTTCCCACAGCTCCATTTGCCTTTAATGTATTCACAATTCGGTTGGTACTTACTGCATTTGGACCATCATCAAAGGTTAATGCAATCATTTTCTTGTCCTTATTAATCTTTGGTAAGATGCGAACCCATACTCTATCTCTTATTTTACCATTTTCTCTGGAATATACAATGACTTTGACCTTTTTCCCAATGCCGTCTTTTTTTGCTTTTATAACGCCCTTTTTCGATACCGTTACCATGTCATCATTCATTGATTTAAACTTCACATCACGATACGTGGCTTTTTTCGGTTTCATGTTTATGCCAAGTTTACTCGTTTCTCCATATCGAAGTGCAACAAAACTTTGTTCAAGTTGAATACTTGTAATCTTGATTGTATTGTCATCATTTTCTTCTGCTTTGATTGCCTGATATGGCATAACCATTGCTATCATCATAAGTACTACAATTAATTTTTTTCTCACGTTTTTCCTCCAAAGTAACTAAATTAGTTTTTTCAAGAACGATAATGAACCAAATGCCAATATCACATCTTCTTTATCCGTTTTCCCCCGCATATATTGTAACGCTTCTTTTGCACTGTTTGCAGCGGAAACCTGTTCACAATAAGTTCGACATACCTCCGCCAACTTTTCTGGAGGGAGGCCTCTCTCCCCTTCTCCCTGCGTCGTAACCACTTCGGTCAATAATGGCACCACTTCGGCAGCAATCCCTACATAGTCTTTATCGGCAAAAACGCCAAAAATCCCATATATTTTTCTGCCCTTTAACAAACAGCGGATACTTTCACCCAGAGCCTTTGCCCCAGCCACATTGTGCGCTCCATCAATAATTAGGAGTGGATTTTGACCAATCACTTCAAATCGTCCTGGCCATCTCGTAGCTTGTATCCCCTCTTTAATAAAACTCAGCTGTAAACCTTTACATACTTCAATTGCTAGCATTGCATTCTCAACTTGATAAAGTCCAGGCATGTGTGTCGTATATCTTGTGTTGTCAAGGGAAAATACAGTCTTTTCTACCGATGCTTCCTCAATTGTTGCCGCCTTCGGGTCTGCAAAGTGAATCGTAGCATGCTTACAAATGGCATATTCTTCTAACAGACGAATCACTTCTTGGTCCTTTTGCATGGCGAATACCTTGTGATTCTCCTTAATTATTCCAGCCTTTTCCTTAGCAATCTTAAGAACACTATCACCAAGTAATCTTGTATGATCCACACTAATCGGTGTAATCACGGTGGCGATTACATTTTGAACAACATTTGTCGCATCTAACAAGCCACCTAATCCAACCTCTAGCACAACAACATCTACTTTCCATTGAATAAACAGTAAAAATGCCATTGCTGTTTCTATCTCAAATACGGTAGGAAGTGCACATCCATCATCCTTCATTCGGTCCACACAAGTCTTAACCTGTGTCAGAGTTGCCGCTGTCTCATCCTCGCTCATCATGATAATCTGGTTCTCTGAAAGATATTGTATCTTCTCTTGATAGGAAAATACAGTCGGTGACACATATCTCCCAACCTTTTTCCCATTCTTAGCTAAAACAGTAGCGATATAAGAGGATACAGATCCCTTACCATTGGTTCCTCCAACATGAATGAATTGAAGTCTGTCTTGTGGATTGTCTAGATAAGAAAGTAATTTTCTCATCGTATCTAATCCATAAACACTTCCCCGTTTGTTTGCTTTTTCAATATAACTCATTGCTTCTTGATAATTCATAGTCATCCTCAAAAAAGAAAACAACGGTAACTAATAAACGCTACCGTTGCCTCCTTATCATAAATATAGTAAATCACGTTTTATTATTTGATTACACGTACTTTTAATACTCCATCAATTGCATTTAACTTCTGTGCAAATTCCTCTGTTGGTTCTACTTCAATATCAAAGACAGAATAAGCATAATCACCTTTACTCTTGTTAATCATTGTCTCAATATTGATTCCCTCTGCTGAAAATACACCAGTAAACTGTGTAAGCATATTTGGTATATTCTTATGACAAACAGTAAAACGACCCTTTGTTGTGAGCTTGCCAGCATCACAGTTTGGATAATTTACTGAATTAAGAATAGAACCATCTTCAATGTAAGCACGAAGCTCTTTTACTGCCATTACAGCACAATTATCTTCTGACTCTTCTGTTGATGCACCAAGATGAGGTGTAGCAATCACACCATCCATATTAGCTGTCTTCGCATTAGGGAAATCGGTTACATACTTCTTAACCTTACCAGATGCCAATGCATCTTTCATATCGTCATCATTAACTAGTGTGTCTCGAGAATAATTCAAGATGACAGTTCCGTTCATCTGATCAAATGCTTCCTTGTTGAACATTCCTTTTGTAGCATCCATCAAAGGAACATGTACTGTGATATAATCACAAGTGCTAAAAATCTCATCATTCGACTTCACAAGTGTTATATCACGAGAAAGATTTAACGCATGTTCAACAGAAAGAAATGGATCACAACCATATACTTCCATACCAAGACGGTTTGCTGCATTGGCAACCAATACACCGATGGCTCCTAAACCAATAACTCCAAGCTTTTTGCCCTGAATCTCAGTTCCTGCAAAATTTTTCTTTGCTTTTTCCATTGATTTATTGATTGTTTCATCTGCTTTATTTGCTTTTACCCACTCGATACCACCAACGATATCACGAGCAGCCATCAGCATACCAGATAGAACTAATTCTTTTACACCATTTGCGTTTGCACCAGGTGTATTAAATACAACAATTCCTTTATCTGCACATTTATCAAGTGGAATGTTGTTGACACCCGCACCTGCTCTTGCTACAGCAAGAAGATTATCAGATAACTCCATGTCATGCATTGCAGCACTACGAACCAAAACAGCTTCAGCACTTGCATAGTCATCACTTATTGTATAATTCTCATCAAATAAATCCAAACCAATCTTTGCAATTGGATTTAGACAGTTTACATTAATAGCCATAACATCCTCCAATAATAACTTTATTTATTCTCAGCTTCAAACTTCTTCATAAATTCAACAAGTGCTTCTACACCAGCTTTAGGCATAGCATTGTAAATACTTGCTCTCATACCACCAACGGTACGATGTCCTTTTAAGTTCTCAAAGCCAGCAGCTTTCGACTCTTTTACAAACTTAGCATCTAAGTCAGCATCACCTGTTACAAATGGTACATTCATAAGAGAACGATCTTCCTTACGTACAGTACCCTTGAACAATTCGCTAGAATCTAAGAAGTCATAGAGAATCTTGGCTTTTTCTTCATTTCTCTTCTTCATCTCACTTAAGCCGCCCATCTTCTTGAGCCACTTAAATACTTTACCACAGATATAGATACCATATGCTGGTGGTGTATTATAAAGAGATTTTGCATCAGAATGTGTCTTATATGTAAGCATCGTAGGTGTTCCCTCTAAAACATCTTCTGTAATTAAGTCTTCACGAATAATTACAATAACCATACCGGCTGGTCCAATATTTTTCTGAACTCCACCATAGATTACACCATACTTGCTAACATCAACAGGCTCAGATAAGAAGCATGAGGATACATCTGCAACTAATGTCTTGCCCTTAGTATTTGGAAGGGTCTTATATTTTGTACCATAAATGGTGTTGTTCTCACAGATATATACATAATCTGCATCATCATCAATTGGTAAATCGGAGCAATCTGGAATATATGAAAATGTCTCATCTGCAGAAGATGCAACGGCATTTGCCTTACCATACTTCTGTGCTTCCTGATATGCCTTCTTAGCCCACTGACCTGTGATGATATAGTCAGCAACACCGTTCTTCATCAGGTTCATTGGAATCATAGCAAACTGCTGTGATGCACCGCCCTGTAAGAACAATACCTTGTAATTATCTGGGATGTTCATCAGTTCTCTTAAGTCTTTCTCTGCTGTCTCAATAATCTCTGAGAATGCTGCGGAACGATGACTCATCTCCATAACTGACATACCAGTTCCCTGATAGTCTAACATCTCATCTGCTGCTTCTTTTAATACCTCTTCCGGCAATACGGCCGGTCCTGCTGAAAAATTGTACACTCTAGCCACTGTTAAAACCTCCTAAATTTTTTTATCTATTAAGATTTATTATAGATTTTACATTGTCGTTTGTCAAACTTCTTTCTTGATATCTTGTTCATCAAAAACTTCTTCGATTGGTGCTCCTGGTGCAACCATTGGGAATACTTTTTCATCATGATCAATCACGCACTCAATTAATACTGGCTCACCTGCTTTAATTGCCTTCTGAAATGCGGCATCCACTTCTTCTTTTTTGGTGACGCGGATTGCCTTAGCACCCATTGCTTCTGCCACTTTACAATAGTCCACCTTATCTTCTAGTATGGTATTCGAATAACGTTTGCCATAGAATAGCGTCTGCCACTGTCGAACCATACCTAGTGCATGATTATTAAATACAACCTGAATGATTGGGATATTATATCTCGTAGCTGTTGCAATCTCATTCATATTCATACGGAAACATCCATCGCCTGCAATATTCATTACAATACGGTCTGGCATTCCAACTTTGGCACCAATACAAGCACCAAGTCCATATCCCATTGTTCCCATACCACCCGATGATATAAAGGAGCGTGGATTCTTATAATGAAAATACTGCGCAGCCCACATCTGATGCTGACCAACATCTGTCGTCAGAATGGCATCACCATTTGTTAAAGCATCAATACGTTCAATAATATATGGTCCTGTCAGTCCCTGGTCAGAATAAGTCATTGGCAAAGCGGATTTTCTAGCCATAATCTTGTCAATCCACTCTTTGTGATACTGATTTTCAAGCTTCTTGTTTAAGATTTCTAATACCGACTTCAAGTCACCAACAATACTATAATCAACACGAATATTTTTGTTGATTTCTGCAGCATCTACATCAATTTGAAGAATCTTGGCATTGTAAGCAAACTTCTTCGCATTACCAGTTACACGATCCGAGAACCTAACACCTAAAGCAATCAAAAGATCACATTCTGTTACAGACAGATTAGACGTCTTCGTTCCATGCATACCAAGCATGCCTGTATAATAATCATCAGTGCCATCAAAAGCGCCTTTTCCCATTAAACTATCACATACTGGAGAATCGACCTTTTTAACAAACTCAGTAAGTTCTGCAGAAGCTCCCGATATGACCGCACCACCACCAACAAAAATCATTGGTTTTTTTGCTTTCTTGATTGCTTTTATCGCAGTCTCGATATCTTTTTCCTGTACTGTATCTGTTTTACGAACGATTCGTTCTGGTGTTACTGGTTTGTAATTCGCCTTTGCTGCTGTTACGTCTTTTGTAATATCAACCAAAACAGGACCGGGTCTTCCTGTCTGAGCAATCTTGAATGCTCGACGCATAACCTCTGCCAATTTATCAATATCTTTGACAATAAAACTATGCTTTGTAATCGGCATTGTCACTCCTGCAATGTCAACTTCCTGAAAACTATCCTTACCAAGCATCGGTACGGTTACGTTACATGTAATCGCAACCATCGGAACAGAGTCCATATAAGCTGTTGCGATACCCGTAACTAAATTTGTAGCTCCGGGACCACTTGTTGCCATACATACACCCACACGTCCTGTTGCCCTCGCATAACCATCTGCTGCATGGGAAGCTCCCTGTTCATGTGATGTCAGTATATGACGTATCTTGTCCTTATATCGATACAATTCATCATAAACATTGAGGATTGTTCCTCCGGGATAACCAAACACTGTATCAACGCCTTGCTCAAGCAAGCATTCCATGATGATTTGAGATCCTGTTAACTGCATGATGCACCTCTTTCTCTAATTCTCTATTCTCTATTGCTATTTCTTTAATACTGCACCTTTGTTACCGGATGTAACCATACTAGCATAACGTGCTAGATAGCCGGTAGTAACTTTCGGCTCTCTTGGCTGCCATTTTGCACGACGTTGTTCTAATTCTTCATCTGAGATTACAAAATCAAGCTTGTTCTCTGGAATATTAATCTTGATGATATCGCCTTCTTCAACTAATGCAATATTGCCACCTACGGCTGCCTCTGGTGATACATGACCAATCGATGCTCCGCGGGATGCGCCCGAGAAACGACCATCTGTAATTAACGCAACAGAGGAACCAAGACCCATACCAGCAATGGCTGATGTAGGATTTAGCATCTCTCTCATACCAGGTCCACCCTTAGGTCCTTCATAGCGGATTACAACAACATCTCCTGCTACAATCTTACCACCAGTAATCGCTGCAATTGCATCTTCTTCACAGTCAAATACTCTTGCGGGACCTTCATGTACCATCATCTCCGGTGCAACAGCTGAACGTTTAACAACACCTGTATCTGGAGCAAGATTACCACGAAGTACTGCAATTCCGCCTGTTTCACTATAAGGATTTGTAATCGGACGAATTACTTCTGGGTCGCGATTGACAGCATCTGCGATATTTTCACCTACTGTATTGCCCGTACAAGTAATCAAATCTGTATTTAAAAGGTTCTTCTTCGTTAACTCTTTCATGACAGCATAGACACCACCAGCTTCATTCAACTGCTCCATATAAGTATGACCTGCAGGAGCAAGATGACAAAGGTTAGGAGTCACCGCACTAATCTCGTTCGCAATATCAAGATTAAGATCTACACCACATTCATTTGCAATTGCTGGCAAGTGAAGCATTGTATTCGTTGAACATCCAAGTGCCATATCTACTGTCAATGCATTACGGAATGCTTCTTCCGTCATAATATCTCTTGGACGAATATTCTTCTCATATAATTCCATCACCTTCATACCTGCATGTTTTGCAAGACGAATTCTTTCAGAATAAACTGCTGGAATCGTACCATTACCACGAAGTCCCATACCAATTGCCTCTGTCAAACAGTTCATCGAATTGGCTGTATACATACCGGAACAAGAACCACATGTTGGGCATACTTTATTCTCATATTCAAGTACTTCCTCATCGGTCATCGTACCTGCTGCATGAGCACCAACTGCCTCAAACATACTAGATAAACTTCTTCTTTCACCATTTACACGACCAGCAAGCATTGGACCTCCACTAACGAATACAGTAGGCACATTAACACGCGCTGCAGCCATCAACAGTCCTGGTACATTTTTATCACAATTTGGTACCATAACCAAAGCATCAAATGCATGAGCTAATGCCATACACTCGGTAGAATCAGCAATCAAGTCTCTCGTTACAAGCGAATACTTCATACCAATATGTCCCATCGCAATACCATCACAGACAGCAATTGCTGGGAACACGATTGGTGTTCCACCTGCCATTGCTACACCCATCTTGACAGCTTCTACGATTTTATCCAGGTTCATATGTCCTGGTACAATTTCATTATATGAACTTACAATACCTACTAAAGGCTTCTTCATCTCTTCTGCCGTCATTCCCAAGGCATTAAACAGAGAACGATGAGGTGCTTGTGCTATTCCTGCTTTTACTGAATCACTCTTCATAATTAATCTCCTCTCTTATTTGCATATCTCTTTACAGATTACATCACCCATCTCGCTTGTGCCAAGAAGTGTGTTGCCCTCTGACATAATATCAACGGTACGATAACCCTTTTTCAAAACATTCTTTACCGCTTCTTCAATCGCATCTGCTTCTTCATTCAAATCTAACGAATAACGAAGTAGCATCGCTGCAGAAATGATTGTTGCAATTGGATTTGCTTTATTCTGCCCTGCAATATCGGGAGCAGAACCATGGCTTGGCTCATACATACCAAATGTATCATCACGAAGACTTGCTGATGAAAGCATACCAATCGAACCTGTAACCATACTTGCTTCATCCGATAATATATCTCCAAACATATTCTCTGTTAAGATAACATCAAACTGTGCCGGATCACGAACGAGCTGCATCGCACAATTGTCTACTAGCATATGCTCTAATTCAACATCAGGATAATCTTTCGCCACTTCATTTACAACCGCTCTCCAAAGTCTAGATGAATCTAGTACATTTGCTTTATCCACAGAAGTCACTTTATTACGTCTCTTTCTTGCAATATCAAAGCCTCGAATAGCAATTCTACGAATCTCATCTTCGGAATATGTAAGAGTATCCGTTGCCTTTTTCTTGCCATTCTCAACAACAGTCTCTCTAGCTCCGAAATACAATCCACCAGTCAATTCGCGCATGATCATCATATCAAATCCCTTGGCTGATATCTCCTCTTTCAGAGGACATGCACCGCGAAGTTCAGGATATAATAATGCAGGACGTAAATTAGCAAATAGATTCAATTCCTTACGAATCTTAAGTAGACCGGCTTCTGGTCTCTTCGACGGTTCTAATTGATACCATGGAGATGTACTCGTATCTCCACCAATCGAGCCTAACAAGACGGCATCTGCCTTCTTCGCACATTCCACAGCTTCATCTGTTAGTGGGACACCACATGCGTCAATGGAGCAACCACCCATCAATAATTGATCATAGTGAAAGGTATGACCAAATGTATCAGCAACCTTATCTAACACCTTCATTGCTTCTGTCACGATCTCGGGTCCGATTCCATCACCCTTAATCACTGCTATATTAAATTCACTCATTTTATTCTCCAATCTAAATTAAATGCTTAAATATAAAGTATAGAACAACCACTTCATGCTGTCAAGTTTCTACATAGTCCAAAGGAAGCCATCAAAATGGCTTCCTAAGTGACTTATTTCGCATTAATATAATTCATTAATCCTTCTGCTTTAATAATTTTTTGCATAAACTCAGGAAATGCCTGACCCTGATATTCTTCATTCTTCGTTTTGTTAATAATCTTGCCACTATCAAAGTCGATTTCCACTTCATCTCCTGCTTCGATTTTCTCAGAAGCTTCTTTACACTCAATAATCGGAAGACCAATATTGATCGCATTGCGATAGAAAATTCGTGCAAATGTCTCTGCAATGACACAACTAACGCCCGCTGTTTTAATTGAAATTGGTGCATGTTCACGAGATGAGCCACAGCCAAAATTTTTCTCAGCTACGATTATGTCGCCTTTTTTCACCTGATTAACAAATTCTTTATCGATATCTTCCATACAATGTTTTGCCAATTCTGCCGGATCTGATGAATTCAGATATCTTGCTGGAATAATAACATCTGTATCTACATTGTCACCGTATTTGAATACTTTTCCTAATGCTTTCATTTTACAATCTCCCTTCTATAAACCTAATTCAGCAGGTTCAGAAATCTTACCTGTAATTGCACTTGCTGCTGCAACCGCTGGGCTTGCCAGATAAACCTCAGACTCCACATGTCCCATACGTCCTACAAAGTTACGATTTGTTGTGGATACAGCACGTTCACCAGCTGCTAAGACTCCCATATGTCCACCCAAACATGGACCACAAGTTGGAGTACTTACCACACAACCTGATTTGATAAAGGTTTGAACCAGGCCCTCTTCAATAGCTTGAAGATAAATAGACTGCGTAGCTGGGAATACAATGGCACGAATACCTTTCTTCACCTTACGGCCTTCAAAAACTTTAGCCGCCGTACGCAAATCCTCGATACGACCATTTGTGCAAGAACCGATAACAACCTGGTCAATCTTAACATCACCAGATTCTTTGACTGTCTTTGTATTTTCAGGAAGATGTGGAAATGCAACCGTTGGCTCAAGTGAGCCTAAATCAATCGTGATAACCTGATCATATTGGGCATCTGCATCTGCTTCATAAATTGTATACTCTTTCTTTGAATGCTCTTTCATGTATGCAATTGTCTGATCATCAACTGGGAAAATACCATTCTTAGCACCAGCTTCAATTGCCATATTCGCGATTGTAAATCGATCATCCATACCAAGACTAGCAACACCTTCGCCTGTAAACTCTAATGATTTGTAGAGAGCGCCATCGACACCAATCATACCGATTAAGTATAAAATCACATCTTTACCACTTACCCATTTATTGAGTTTGCCGGTTAAAACAACAGAAATTGCGGATGGCACCTTAAACCATGCCTGACCGGTAATCATACCGGCACCCATGTCAGTACTTCCAACACCTGTTGAGAATGCGCCTAATGCTCCATATGTACAAGTATGCGAATCTGCACCGATGCATGTCTCGCCAGCTACGATTAATCCTTTTTCTGGAAGAAGTGCATGTTCAATCCCCATCTCACCAACTTCAAAATAATTCGTAATATCATGCTTGCACGCATATTCACGAACACACTTGCAATGCTCTGCAGACTTAATATCCTTGTTTGGTGTAAAATGATCAGGAACAAGTGCAATCTTGTCCTTATCAAATACTGTCTTTTTATTTAATTTCTCGACCTCGTGAATTGCTACTGGTCCTGTAATATCATTGGCCAATACCAAATCAAGATCTGCTTCTATTAACTGTCCTGCTACGACATGGTCTAAACCTGCATGTGCAGCTAAGATTTTCTGGGTCATTGTCATTCCCATGAGAATCTCTCCCTTCGTTTTATATTTACTATAGCCATTATAGCACTGAATGTGATATAATTGTAATACATATTAAATATATTTACCATAACCCATAGTTATGTCTATAGAAAGGTGATTAAATGGAACAAAATCTATCATGGTATCGTGTATTTCATTCTGTAGCAAAGGCAGGCAATATATCACGTGCTTCACAGGAACTATTTATCAGTCAGCCTGCCATTAGTAAATCAATTCAAAAATTAGAAACTAGTCTGGGAACAAAACTCTTTGTTCGAGGTTCTCGTGGTGTCACTCTAACAGAAGAAGGGAAAATTCTCTATGCTCACACCACTTCTGCCTTTGATTCATTAGAGCAAGGAGAATATCAGATTGCCAGACGTAAGGCTGTAGGAGCGGGTCAACTTCGTATCGGTGCTAGTACCACTTTGATTAAATATATTCTTCTTCCTATCTTGCAGGACTTTATTCAGAATCATCCGCACATTAAAGTAAGTATTCATTGTCAATCCACCTTTGAGACAGTGAAACTGTTAGAGGAAGGCAAGATTGATATCGGACTAACCGGACAGATTGATATACCAGGCAATATGGCATTTCGTAAATACTATGCTTGTCAGGATATCTTTGTATCAACAGCATCTTATCTAAAAGAATTAGGTGTAGGACAGGACAATTTATTAGGTTCTTGTAACTTAATGCTTCTTGATGAAGACAACATATCCCGTCTATACATTAACCAGTATTTTCAGCTTCACAACATCGAAGTAAAGCAAGTTCTCGAAATCAGCACAATGGACTTGCTAATTGAATTTGCCAAGATTGGATTAGGTGTCGCCTGTGTTATCAAGGAATTCGTTAAAAAAGAATTATCTGATGGAACACTTGTAGAAATCAATCTTCCCGAACCAATCAAAAAACGGAATATTGGTTTTGCCTATTCCAAATCCGGCATAAACCAACCTTCCGTCGATGAATTTTTAAAAGAAGTAGAAGGCCGCATCGAATAAACAGATGCGACCTTCTATATTATTTATTTCAAATATTTCTTTAACTGTTTGTTCTTTGTATAATCATCAACACGAACAAATACTCTCGTAACAAAGGTCTTACCATTCTGTACAATCGTTGCTGTCACAACGCAGAATCCTTTTTTCTTACCCTTGATTACTCCTTTTTTACTTACTGTTGCAATCTTTTTCTTAGATGACTTATAACTAATCTTGGCATCCTTCTGAACGGATGTGAATTTTAGTTTTGTCTTCTTGCCCTTAAATACTCGTTTGTACACATTGAATTCTGGAAGTTCGCCAGACTTTTTACTTAGTGCCTTCTTGGTAAGATTGTAAATCTTTAGTTTCTTAACAACCTTAATCTTTACATTTACCTTATAATAAGCACCTTTTTGAATAACGCATCCAGAAACAGTACATTTTCCTTTTTTCTTACCTACAATTACGCCTTTACTATTAACCGTAGCTATCTTCTTATTCGATGATTTAAAGCTAACCATCGCCGTTGAATTGATACCAACCAGATTCAAGGTGAACTTAGACTTCACACTGATTGTCTTATTCATATTGAAAATTGGCACTTTTTTAACAACAGTGGTGTTATCAAATTCTACAACCTGAATGGAAAATGTCTTCTTGCTTCCATCGGTATATTTCATGATTACAGGATGTTTACCAACAGGTAGTGTTCCAAGATAAGATTTATTAATGACTACATTTCCATCTTTTGTTGTGTATGCCGATGATGGAATGGTAACTCCATCAATTGTCACTTCCTGAACAGTTCTACCTGTATCAATTGGCTCCTTGATATCGACTGGATTCGTCTTTTCAAATACTTTATCTGGTCCAACGGTATCTGGCAACTGT
>CAZUGH010000014.1:0-9754 GCA_964619785.1 uncultured Lachnospiraceae bacterium | reverse complement strand
TAATGAGCTGCCTGTAACTGTCATTGAAACGGTAACAGATGTTGCCTGACTTCCTGTTCCTGTCGTAAAGGTAATTGGATATGTTCCTGCTTCCTTTTTAGCCAAATGGGAATCAATTGTTATATCACTTCGAACGGAACCATCATAATTCTTGGCAATAACGCCAGCTTTTGTAGCCAAATCCGCTGTATCGTATTCGTCTAAGCTAATCGTAAAATCATTTGCTCCAATATTAATCTTAGCAACGTCATTGCTTGTTGCATTATCCATAACAGTCACTTTAACCGTTGTGCTCTCTCCACTTGTCGTGAATTTCACATCATATACATCACCAGGATTTCTTGTTGCCTGTGATATATCTGCACTAATATCTGAAGTATGTATCGCATCAGTACCTAATGTGGCTGTAACGCCAGATAATGTCTTAGCCATATCCTGTGTCAAAATCACATCTTTAGATATACAGAAATCCTGAGCCTCAATCGAAACTTTATCCGCTGCTACTACTTTTACCGGAACCGTTACAGACTCTGTTTTACCACCAAAAGAAGCTGTATAAGTAACCGTATAATTGCCTGGTGTTGCTACGGTCGTATTTGAAGTAATCGTTATGTTCTCATTTGGAATGGCAGCTCCTGTTGAAAGCACCTTTGCCATAACACTTGATAACGCTTTGTAGTCTGGTCCCTTTGTAACATCTTGTGTTGTCAATGTAATACCATTCGCATAGATTGCAATATCGGAAGAAGCTGTATTCTCGCTCTTCTTATCAACAACCTTAGCAACAACCGACTTCGTAACCTCTCCACCAACGGTGTACTGAACTCCATAGATTCCAGGAACACTAGTAATATTATTCTCTGTTACTTGAATCTGGTTGGTTACATCAATCTCTTTATCCTCTGTATCAAGCTGTGTTGCTGTTGCATTACCATAATTGATAATCTGAGAGTTTGTAATATTCTTAGCCTCATCTGTCGTGATAATGAAATCATTCGCATTCAGATTATAGGAACTATTTAATACAATTTCGCTCTTTTCTTCCATGGTATTACCATTATGTAATACATTACCATACTCTACAACATAAGAGTCAATCTCCGTTGCGCCTGTATCATATAGGTCATTCCATGTCTTAGGAGTACCACCCCATAACGATGTCAGATACAAATTAACATATAACTCTTCACCTGAACCACTATCCTGGAAGTTAGGTTCCCCTTTTGGATCCCAGTTTGTGTATCCTTGTTGCATCACACTACCGACTTCAACAGGATTTGTTCCCTGGCCTCTCTTGACCGTACACATCAGCTGACCTTTCTCATCTCCACCAGTAAAATAAAAGGAAGCTACTCCAGCTGCTTTATCACGATCTCCGCGACCATATGTATACTTATATTCATCACTACAGGTTGAGCCAATCCATGTATCCGCTTGGCATATTGATACAACAAAGTCATTTTCTTCTTTGCTTGTTATCGTAACAAGATATCCATCCATACCATGGTAAGTTTTTCCTTCAGATTCTGCATAAGCTTCTGTCCAACGAACATCATTCTTATTAACCACTTCATAATAATGTCCATTGAAATAATTAAACTCAACAAACTTTGTTGTCACTTCTGTTTCAACGATAAATGATACTTTACGAATATCATTATCTGATAATCTGATGCTAAGGCCTCTTCTCAGAGCATCCTGCCACTGTGCATCCGTCACGGTTGTGTCGTTGCTAGCAGCATTTACAATAATATGTTTATCATATCCACTTGTGTTTTGTGGATTTGTCATCTTACTCAATAAAGCTGTGTACTCTGTAGGTGTTTGGAAAAGAATCTGATCTTGATCCTGTACAGCGGAAGAGAATTGAATCGAAATACTCTTAATCTGATTACCTCCCTCAACCTTCAAATTGGGAAACGTCATTGTCCCATCTGTGGCTTTATTTACTGCTCCCGGAATAACCTTTGTCACTGTCTCTGCTTTAACGGGCTGAACCGATACTGGTAACAACGTAATTACCATTGCAAATGCAAGTAAAAAAGAAATCGTCTTTTTCATACGCTTTTTCATATTGTTTCCTCACTTTCATGTATAAAGTCACTACTAAAAAATATATCGACTTATTTGAACAAGTTCATTAGCAGTATAACAAAAATAAAGGACAGAATCAAATAAATAATTCTGTCCTTTTCATAATACAATTATTATTTTTTACCAGTTGAGCCAAAGCCCCCCGCTCCACGGGTCGTATCTTCCAACTCATCAACTTCCTCATATTCACCAAAAACATAAGGTGCTAAAACCATCTGTGCGATACGGTCGCCTGATTCAATTTTTCTCGTTTCCTGACTGTGATTATGAAGAGCTACCATAATCTCCCCACGATAATCCGAATCAATCACTCCCACTTTATTAGCAGGTGCTAGACCACTTTTACAAGCCAGTCCGCTTCGGGCATATACAAGACCTACCAAGCCAATTGGTATCTCCATTGCGATTCCTGTCTTAACAAATGCCGTCGCACCAGGTGCAAGTTCAATTGGTTCATCTAAACAGGCATAGAGGTCTGCACCTGCCGAATACTCTGTTCCGTAGCTTGGCATCATTGCTTTGTTACATAATTTCTTGAAATGTACTTTTGTCTTTGTCATATTCTCAATTCACTTTCACTTTTTTTCCATCCGGATTGTATGTGTGCTCCCATAAAACAATGTTTCCCGACTCCAAAGATTCTGGGACCTTGATAATTCTCTGATTCTCGGAACCACGGAAAATAATCTGAAGATTTTTCTTCTCTTCAACAAATTCACCATCTACTAGAACATCAATATACTGAATCAACTCTCTCGTAATCTCGCTATCCTTACACATACGGCCAAGAATATCCTGGTCAAACAGATAGCCTGAATACATCCAGATACTCTTGTCAGGATAAGTCTCTTTCACCTTTTTAAGTACCTCTAGTACGGTAGGCTGATTCTGTGGTTCCATCGGTTCTCCACCTAACACAGTCAAGCCAGCTACATAGGATGGTTCTAAATATTTAATTATCTCATCAATCTGTTGCGTAGTAAATGGTTCTCCAAAATCAAAATCCCATGTTTCCGCATTAAAACAACCCTTACAATGATGTGTACAGCCACTGACAAATAACGATACTCGTATGCCTAGTCCATTTGCCACATCATATTGCTTAATATCTGCATAGTTCAAAATACTTACTCACTTTCTTCTAGAGATGTAACACTCTTGAATTAATCTCTTTGGTTTTACCTACATTCCAGAAGTTCTCTCCTAGATATCCGCAGGTTCTTCTAGTGACATTCATCTTGTCATGGTCGGTATTGTGACAATTTGGGCATTCCCATTCAAGAGCGTCGTTAATTACAATCTCTCCATCAAATCCACATTCCTGACAATAATCAGACTTCGTATTAAACTCTGCATACTGTATATTCTCATAGATAAACTTAATAACTTCCTCAAGCGCATCTAAATTGTGTTGCATATTTGGAATCTCTACATATGAAATCGCACCACCAGAAGATATCGTCTGGAACTGGCTTTCAAAAGTAAACTTGCTAAATGCATCAATCTTCTCACGTACATCCACATGATATGAATTTGTATAATATCCCTTGTCTGTTATATCATCGATTACACCAAATTTTTCTTTATCAATCTCGGCAAATCGATAACATAGAGACTCAGCAGGTGTACCATATAAACCAAAGTCAATGTCCGTTTCTTCTTTCCATGTATCGGTTGCACGACGAAGACGGTTCATCACCTTCTTGGCAAATTTGCTACCTTCTTCTGTCGTCTGGCTCTCACCGGTCATCAGTTTTGTCACTTCATAAAGGCCAATATATCCAAGGGAAATGGTGGAATATCCGCCATGGAGTAATTTGTCAATCTTCTCACCCTTCTCAAGACGAGCAATTGCACCATATTGCCAATGAATTGGACTAACATCTGATGTGATTCCTTCTAGTGAGTGATGGCGAATCATCAATGCCTCAAAGCACAGGGATAATCGTTCTTCAAGAAGCTGCCAGAACAATTCCATATTACCTTTTGCAAGAATACCAATCTGTGGCAAATTCAAGCTGACAACACCTTGATTAAAACGACCTTCAAACTTATATTCGCCATTCTCATCCTTCCAAGGAGTGAGGAAGCTACGGCAACCCATACAACTAAACACATTGCCTTCATAATGCTCTCTCATTTTCTTGGCCGAGATATAGTCTGGATACATTCTCTTCGCAGAACACTGTACTGCCAATTTGGTGATATAATCATATTCTCCACCCTTGAAACAATTATGTTCATCCAAAACATAAATCAATTTAGGGAATGCAGGGGTTACATAAACACCCTTCTCATTTTTAATTCCCTCAAGACGCTGACGAAGTATCTCTTCCACAATCAATGCATTTTCCTTGATATATTCATCATCTTTATCCAAATTCAAAAACAGAGTAACAAAAGGAGACTGTCCGTTTGTTGTCATCAATGTATTAATCTGGTATTGAATCGTCTGAACACCCGAACGAAGCTCATCTCTTGTACGATCTTGTACAAACTGTTCAATCGTCTCAGCATCCACTCTCTCACCATACTTTTTCATATAGTGTCTACGATACTTGTCCGCACTCTTCCTCAAATACTTGCCAAGATGACGAACATCTACAGACTGTCCACCATATTGACTGCTGGCAACTGCTGCAATAATCTGTGTCACAACGGTACAAGCCACCTGAAAGCTTCTTGGGCTCTCAATCAACTTACCATTCATCACCGTGCCATTCTCTAACATATCGCCAACATTAATCAGGCAACAGTTAAAAATCGGTTGAATGAAATAATCCATATCATGAAAATGAAGAATTCCCTGTTCATGCGCCTTCGTAATCTTCTCTGGTAAAAGGACACGTTTCGTGAGATCCTTTGATACTTCTCCCGCAATCAAGTCTCTCTGGGTTGATGCTATAAATGCATTCTTGTTCGAATTTTCTTCCATAACACTCTTGTTACGATTTTGAATCAAGCTCATAATCGAATCATCCGTCGTATTCGCCTTACGAACCATCTCTCGTGTGTAGCGGTATATTATGTAAGTTTTTGCTAAAACAAATTTGCCTGCCGCCATCAGCTTCTGCTCAATAATATCCTGAATATCCTCTACCTGCATCGTCTCTCGCTTCATATTCTCAATGCTTGCCACGATGCCGTCAATCTTGTCGTCAGCCAGCTTCTCAAACTGGTCAACCTCTGCATTTGCTTTGCGAATCGCAATTAAAATCTTATTCCGATCATATTCTGCAATTCGTCCGTCCCTTTTTACTACTTTCACTCTTGTGACACATCCTTTCTCCTCTTTATAATCCTTTGCAAAAACTTTTGATGTTATACAAGAATTATTATAGCACTACCATTTTTTCGTGTCTACTACATCTTGACAAATTATTTTGATATTTTTCTATCAGGCACTACATATTGTGGAACTCCTACTATTCTTGTAGAACAAAAAAGAGCCCTGTCGATGTCCGACAAAGCTCCTATTTAAGCGACTTTGAGATACATAATCATTTACTTATCTGCTTTTTAAACCCATGGAATGCTACTGGCAAAGTATAGATTTCATCCAAATCTTTTTTCTGTACCCACAATATATTTGGTATCCATTCATCCATTCCACTCGTGTCTTTTATAATAAGATGAACCCCTCTCATATGCCACTCCACATGGGAAAATATATGCTTGACTGGCTCTAATTGCTCACCATCTAAAGCACCTGTCATCTGCATACATTTTTGCTTGGTAATATAACCATCTAGGGAAGGGAATTCCCAAAGCCCGGCTAACAACCCTGTTTCTGGTCGTTTGCAAATTCCAACCTTGTCTTCACATTCGATAATCAATACGGTTCGTTTCTCAATTCTGCGTGCTTTCTTTTCCGTTTTGACAGGAAAATCCCCTTGTCTTCCAAGTTCTCTTGCCTGGCATTTTGATGCCAACGGACAGCATTCACATAATGGTGCTCCGTTTGGAATGCATACCACTTCACCTAGTTCCATAATTGCCTGATTGAAATCTCCACTTCTCTCTGGCATCACCTGGATTAGTGCTTGGCTAGCTTGTTTGCGAAACGACATTTTCATAATATCATCATCAAGTGCTAGATATCTTGTGAGCACACGAAGTACATTGCCATCTACCGCCGCTGCTTTTTCTCCAAATGCAATCGAGGCAATGGCACCTGCGGTATAAGGGCCAATTCCTGGCAGGTCAAGCAACAAATCATACTGAGCAGGCATCTGACCATCGTATTTTTCTACAATGAGTTGCGCAGCCTTTTGCAAATTTCTCGCTCTGTTATAATATCCAAGCCCTTCCCACAACTTCATGAGACGTTCCTCTGGTATCGTTGCTAGCGTCTGTATATCTGGAATTTCGTCTGTGAAACGAATAAAGTAAGACTTAGCAGCTTCTATCCGCGTCTGTTGCAACATAATCTCCGATATCCATACATTGTATGGTGTCGGATTGTCTCTCCACACCATACTACGTCGATTCTCGTCATACCAGTCAAGTAGGGGCTTTGTCATACTTGACAATTCCATCCTAGTGGTGCTCATGATCACACGCACCTATCTTAATCTCATCAAGTGCTAAATCAGCCACATCTGCGATCTCTTCTTCTGTCATCTTCGTATATTCTGCAAGCTCATGAATATTGGCAACACGTCCAAAATCTTCTGCCAATACTTTTGTTGCTTCATGAATCAGATTGGTTTTTGCTAGGATTGTATTTTCCATACCAGATACTGCTTGTGCCGCATCTACCATATCAATCAAGCACGCCTTCACCGCACGGTCAATCTCTCTTTTGTGATTATCCACATCCGTCTTGCCTGACAACTCATTGACAGCCTGTATCAGGGCGATATTACCTTCTTGAATCAAATCTTCAAGTAAAACGCCTCGATTCTTATACTTCGTAGCAAGTGTTATGACACGCTTTAGATGACTCTCAATCGCAAGTCTCATCACATCTTCATCACCTGCTTGCAATCTCTTATAGATTTCTTCCATCTCTTCTTTTGTTCTCGTCGTAAGCTGGTTAATCTCCTTACGATAGATACGGAGATATCTAGAGTCTTCCGCTGTTAATTTTTCATCTTCTTTCTTCGTAGAAAAACCATCTACAGAAACATTATGCTCAGCCATATAGGCATACACGAGTTCAAGCTGTTCATCCGTAAGCTTCATATCACTAAAGTAATCATTAATTTCTTTTTTACTTAGCTGGCTTTCTTTCGCTTTGGCATACTCTAACAATTCTTCTAGTTGCTTTATAAATTCATTTTGATTATTCACTCTATCCCTCCATTGCATTATGATATATCTTGATGATATCTTCTCGGTTCAGCTTCACATAGCCACCCAAGCTTCCTTTACTTGCAATAATATTATCTGCCATATGCGGTATATCTTCCTCTCTGCCACCGACTTCTTCAAAAGTAGATGGCATTCCAAGTCCATGAAGAAATTGCTCAAATGCCTCGATTCCCTTGATTGCCGTTGCATGGTAATCATTGATATCTAGTTCTATATTCCATACACGAACTGCAAAACTCACCAAACGTTCTGGCTTCTTCTCAAGGACATATCTCATCCACACAGGTGCCATAACAGCTAATCCTGCCCCATGAGCCACATCGTATAGTGCAGAAAGCTCATGTTCTAAGCCATGACTTGCCCAGTCTTGGACACGTCCGACGCCACATACATTGTTATGTGCGAGCATTCCTGTCCACATGATATTAGCTCTAGCGTCATAGTCCTTTGGATTTGCCATTGCTTTCTTGCCTTCTTGAATCATCGTTTTTAACAAACCTTCACATAATCGATCTGTCGCTTCCACATTTTCTGTCGTTGTGAAATATCTCTCAATAATATGAATCATTATATCTGTAATACCAGCCGCTGCCTGATATGGTGGTAATGTACAAGTAAGCTCTGGATTTAGAATTGAAAATTTAGGGCGAAGAAGATCACTTCTTGCACCACGCTTTAACATTCCTTCTTCTTTTGTAATTACGCAGTTTGGTGAACCCTCGCTACCAGCAGCTGCAATTGTCAATATTGTACCAATTGGTATTGCTTTTGTAATTGTTTTTCCTTCATGAAAATCCCAAAAGTCACCATCATACAGTGTTCCTGCCGCAATCGCTTTGGACGAATCAATGGTACTTCCACCACCTACTGCCAGGATAAAGTCTACATTTTCCTTACGACACAATTCGATTCCTTCATAAACCAATCCACTTCTTGGATTAGGCTTAACACCACCAAGCTCTACAAACTCTATCTTCTCGTCTTTTAAACACTTCACTACGGTATCATACAGACCACTTTTTTTAATGGAACCGCCACCATAATGAAGTAAGACCTTACTTCCTCCGAAACGACGAACAAGTTCACCAACATGATTCTGTGCTCCCTTGCCAAAATCAAAATAGGTTGGGGCATAAAATGTAAAATTATCCATAAATTATCTTCCTCCATTTTTCTAGTACACCATCTTTTTCATAACCAGCACATATATGCGTTGCGTGCTTTTTTACCTGTTTATCCGCATTGTCTACTGCATAGCTAATTCCAGCCTGACCAAACATATCAATATCATTATAGTTATCACCAAAAACCATCGTTTCATTTTTCGTGATTCCATATCGCTTCTGAATAAAGGAAAGAGCACTTCCTTTTCCTGTTCCCTGTGGCACAAGGTCAATCCATTGAATTCCTGCCAAGGACACTTGTAATTCCTTGCTCCACTTTGGAATAAACCACTCTTTTCCATCATCACCCGCTGTATCGTTACGACTAAATACCGAGACTTTTACAATCTCGTCATCCATCGATGTTATCCGTTCTCCAACTGCCTCAATATCGTATCGATAACAATCCTTCATCCATCGATATAATTTCGAGTCTTCATTTTCCACATAAACGCTCTTCATACCACATACCATCGCATCACATTCAGGTAAGTGTTCAATATCTGTTACAATTCTTTTGCATACCTCACTCGATAGCGGAGTAGAATAAATTACCTGTCCATGTTCAAAAACCATCGTTCCACCTTGAGATATATAAAGTAACTCATCTTCTACCGGGTGAAATACTCTTCGCATACTCGTATACTGTCTACCACTCGCAAGGACTACCATAATTCCTTTGCTTTTTAATTCTTTAATCGCTTCAAAATACTCTGGATTGATTGCTTCTGGTCCCCCTCCATCGGGTACCAGTGTACCATCAATATCTGACACAATTAGCTTAATCATAACCTTCCATCCTTATCTCTGATAGAAAAATTGCCCGATTAAGAATACACCTAACCGGGCACTTTTTAATAATCTGATGTGAAATTAGTTGTTAATGAACTTATCTTCTTCATTATTCCAACTATACAACTTACGAATCTCTGCTCCAACCTTCTCAGATGGATGCTCGGAAGCAAGCTTTCTCATTGCTCTAAAGTGAGCCTGTCCACCAGCTTCTGACATATCTAGTAAGAACTCTTTTGCAAAAGAACCGTCCTGGATATCAGAAAGAATCTTCTTCATTGTCTTCTTAGTCTCTTCTGTAATAAGCTTAGGTCCAGTTATGTAATCACCATACTCAGCTGTATTAGAGATAGAATATCTCATTCCTGCGAAACCTGACTGATAGATCA
>CAZUGH010000013.1:25383-39208 GCA_964619785.1 uncultured Lachnospiraceae bacterium | reverse complement strand
AACGTAAAAAGATTGACGGAATGCCAATGGACTTTTATAATGAAGAGAAAACAGATGAAGTGTGAGGTTTTCTCATGATACAGGATATATTTCCACATGAATTAAATAATCAATATAGAAAACAAGCACCACAGCCTTCTGATTACGTATTTGCTTTTTGTCAGGGGAAGGTGCTTTTGTTGTGTGATGGCGAGAAGCGTTTGATTCCCACCTGTCAGGACATGCATTGTGATTCACTGATTTGGCTTTTCACATTGGACGACCGCAATGTCTTTCTCGGTGATGGTGTGTCGCCTAATGCCTCGCTTGTATGGGAGGATATTCGTGTGTTGCGTCACTATAAGCCACAAGAACTGGCTTTCGCAGGAATGACCGCTAGACATCTAGATGGCTTCTATCGTTGCCATAAGTATTGCGGTGGTTGTGGCTCGGTGCTCTCTTTTTCTGAGACAGAACGTGCGATGGTTTGCCCAGATTGCGGCTTGACTATGTACCCACAGATTTCACCAGCCGTCATCGTTGGGATTGTAGATGGTGACCGTATTTTACTCACGAAGTATGCAACCAATCACAGTACCTACCGAAATTATGCGCTTGTGGCGGGCTATACTGAGATTGGAGAAACATTAGAACAAACTGTCTCGCGTGAGGTAATGGAAGAAGTAGGACTAAAAGTAAAAGATATCACATATTATAAGAATCAACCATGGGGACTTTCTTCTTCTCTGCTCGTAGGCTTTTTTGCTAAAGTCGATGGAAGCTCAGAGATTTGTCGTGATGAGGATGAGTTATCGGTTGCGCAGTGGATGCCAAGAGAGGATATCGAGATTGGCGACGACGTCATCAGTTTGACGAGAGAAATGATGCAGACATTTAAGAATAATGAGATTGATTGGGGTTGTAAGTAGATGACAGTATGGGAATTGATTTTGATTGCAATTGGATTGTCAATGGATGCATTTGCCGTCTCCATCGGTAAGGGCCTTTCGATGGAGCGACTTAAGAAAAGGGACTCATTGATCGTTGGAATTTATTTTGGTGGCTTCCAGGCATTAATGCCTGTGATTGGCTACTATGTTGGAATTCATTTTCGAAATATCGTACAATCTTTAGACCATTGGATTGCCTTTATCTTGCTAGTAATCATCGGTGGAGAAATGATATGGGAGTCCCGCTCCGAGGAAGAGGTAGATGCTTCCCTTCATGTAAAGCAGATGTTGATACTTGCTGTAGCAACTAGCATAGACGCATTGGCAATCGGAGTTTCCTTTGCATTCCTGCCCGGCGTGAATATCTGGATGGCAGCAGGACTGATCGGCGTAATCACATTCGTGCTATCCGCAATCGCCGTGAAGCTAGGAAACGCCTTCGGCAACAAATACCAGGCAAAAGCCAACATCTTCGGAGGAATCATACTGATACTCATGGGATGCAAGATATTGATTGAGCACTTGTTCTTCGGCGGGTGAAATTCGTTATGAACGGTGGTGCTGGCTGGAAATTTCGTTGTGAGCAGTGGTGCTGGCTGGGTTGCTTGGTATTTTGGCAGGCGGTGGTGCTGGTGAATGACTTTATGCAATCAGCGGGGTATACAAGGCAGTATTTCTTGATTTATACCCCGCACCTAAATTGGTACTATCGACAAACAACGCATTTACGTTGTGTAATAAATTTACAATTTTGGAATTTGGCAGTAACGAGAGATATTTACGATATTATACCCCGGTTTTCATGAAAACCGGGGTATAATACTAGGTTTTTTAATATATGCTGCCACTTTTCGGAATTTACAATAATTGACTGTACGTAATTGCGTTGATTCAAGAATCCAATTTATGGGAGCGGGGTATAAATGGCTAAAAAGTCAAATTTTTATCCCATTTACCCTACCGCCCGCCGGCAAACCAGGCAAGCCCGCCGGCACTACAGTCGGAAACGAAATTTCGTTACGAACCCTACCGCCCGCCGGCAAACCAGGCAAGCCGGCCGGCACTACAGCTGGAAACCAAATTTCGTTGTGAGCAGTGGTGCTGGCTGGGTTGCTTGGTATTTTGGCAGGCGGTGGTGCTGGTGAATGACTTTATGCAATCAGCGGGGTATACAAGGCAGTATTTCTTGATTTATACCCCGCACCTAAATTGGTACTATCGACAAACAACGCATTTACGTTGTGTAATAAATTTACAATTTTGGAATTTGGCAGTAACGAGAGATATTTACGATATTATACCCCGGTTTTCATGAAAACCGGGGTATAATACTAGGTTTTTTAATATATGCTGCCACTTTTCGGAATTTACAATAATTGACTGTACGTAATTGCGTTGATTCAAGAATCCAATTTATGGGAGCGGGGTATAAATGGCTAAAAAGTCAAATTTTTATCCCATTTACCCTACCGCCCGCCGGCAAACCAGGCAAGCCCGCCGGCACTACAGTCGGAAACGAAATTTCGTTACGAACCCTACCGCCCGCCGGCAAACCAGGCAAGCCGGCCGGCACCACAGTCAGAAACCAAATTTCATTACGAACCCTGCCGCTCGCCGGCAAACCAAGCAAGCCCGCCGGCACTACAGCCGGCAACGAAACCAACCAAGCACTACGCTACACCGTGTACAATATTCCTAGCACACCGGAACGAACGGTTATACAGGCTGCCTCGCCGGTATATTCGTTGCTTACCCCAAGTGGGAAGCTGTTGGTGAGGCTTCCGTCGGTGAGTGAGTACTTGAGACCGTGAATGGTGACACCCTCGCAGCGGTCGCTAAGCGAGAAGATGGATACTGTGCCATGTTCTTTGGCAGGTAGTGAGAATGAAGAATCGCGAATCGCAGTGATTTGATAATCTTCGCCGTGTAAGATTCCACTAGCCTGTTGTGTGGTAAGGTAGGATAGTGATTGAATGTTGGCAAGGGTATGGTCGAGTCGGCCACCGAGTCCGCCATAGATATGGAAGTTTGTGTAACCATGCTCGAGACCGTACTTTAGCGCTAACATCATATCTGTATCGTCTTTTTCTTTGGGATGGACGAGACGATTGGCTGGAGGAGTTGATGACTCGATGGAATCCATGTCGCCAATCAGAACATCCACAGGTTGACCAAGGTCACAGGCGTAATCATAGCCACCATCTGCGGCGATGATTAAGTCATTTTCTTTTAAAGTAATTGTGCAGGTGGTTTTATCACCTGCACCAAAGATATAACATATCGAATTTTCCATAGGCTATTTCATCTCATCAATTGCTTTGACAGCGTCATTCATATAGTCGCCTTCGAATAATTCAATCATGCCTTTGTCACATGCAGCAGCAAGCTTGCTGTCGATTGGAACACGGCCAATGATTGGAATATTGAAATCTTTTGCAACTTCGTCGAGATGGCTTTCGCCAAATACGGCAATCTTTTTGCCACAGTCAGGACAGGTGAGATAGCTCATATTTTCCACGACACCGACAATTGGAATGTTCATCATCTCGGCCATTTTCACTGCCTTGCCAACAATCATGGATACGAGTTCTTGTGGACTTGTGACAACGACGATACCATCTACGGGGATTGACTGGAATACGGTAAGTGGAACATCACCCGTTCCAGGAGGCATATCGACAAACATGTAATCAACATCTTCCCAGAGAACGTCGGTCCAGAACTGCTTTACAGTGCCGGCGATAACGGGACCACGCCATACAACGGGATCCGTGTCATTTGGTAATAATAGATTGACCGACATAACGTCGATACCAGTTTTGCTTTGAACAGGGAAAATGGTTGTATCATTGCCCTTTGCTTTTTCTGTAATTCCAAATGCCTTAGGAATTGATGGACCAGTGATATCTGCATCTAAGATAGCACAGTGATATCCTAGACGGCTAAAGGATACGGCTAACAAGTCAGTAACCATGGATTTGCCGACGCCACCTTTACCGCTAACGACACCGATTACTTTCTTGACAGAACTACCCTCGTGTAATTTTTCTAACAGACTTTTTGGGTCCCGGTCACCGCAGTTTGAACTGCAGCTGGAACAGTCATGTGTACATTCTTCGCTCATTTCGACCTCCAAAATTATGATATTATTTATGTAATAACTTTATCCCTAGGACTTGCGTTTGTCAAGGAAAATACGATTGCGTGGATAGTTTGGGTGTGATATGATATAAGTAATTGTGGATATGATTAATAAGTAGAAGGAGGTAGCTATGTATACCGTTAAATTGACAGACTTTGTGGATAAAATGAAGGTAGAGAATCTCACACCAGATATCGATATCTCGGAGATTGAGATTTCACAGGCAGATGTAAATCGACCAGCATTGCAGCTTGCAGGCTTTTTCGATTATTTTGATCATCACAGAATACAGATTATTGGACATGTAGAAGCTACTTATATGAAGAAACAGGGACTCGATCATAGCACGCTGATGTTTGGCAAGATTCTTAGTTATCACGTTCCTTGCGTTGTATTTTGCCGAGAGTTAGAAGTTGGGGAAGATTTTCTGGATTTGGCGAATCAGTACAAAGTGCCGATTTTCAGAACGAAGGATACGACGTCCTCATTTTCCTCGGAATTGAATCGCTGGCTAAAGGTTGAACTAGCACCGAGAATTTCGATTCATGGAGTGTTGGTAGATATCTATGGCGAGGGTGTGCTGATTATGGGTGAGAGCGGTATTGGTAAAAGTGAAGTGGCTCTTGAGCTGATTCATCGTGGACATCGACTTGTATCCGATGATGTTGTTGAGATTAAGAAGGTATCCGATGAGACATTGATTGGAACAGCACCTGATATTACGAGACATTTTATCGAGCTTCGAGGTATTGGAATCATCGATGCCAAGACGCTGTTTGGTGTCGAGGGTGTGAAGAATACGCAGTCGATTGACTTGGTTATTAAACTTCAGGAATGGAACAAGGATCAGGATTATGACCGTATGGGTCTGGAAGAACAGTATATTGAATTCCTAGGCAACAAGGTTGTGTGTCATTCCATACCAATTCGTCCAGGTCGTAATGTGGCGATTATCTGTGAGGCAGCTGCAGTTAACTACCGTCAGAAGAAGATGGGTTACAATGCTGCGAGAGAGTTATATAACCGAGTAACAAGTAATCTTCAGAAATAAGTGAAAAGGGGCGCAAGAGATGGCATCATATTATGTTGGAGTAGATATCGGAGGAACCTCCGTTAAGTTAGGATATTTTGATACAGAAGGACAGTTGATTGACAAGTGGGAGATTCCTACGAGAAAAGAGAATCAGGGTGCAGAGATTCTTCCAGACATCGCAGCTTCGATTCGCGACAAAGTAGAAGGAACAATAGAAGGAATTGGAATTGGTGTGCCAGGTCCGATTAAGGAAGATGGTACCGTGTTAAAATGTGCCAATCTAGGCTGGGGCGTATTTAACGTGGCAGAGAGATTGACGGAGTTGACTGGTGTGAGTAATGTCGCTGTTGGTAACGATGCCAATGTGGCAGGACTCGGTGAGATGTGGCAGGGAGGTGGACGTGGCTTTCAGGACATTGTTATGGTTACACTTGGCACAGGCGTTGGCGGTGGTATCATTCTGAATGGCAGGATTCTCACAGGCTCTATGGGAGCAGCAGGTGAGATTGGTCACATCAAGGTAGAGGACCAGGAAGAAGATTTATGTGGATGCGGTAATTCGGGCTGCCTAGAACAATATGCTTCAGCAACAGGAATTGTGCGGGTTGCCAAGAAAAATATGCGTCCAGGTACCTATATTTCGGGACGTGAATTTCTAAGTGCCAAGATGGTATTTGACGGTGCCAAAGAAGGCGATGCATATTGTCTTGAAGTGGTAGAGCAGTTTGGTAAGTATCTCGGAACCGCATTGTCGAATGTGGCATGCGTCGTAGATCCAGAAGCTTTTGTTATTGGCGGAGGTGTATCCCGCGCTGGTGAGATTATCCTGCAGGTAGTAGAAAAATGGTACAATGAGAAATCCATGTTTGCTTTGAAGAACAAGCAGTTCCGCCTGGCAGAGCTTGGCAATGATGCAGGAATCTATGGATGTGTGAAGATGGTTATGGATTAAGGAGAGTTATCCGATGGATAGATTTTTAAGCGAAGTTCTTACGACCGAGGAGTGGTGTAAGCAGGAACCATTGAAGGACCATACTACATTTCGAATTGGTGGGGTGGCAGATTACTATGTGGTTCCATCGACAATGGAGCATTTGAAGCATGTTGTAGAATATTTGCGACAGAATCAGATTCACCATTATATATTAGGAAAAGGAAGCAATGTTTTATTTTCTGATGATGGTTTTCGTGGTGTTGTAGTCGAGCTTGGAAGTGGTTTAGAAGATATAACATGGCTTGATGATACACAGATGGAAGCGCAAGCTGGAATTTCCCTGGCACGATTGGCTAACGAGGCAGCCAATAAGGGCCTTAGCGGTCTTGAGTTTGCTTCCGGAATTCCGGGAACACTAGGAGGCGCGGTGACGATGAATGCCGGTGCCTATGGTGGAGAGATGAAAGATTGTATCACAGAAGTTACCGTTCTTGATCAAGCAGGACAAGAGAAAATATTGACTTGTGAGCAATTGCAGCTTGGATATCGGAGTAGTGTGATTCAGACCGAGGGCTATCTTGTGCTAAGTGCGAGAATGAAGCTAGTTCCTGGTGATACAGAGAAAATTCGTGCAACCATGCGTGAATTAAATAAACGTCGTAGAGAGAAACAACCCCTAGAGTATCCAAGTGCAGGGAGTACATTTAAACGCCCAGAAGGATATTATGCGGGGCAGTTGATTCAAGAAGCGGGGCTTCGAGGATATCGTGTCGGTGATGCGATGGTGTCGGAGAAGCATTGCGGATTCGTTGTCAATGCAGGCGAGGCAACAGCAGTGCAGGTGATGCAACTGATTCAGGATGTCCAGACAAAAGTGAAGGAACAGTTTGGGGTTATATTAGAACCCGAAGTTCGATTGATACAATAGAAAGGCTGAGTGCTTATGCGATTTGTTATAATAACAGGAATGTCAGGAGCAGGGAAAAGTTCTGTCTCACGAATGTTAGAAGATCAGGGATACTTCTGTGTGGATAATCTACCAGTAAGTTTGATTCCTACCTTTATGCAATTGACGATGGATTCCAGTGAACAGATCGAGAAGGTGGCTTTGGGGATTGATGTAAGAAGTGGTCATGCGTTGTCTGAGGTTGCTCAGATGCTGACTGATTTGAAAGCGAAGGGGTTTGCTTTTGAGATACTATTTATGGATGCTTCTACTAGTGTTTTGGTGAAGCGTTATAAAGAGACGAGACGAATTCACCCGTTGACGACAGGTGGACGTATGGACCAGGCGATTGAAGAGGAACGCCAAATGTTAGCGCAGCTCAAGAACCAAGCTGATTTTATCATTGATACAAGTCGACTTCTGATTCGTGAGCTCAAGCAAGAGGTGGAACGAATTTTCGTAGATGATGAAGATAGTTTGAACTTCTATATTACATTTGTATCTTTTGGATTTAAGTATGGAATTCCAACAGATGCAGATTTGGTATTTGATGTGAGATTTTTACCAAATCCATTTTACATTGATGAGCTGAAACCGCGAACGGGTAATGATAAACCGGTATTTGATTATGTTATGAGTTCGGACAAGGCACAGGAGTTTCTCGCGAAGCTTGTTGATATGTTGAAGTTTTTGATACCGAACTATAAAATCGAAGGTAAGAACCAATTAGTCGTAGCAATTGGCTGCACGGGCGGGAAGCATCGCTCAGTTACATTAACCAATGCGATTTATGAGGAATTTAAAAAAAGCGAATATGCTTGCAAGAAAGAGCATAGAGATATAGAGAAAGACAGGTTGCGAAGCGTATGTCATTTTCCAGAGAAGTAAAAGAAGAAATTAGCCAACATATGAGTAAGGCAAAACACTGCAAGATTGCGGAGATATCGGCAATGTTCGCTATGTGTGGACAGATTGTTCCGGGTAGAAGAGGACACATGGTGTTGAAATTTTCCACAGAAAACTTGACAGTTGCCTCAAAATACTATATTTTAGTTAAGAAAGCCTTTGACTTTTCGTTAGAGTGTGTGGCATTGCCTCATCAGTATCATATTTACATAATTGATGATGGGCAGGTGCGTACATTTTTAATGGCGTTGAAGAAGATTGATGAGACAGGCAGATGGATTGATGGGAATTCACTGGCTCACGAGTTGTTACTTCAACGAAGCTGTTGTAAGCGTGCCTTTATTAAGGGAATATTCTTAACAGCAGGCTCGATTACAGATCCAGAGCGAGGCTATCATTTGGAGATTGTGGCAGGAAGCCAGAGACGAGCTACTGAATTGTGTCAGATTCTTGAGTCGTTTCAGGTAGAAGCCAAGATTGTTGAACGAAAAAGTAGTTATGTAGTGTATTTAAAAGAAGGTTCGCAGATTGTAGACATGCTTAATATCATGGAAGCTCATGTGGCTTTGATGAAACTTGAGAATGTACGAATTCTCAAGGAAATGCGTAATTCCATTAACCGTCAGGTTAACTGTGAGACGGCGAATATCCAGAAGACGGTATCCGCAGCAGCGAAGCAAATGGAAGACATTGTCTATATACGTGACCATGTTGGTTATGGTACACTTTCAGAGGGGTTAGCACAGATTGCAAAGCTCCGGATAGAACATTCGGAAGCATCATTAAAAGAGCTAGGTGAGATGCTGAATCCGCCCATTGGTAAATCAGGGGTGAATCACCGTTTACGTAAGTTGAGCGAGATTGCACAAGGATTAAGGCAGCACAAGGAGGAAAAGTTATGATTACGAAGAATATTGATATCAACCTTGAAAATGAGACAGGTGCAAGACCCGTCGCTATGTTAGTTCAGGTAGCAAGCAAGTATAAGAGTCAAATTAATATTCAGCAGGACAACCGTACCGTGAATGCTAAGAGCATTATGGGTATGATGACACTTGGTTTAATATCTGGTCAGAAGGTTGAAGTATCTGTTGAGGGTGAAGACGAGAATCAGGCAATGGAGAATATCGAGCAGTTCCTCGGCGGAATGAAGAGTGAATAGATATATTAAGTAAAGATGTACGCTCCCCAAATTTTCAACAGTGTTGTTGAAGATTTGGGGGCTTTTTTTTTTCGTCATTATGAGATATGATAAAGGTAGTTTTTAAATGGGAGGAATACGCAATGAATTTTACTCATCTTCATGTTCATACAGAGTATAGTTTGCTAGATGGCTCTAGCAAAATCAAAGAGATTATCAAGCGTGCCAAGGATCTTGGGATGGACAGTCTTGCCATCACAGATCATGGTGTTATGTATGGTGCGATTGATTTTTATCGTGCTGCCATTGCGGAAGGAATTCGTCCTATTATAGGATGTGAGGTTTATGTGGCACCTGGTTCTCGGTTTGAGCGTGAAGCAGGGAGTTCAGATGAACGTTATCATCATCTGGTTTTACTTGCGGAGAACAACCAAGGGTATGCCAATCTCATGAAGATTGTTTCTAAGGGATTTACGGAAGGATTTTATTATAAACCCCGTGTAGATTATGAGGTGCTTGCAAAGTATCACGAAGGCATCATTGCACTGAGTGCCTGTCTGGCGGGAGCGGTTGCCACCAAACTTCGTCTGGGCTTGTATGATGAAGCCAAGGAAGAGGCTCTTAAGTTGCAAGACATCTTCGGCAAAGGAAATTTTTTCCTCGAGTTACAGGATCACGGTATGGAAGAGCAAAAGGGTGTGAATCAGGGCCTTCTTCGGATGCACCAGGAGACGGGAATCGATTTGGTTGCTACCAATGACGTTCATTATACATTGGATTCTGACGCCACGGCTCATGATATTTTGCTTTGTATCCAGACAGGTAAGAAGGTGAGCGATGAAGACCGGATGCGATATGAAGGTGGCCAGTACTATCTGAAGTCGCCAGAGGAGATGGCAACTCTGTTTCCTTATGCATTAGAGGCACTTGAGAATACTTATGCCATTGGGCAGCGTTGTCATGTAGATATTGAGTTTGGAAAATACAAGTTGCCTCATTTTGATGTGCCAGAAGGTTATACGGCAACCACTTATCTTCACAAGTTGTGCGAAGATGGCTTGGTGAAGCGTTACGGTGACAAGGCGGATGCCTTGAGAGAACGATTGGCGTATGAACTTAAGACGATTGAAGATATGGGCTTTGTGGATTACTTCCTGATTGTATCGGATTTTATTAAATACGCGAAGGACCATGGTATTCCGGTTGGTCCAGGCCGTGGTTCAGCAGCGGGTAGTGTCGTTTCTTATACGTTGGAAATTACGAATCTCGATCCGATTCGGTATGATTTGCTTTTTGAGCGATTCTTGAATCCAGAGCGAGTAACGATGCCGGATATTGATATTGATTTTTGCTATGAAAGACGGCAAGAGGTTATCGATTATGTCGTGCGCAAATATGGCAAGGATCATGTGGTTCAGATTGTTACCTTTGGTACGATGAAGGCAAGGAATGCGATTCGTGATGTAGGACGTGTACTTGATTTACCATATTCTTTTGTTGATGTTGTGGCTAAGTCGATTCCAAATGAACTTGGTATCACGATTCAGAAAGCACTTGAGATGAATCCGGACCTGAGGAAAATGTATGACAGTGACGACCAGGTGAAGCATCTAATTGATATGGCACTTCGTCTTGAGGGACTGCCACGACACACATCGATTCATGCGGCAGGCGTGGTGATTGCACCGGAACGAGTAGATAATTTTGTACCGCTTTCCCGCGGTGCAGATGAGGTTATCACGACCCAGTACACGATGACGACATTGGAAGAATTAGGCCTTTTGAAAATGGATTTTTTGGGACTTCGGACACTGACAGTGATTGATGATGCCGTGATGAACCGATTTTCCATTGATGATATTGATTATAATGATAAGAAAGTCTTTGACTTGATAAGCTCGGGCAATACTGATGGTATCTTCCAACTTGAAAGTCCGGGGATGAAGAGCTTTATGAAGGAGCTGAAACCACAGAGTCTAGAAGATGTAATTGCAGGGATTTCCCTGTATCGTCCGGGCCCTATGGATTTTATTCCAAAGTATATAGAAGGAAAAAATAATCAGGGAAGCATCGTTTATGATTGCCCTGAACTTGAACCAATCCTGGCGCCAACCTATGGCTGCATCGTTTACCAGGAGCAGGTTATGCAGATTGTACGTGATTTGGCTGGTTATAGTTTCGGTAGGAGTGACTTGGTTCGTCGTGCCATGTCGAAGAAAAAGACTGCTGTGATGGAGCAGGAACGACAGAACTTTGTCTTCGGTAATGAAGAAGAAGGTGTTGAAGGTTGCGTTGCAAAGGGAATCGACGAGGCAGTTGCGAACAAGATTTATGATGACATGATTGATTTTGCCAAATATGCTTTTAATAAATCCCATGCTGCAGCCTATGCGGTTGTGTCTTATCAAACCGCGTATCTAAAGCGTTATTATCCGGCGGATTTCATGGCTGCATTGATGACATCAGTGATGGATAATACAGCTAAGTTGTCTGGTTATATCCTTCACTGCCGCAAGATGGGGATTGAGATTTTACCACCTGATATTAATGAAGGAAATGGACGCTTCTTCTCGTCAGACAAAGGGATTCGTTATGGACTAGCTGCGGTGAAAGGCGTTGGTATGCCAGTCATCGAGGATATCGTGGAGGAACGCAAGCTCGCGGGTCCGTTTTCCTCGCTGAAAGATTTTTGCCTCAGACTTTCTGGTGGAGCAGTCAATAAGCGCACGATTGAGAGTTTTATTAAAGCGGGCGCACTAGACTCGCTTCCTGGGACGAGAAAGCAGAAAATGCAGAGCTATGCGGGCATTCTTGATGGTGTAAATCAGGAGCGCAAAAGTATGATATCTGGTCAGGTATCGCTATTTGATTTTGTTCAGGAAGAAGAGAAGGAAGAACTTGAGATGCCAATGGCAGACGTAGGCGAGTTCGATAATGAGATGATACTCGCGTTCGAGAAGGAGGTTCTCGGCGTGTATGTCAGCGGTCATCCACTTGAGCAGTATCAGGATTTGCTTGAGAAAAATGTTACGCGAACGACGGCGGATTTCTTGCCAGTGGATGAGCTTGGTGAGCCAATCGTTCAAGATGGTGAATCGTGCGTAGTTGGAGGACTTGTGTCGGCAAAGACGATAAAGAATACGAAGAATGGTAGTATGATGGCATTTATCACATTGGAGGATTTGCTCGGCGTTGTGGAGGTTATCATTTTCCCACGTGATTATGAGAAATACAAGCTACTTCTCGAAGAGGACCGCAAGATTCTAATTAAGGGACGTGTCACGGTTGAGGAGGACAAGCCTGCCAAGGTGATATGCAGCAAGGTGGTTCCATTTGACCAAGTGCCACGTGAGCTTTGGATACAATTCGATAATAAGGAGACTTATCTAGCAGCAGAGGAAGAACTTTTTGAGACATTGGGACAGTTTGATGGTACAGATGTTGTGATGATTTACCTCCGTGCGGAGAAGGCAAAGAAGCAATTGCCACGGAGTCGTTCCACGCTGGTGGGAAATGAGTTGATTGAGAAGCTGCGAGGAAAATACGGCGTCGACAATGTGAAAGTTGTGGAAAAGAGTATTGAAAAATCCCTGTAATCATTGTAGAATAGAAACTGTGTGAATAATTACAATGCATATAAATAATTGGAGGTTACATTATGGCAAACAAGATTGAGACAATCGGTGTGTTAACAAGTGGTGGAGATGCTCCAGGAATGAATGCGGCGATTCGTGCCGTAGTACGTACAGCCATTGCTAGTGGTGTTAAGGTAAAAGGTATCCGCAGAGGCTATATGGGTCTTCTTGAAGAGGATATTATTGATATGGATACAATGAGTGTAACAGACATTGTTCAGCGTGGTGGTACCATTCTTTATACTTCCCGTTGTGCAGAGATGCGAACAACGCAGGGACAGGAAAAAGCTGCTGATATCTGTCGTAAACATGGTATCGATGGTATCGTCGTTATCGGTGGAGACGGTTCCTTCCGAGGTGCAGGCAAATTGTCAGAACAGGGAATTAACACAATTGGTGTTCCCGGAACAATCGATCTTGATATTGCATGTACAGAATATACAATTGGTTTTGATACCGCTTGCAATACTGCAATGGAAGCCATCGATAAAGTTCGAGATACTTCAGCATCTCATGAACGCTGCAGTATTATTGAGGTTATGGGACGTACCGCTGGTCATATCGCATTATGGTGTGGTATATCGAATGGTTCCGAATATGTATTAATCCCAGAACGTTATGATTACGATGAACAGAAGATTATAGATAAGATTGTTGCTAAGAGACGAATCGGTAAAAAGCATCACATTATCGTAAATTCCGAGGGAATCGGAAACTCTCACGAGATGGCAAAGAGAATTGAAGCAGCAACTGGAATTGAGACAAGAGCAACCGTCATCGGACACATTCAGCGTGGAGGTAACCCAACATGTCGTGACCGTGTCTATGCATCGGCTATGGGTTCGAAAGCAGTAGACTTATTACTAGAAGGTAAGACGAATCGAGTAGTAGCCTTCCAGGAAGGTGAATTCTGCGACTATGACATCGATGAAGCACTTAGCATGACGAAGGACATCGACGAACATCTCTTCAGCTTAACCCAGAAACTTTCACGATAGTACAAGCTAGCGTATAAGCAATAACAAAGAAAAAGTTTCACATCGTTGTGCATGCACAAAAGGTGTGAAACTTTTCCTTTTCGGAAGCAAGGTACTTCGGTTGGCCGGGTAGGTGAAACGGTGGGGTGTTCTGGTTGGTCTGGCAAGTAAATATTGGCAAA
>CAZUGH010000013.1:22274-25283 GCA_964619785.1 uncultured Lachnospiraceae bacterium | reverse complement strand
GGGTAGGTGAAACGGTGGGGTGTTCTGGTTGGTCTGGCAAGTAAATATTGGCAAACCCAAGCTCTCCGCCCTTCACCAGGTTAGCCTGGAGCTAGTAACTAAGCTGGTACCAACGCAAACCCAAGCTCTTCGCTGGCACCAACCCCAGAATTTGTGTAGAAGCGTCACAAATTCTAGCAAGCATAGTAATCTAGATAAAACATTTTGGAATGGATGAGGATCATGAACGATAAAGAGAGAAGTAAGAATAGACGAAAGAAGTTTTTAAGCTTTTACAAACCATATATGAATATATTTGCTTTGGATATGTTGTGTGCCTTCTTGGCAGCGGGTGTTTCACTGGTGAATCCATTGATTGTTCGTTACATTACCAATGAACTTTTGCCGAATCAGAGCCTGGGACAAGCCGGCGAGATGTTGGTTAAGCTGTTGGTAGCAATGCTGTTACTCGCTGTGTTGCAGATGAGTTGTAACTACTACATCACGTACAAGGGACATATGATGGGTGCGAAGATGGAATATGATATGAGAGCGGAACTGTTTGGACATTATCAGAAGTTGTCATTTAACTTTTACGATAATGAGAAAACGGGACAACTGATGTCTCGAATAACCAATGACCTGTTTGATATTACAGAATTGTGCCATCATGGACCGGAAGACCTCGCAATTTCTGTGATTAAAGTGGTTGGAGCATTTGTGATTTTGCTTCAGGTAAATGTGAAATTGACGCTGATTGTATTTGCATTTATTCCAATCATGGTAATATTTGCATCGATTATTCGTAAGAAAATGCGACAGGCATTTCGGAAAAATCGAGTCAAGATTGCTGACATTAATGCGGGGATTGAAGACAATTTATCGGGAATTCGTGTCGTGAAATCATTTGCTAACGAAGATTTGGAAAATGAAAAATTCAAGATGGGTAACGATGCCTTTCTTGAAAGTAAGAGAAATAGCTATTTGAATATGGCGACATTTCACTCAGGACTGAATTTCTTCATCACGCTGTTGAATGTGGCAGTTGTCATAGGCGGAGGATTTTTCATTATACACGGATTGATTGGGTTAGGTGATTTGATTACATATATGTTGTACATCAATACGCTGATTGAGCCGATTCAGAAGCTGATTAATTTTACAGAACAGTACCAAAATGGAATTACGGGATTTGAGAGATTCATGCAGATTATGGAGATTGATCCTGACATAGAGGATGCACCAGATGCAGAAGAACTGAAGGATGTACGTGGAAATATTAGCTTTGAAAATGTATCCTTTCAGTATGACGATGCCAATACGGATGTATTTCACAATATTAATCTTGAGGTCAAAGCAGGAGAATATGTGGCACTTGTTGGCACATCAGGTGTTGGCAAAACAACAATGTGTAGTCTGATTCCAAGGTTTTATGAAGCAACAGCGGGTGCTGTGAAAATCGATGGACAGGATATTCGCAAGTTCACATTGCGGTCCCTACGTGATAATATTGGAATCGTTCAACAGGATGTATATCTGTTTACAGGAAGTATCCTAGATAATATACGCTATGGGAAACGTGATGCAACAAAAGAAGAAATAATCGAAGCCGCCAAGAATGCCAATGCACATGAATTTATCATGGAACTACCAGATGGATATAACACTTACATTGGACAGCGTGGTGTGAAATTATCTGGCGGTCAGAAACAACGAATCAGTATTGCAAGAGTGTTCTTGAAAAACCCACCCGTATTGATATTTGATGAGGCGACCTCATCGTTAGATAATGAAAGTGAGAAAATTGTTCAGGAATCACTAGAGACGCTGGCAAAGAATCGAACAACATTTGTTATTGCACATCGCCTGACAACAATTAAAAATGCTGAGAATATCATCGTGCTTAGTGAAGATGGAATCAAAGAAAAAGGAACACACGATGAACTGATGAAAAAGGGCGGGCTGTATGAAAGCCTCTATAATACCAAATAGCAAATCATGACATGAAAAAGCGCCTGCAAGGTAAGTTGCAGGCGTTAGTTGTGTAAACATTAATCTTCTTTGGAATCGTCAGGAACGTTGATGGTTACATACTCTCTGTCATCATCATCGTCGTCTTCGTCATAAAGATCGTTGTCAAAATCCTCATCATCATAGTCATCTAGATAATCCTTCATGAGAACATTTTTCAAGAAATACATGGCTCCTGCAATGGCTCCGCCGATAGCAGCAACCCAGAGAAGAAACTTCATAAATTTTTTCATAGTAATCGGTCCTTTCGGTACTAGTATACCCAAGATGGGATGTTACTATATATAATACGTTAAAAAGGAAAAAAAGTAAAGCGTTTTAACCAAAAGCACAAAGAAAAGGGAATGTAAATGAATTTTTTTGTATATAATGGAGATTGAAAAGAGGTTAAAGATGGTGTACTATAAGTATTAAGGAAATGTTAAAATAATATATTCTGTTAACTAAATGGAGGGACTTATGGCAACAACAAAAGCAATTGCAAAGGAAACCACGACATCTAAGGTGACGACAGAAAAGAACATAGTAGAAGCACCAGCTAAGAAAGAAGCAGTGAAGAAGGAGCCAGTGAAAAAGGCACCAGCTAAGAAGACAGCAGCTAAGAAAGCACCAGCTAAGCGTGCAACAGCAGCATCTAAGGTGTCGACAGAAGTATATGTTCAGTTTGCTGGACACGAAGTATCACAAGAGAGCCTTCTTGAGAGAGTGAAAGAGGCATGGGTAGCTGAAGGCAATAAGGCAACAGCGATTAAATCAGTGAGCCTCTATGTGAAACCAGAGGAATATAAAGCGTATTACGTAGTAAATGGTAGTGCGGCAGGAGCACTCGATATCTAGGAGTAGTTTACATAATAGGGAGAGGTTGTCAATAGATGGATGAGGAATCAATCATATATTGACAACCTTTTTCAAAATAAAGGGATGAAACATGGAAACCAAGATTAAATGGATCTGCGTCATACTATATGAAGTGTCCAAACGGGAGTTCTTCATTTAGCC
>CAZUGH010000013.1:0-22174 GCA_964619785.1 uncultured Lachnospiraceae bacterium | reverse complement strand
AATGGATCTGCGTCATACTATATGAAGTGTCCAAACGGGAGTTCTTCATTTAGCCAAGTTTCGATAAATCCCATAACAGGAGAGTACCAATTGATTTGTCAGCCCGCTAAATACGAGATTGGGTATTTATCAATTAATCTGTTCAAAGAAGAATTTGAAGTGAAAGAAGCACCAACTCATGACAAAGAGTGCAACATAAATATAGATGTTCCGTTGTATCGAGTTCAAGGAAAAATCACTGATATAGAAGGAAATCCAGTTAAGACTGACGAACTAACATTCTCTGGGGAGAAGTATTCCGAACTATATTTTTCTACAGATACGGATGGAACATACGATGTTTATCTGCCTGCTGAAACATATTATGTGGGTGTATACTGTGCGAACATATTTGATTTAGATGATGGATTCGTAGTTGATAAAGATTGTAAAGATGTTAATTATATGATTAGTCGCCATCAAGTGAACGTTGAATTGAAAACAAACAATTTAATCAATAATGTATGTATGGGGATTTATCCTGACAATGGGGAGGAAATAACGAGTTCTTCCGAGCCTGTAGCAGAACCATATATAAGAGATAATAAGGAAACAGCATATCTTAATAAGGGTAATTATGTACTTATGTGGGACGATACCAAGCTGAAAGAATTTACGGTAGATGGAAAAACGAATCTTCAAGTTGACATTGATACTTGTCGTTTGTTAATTGATGTGCTAAACAATGGAAGCCCGTTAGGAGAAGAAATAGAGGAAGTAAGTCTAGGAGCTAATTATCAGTATTGTACAAATGTTTATGATAGACTTGATTTTGTAGTTCCGAAAGGTATTAAAACCAGATTATTATTTAGACTTGATGGCGTAAATGCATGGAGAACCTTTGATATTGTAGTGGGGCAGGATGATATACAGAAGCAAGAAATTGATGTAAAATCCTGCAAAGTTTCAATAAGCTGTACAGATTCAGAAGGAAAACCAGTTAACAGTCAGTTCTTTCTTATTTATTCAATGTCAGAAAGTAGTGTAGTTGGTTCTATGTTTTCTAATATAGAAGGGAAGTTGACAGCTTATATTCCGGCAGGTAAATACAAAATAATAGCTAACAAAACCACCTATGAGAAAGACTTCACAATAGAAGATGGACAAAAGACAATGAGTTTAAATATTAAGCTTCCATAATAATCAACATTGTCCTATGAACCGTACTTGCGAAGTTCGCAGATTTGGGGTAGAATGTAGGAGACTTTTGAATGAATTAAGGAGGAAGACGATGTTTAAGATTAATGACAATTATTTAAAATTACCTGGAAGCTATCTATTTTCCAATATTGCAAAAAAGGTGAAGGCTTATAAGGAAGCCAATCCTGACAAAGATATTATCAGTTTGGGTATCGGTGATGTAACACAGCCACTTGCACCAGCTGTAATTGAGAGACTTCATGAAGCGGTAGACGAGATGGCAGACGCCAAGACTTTTAAGGGCTATGCACCTGATTTGGGCTATGAATTCCTTCGCCAGACAATTATTGATAATGATTATTCGGCAAGAGGATGCAAGATTGAGTTAGATGAAGTGTTTATCAGTGATGGTGCCAAGAGCGACTCTGGTAACATTGGTGATATTTTCTCCGTTGACAATAAAATTGCTGTATGTGATCCGGTTTATCCAGTTTATGTTGATACCAATGCAATGGCAGGCAGAACGGGCGATTATATGACAGACAAAGAGCGTTGGAGCAATGTGATTTATATGCCTTGTACCGCAGAGAATGATTTTGTACCAGCTCTTCCAGATGAGACACCAGATATTATTTATCTGTGTTGCCCAAACAATCCAACCGGCACAACCTTGACTAAGGCGCAGTTGCAAGTATGGGTTGATTATGCGAACAAAGTAGGAGCAGTTATTATCTATGATGCAGCCTATGTAGCATATATTGCAGAAGATGATGTTCCACATACGATTTATGAATGTAAGGGAGCCGAGACTTGTGCAATCGAGATGAGAAGTTTCTCAAAGAACGCTGGATTTACAGGAACACGTCTTGGATTCACCGTGATTCCTAAGGCAGTAAAATGTGGTGAGGTTACATTGAATTCTCTATGGGCAAGACGTCATGGAACGAAGTTTAATGGCGCACCATACATCATTCAGGCAGCAGGAGCAGCTGTATATACAGAAGAAGGCAAGAAGCAGACCGGTGAACAGATTGCATACTATATGAACAATGCGAAACTGATTCGCGAAGGTTTAACAGAAGCTGGATATACCGTTTACGGTGGTGTAAATGCACCTTATATTTGGTTGAAGACACCAGACAATATGACATCATGGGAATTCTTTGATTACTTGTTAGAAAATGCGAATATCGTTGGAACACCAGGTTCTGGATTTGGACCAAGTGGAGAAGGCTACTTCCGACTGACAGCATTTGGCTCACTTGAGAGAACCAAAGAAGCGATTGAGAGAATCAAGAATCTATAAGCGAAATCCTGGATTTGGCATGGAGGTAGATTATGAAAAAGGCAATAAGAAGATTCGTAGCAGGCATTATGGCTTGTGTTGTTGTGATTGCACCAATGGGTTATGCGAAAGCAGACTCGGTTGAGGTGAAACCATATTTGGCATTTGGTGCTGACTTAAAGGACTCAGAGAAACAGACGGTCATGCAACTTTTAGATGTAAGTGAGGATGAATTATCTGGTTTTGAGGTTGTAGAGGTAACGAATGCAGAAGAGAAGAAGTATCTAGGCGACTATCTGTCTGCTAGTGTAATTGGTTCTCGCGCATTATCCTCGGTGCGTATTGAAAAAGGCGAAGAGGGTAGTGGTATCGGAGTTGAGACCAAGAATATTACTTATTGTACATCGGGAATGTATAGCAATGCGTTGATTACAGCAGGAATCGAAGATGCTGATGTGACGGTTGTTGGACCATTTGAAATATCAGGAACAGCAGCATTGGTCGGTGCTATGAAAGCATATTCTGAGATGACAGGTGAAGAATTTGACCAGGAAAAAGCAGACGCGGCAACGAACGAACTTGTAGATACCGCGAGTCTGGGCCAGGAAATTGGTACAGATGATGCTGAGAAGCTTGTAGCATTGGCTAAACAGAAGGTGCTTGAGGACAAACTTTCATCTCCTGAAGAGATATCAAAGGCGGTTGATGAGGCAGCACAATCACTCGATGTTACATTGACAGATGAGCAGAAACAGAAGATTGTTGCATTGCTAGATAAAATCAAGGATTTAGATATTGATGTAGATAGCCTGAAGGAACAAGCGAAGGATATGTACAATAAGATTAAAGATTTAGGTATTGATATGGAATCTGCCAAGAATATTTTTGAGAAGATAGGTAGTTTTTTCTCTGATTTAGGTGAGAAGATTTCAACTTTCTTTGATCGTATCTTTGGTTAATTGAATATTTCATTGAGGGCTCTGGATATTCCAGAGCCTTTTTTTGTTCACAAAAAGTTAATAAAGGAGTTGAAAAATGTACATGGTTGTGATAAAATAATCTATGTTACATATCATATACAGAGTCTGGTGGCTCTGGTAATATCATAATAGACGGAGGGAAAGAATGAAAAGAATTAACAAAGTAGCATTATTCCTAGTGGCATTTGCTATGGTCATGGGAGTATCAATGGTAGCTGCACCAAGTAAAGCAGATGCAGCCAAGGTGAAGGTAAAGAGTGTTAAAGTGGCTTCGCCATATAGCAAGAGAGCATATATTGCTAAGGGTAAATCAATCAAACTTTCAAAAGAAGTTAAAGTAAATCCTAACAAGAGTGCGAACAAAAAAGTAACATTTGTTTCTAAAAACAAGAAAATCGCTACCGTAAGCAGTTCCGGTAAAGTGAAAGCAAAAAAAGTTGGAACAACCAAGATTGTTGTTACATCTAAGAAGAACAAAAAGAAGAAAACGACCATCACTGTTAAAGTTAAGAGTGGCGCAGTGACGAAGGTTAAGTTAAATAAAAAGAGTGCATCCATCAATGTTGGTGAGAGTCTTGCACTGAAGAGCTCTGTTTCTGCTAAGAAGGGCGCAAGCAAGAATCTTTATTGGAAGTCAAGCAAGAAGTCTGTTGCAACCGTTAGTCAGAAGGGTGTTGTAGCTGCTAAGGGTGTTGGCTCAGCAACGATTACAGTTAGAGCTACTGACGGAAGCAATAAGAAAGCAACCTGTAAGATTAACGTTGGTTACAATGTAAATATGACAGGAATGAATGTACTGAATCATCAGTCAGTATCCTTCTCATTAGATCGTCCATATGCATTAGCTGCGAACCAGATTGCAGTTAAGACCAGAAGAACATCAACAGGTGCATATAATAATGGTTTAATGATTGATAGTATTGTAACAACAGATAATGTTAATTATACGGTTGTTACATCAAGTGAGACTATCATTTCTGAGAATGATTTTGTTCAGTTATCGATTCCATCCCTTCCTGGTTCTGTCAAGAGCATGGAGAAGCAGTATGTAGAAGCTGCAACAGCATACACAGAAGATAGTGTATATAGCTGTATGGTTGGTAACGGCTTTAGTGAATCTTTATCATTTGGCGAGGGAATTGGTTATTCATCCTATAGTTTGGTTGGTCTTCCAGCTGGTCTAACATATGAAGTGAAGAACGATTATGTTAGCATTAAGGGTAAACCATCTGCAGTTGGTATATATCGAGCTGTTTTAACAGCAGTAGACGAGATGGGTAATACGTATACCAAGAATTGCACATTCTGTGTTGGTTCTAGCACAGCAATTGCAGCAGCAGTGGCAGATAAATATTATCTACTTGGCGCAGAGGGTGTAAGTATTGATGCTGGTATTTCTGCGATTGGTGGAAGTGGTTCTTATACTTATACAAAGGCACCAGATGGTTCTGGTTTAACCGTTTCATCTTCAGGTTATATCTCAGGAACAATTAAGATTGCAGGAAGCTATACCATTAATATTCATATTGTAGATAATAACAATCCAGCGATTGCAACAGATGTTGCAGCGAAGATTAATGTCGCACAGGGTAATGCAGTAACAGGTAGCATTACAGATGCACAAGGTAACCCAATTAACGGTGTAGAGGTAGAATTCACCAACAAGAATAAGGGTGACCGTTACTGTACAAGTTGCTGGCAATATACAGATAACAAGGGAAGTTATTCTGCATTATTAGCAACAGGTAATTATGATGTTAAAGCTTATTATGGAATGGCGGATGTAACAAGATATCTTTACAATCAGTCAGTTACAGCAACTGGTCCATTTGCAAGCATCGCACTTCCAGTGTACAAAGTTGCTTTAGTATCTAATGATGGCGTGACATCACTTAATGGTTTGACTTGGTATAATGATTTAGACGAAGTTGTTGGATGTGGTTCAACATTATATCTTAAATCAGGAGCATATAATTTACATTCTGATACAATTTCAACTGGTGGTGTTATGGGAGGCAAGAAGAATGCAACAATCTCCTTTACGATAACAAATACAGCGGTTCAGTACGGAGCTACTGTAGTTACAACAGGAGGATCGGAACCTTCACTAATAGGAGAAGGTGATACCGTTGTTACTTATTCTGGAAGTCATCTCTACTACAAGTTTATACCATCAGAAACAGCAACATATAATTTCAAATCTACGGGTGGTTCTTCCTTGGATCCATACATTACACTCTATGATGAGAATGAGTCTGAGATTGGTTACGATGACGATATGGATGATGGCGATTATAACTTTAGTTTGAGTCGCCAGTTAACACAGGGTAAGACATATTATATTGATACTTATGCTTGGAATAATGGTTCATATCATATGGTAATAACAAAGAACTAATTTGATGTAATGAAATGACGCTCTACAGAATGGTTCGTCCTTCTGTAGAGTGTTTTTTATGGATTGGAGATAGCGTGAAGAATAAGCTGATAAAAGGGAGTTTGTCAATCCTTATCCTGGCACTAGTCATGATGATGCCGTTGATACAAGGTCAGGCTAAGAAAAAGGTGCGAGTTAAGAGTGTGAAGGTTACTTCTACAACGGGCAAATCCGTCTATGTTGCCAAAGGAAAAAAAGCTAAATTAACGACAACAGTGAAGGTGACTCCCAATAAAAAAACATATAAAAAAGTGACGTATAAAAGTAGTAAACGAAAGATTGCTACGGTATCAACAACAGGAAAAATAACAGGCAAGAAAGTCGGTAAAGCGACGATTACTGTTACATCTAAAAAGAATAAAAAGAAGAAAACGAAAATAACAGTGCATGTAGTAAAAGCACTGACGAAGATAAAGATGAATCGGAAAGCTACATCGGTAAATGAAGGTGAAACAACAACCTTATCGGTAAGCTACACACCGAAAACAGGAACCTATAAGAAACTACGCTGGGCCAGTTCGGACACGAAGGTTGCGACTGTGAAGGCTGGAGTAATCACAGGTGTTAAAGCAGGTGTTGCCAAGATTACAGCCTATGCGAAAGATGGAACGAATCGATACACAACTTGCATGGTGGCAGTCTTAAGTAAAAATGAGACTCCTAATCTTGTGGACAATGGAATTCAAAGGGTCGAAGCAGTATCCTCTGGTGTGATTCGTGTTCATTTGACAAAAGCAGAGACACTAGAGAAAAGCCAGTTGAGCGTAAAGAGCAAGCAGTTTTTTACAGGTACCTATCTGTCACAGCATGATGTTGACAGAATACGGACAACGGATTCTATCGTCTATGATATTTTCCTGAAACAAGAGATTGCTCCAGGAAAATATATTCAGTTTAGCATTCAAAATGCAGGACAGACTAGATCATCGGAGACAGTTGCCAATTATCTACTAAGTCACGAGACATTACCAGAACAAATCGTGACAACAGTAACAGGAAGTAGTATTCAGGTGAAGGTTGATCTTGAAGAAAGTCTAAGAGGCAATCGGCATTATTTTATGATTGGTCTTCCAGCTGGATTCAAGAGTGAGACTGTTGGACATGAATTGCGTATTGTCGGAAGAAGTAACAAAATCATTAACAATGTGATAGCTACCGCGATTGCAACAGATGAGATGGGGCAGACAATAAGTAAAAAGGTTCGCTTTCTAATTGGAGGAAGTGACAGACTGGTGGGCTGTCTCTCAGAACTAAAAGTAATGGCTGGGAAATCATTTTCCTTGTCACTGCCAATTCATCTAGCAGGAACAAGTAGTGATGTGATGATGGTTGTTGAGAAGCCGACGAATTTGACTGTGAGCAAAGATTGCGTTGAGGGTATTTTACCAGAAGGCAAGTATACCTATACGATTCGTTATGGTTTAAAAACGATGAGTGGTGTGATTCGTGCAGTTCCTTCGACCTTGATATGTGGTCAGGCGACGGCTGGTGCGACGATTCGGGCATACTCTTATGATGGTGGAGAGCCAGTGGTGGCAGTAGCAGACGAGAGTGGAAGATTTGAGATGAATATGCTGCCTGGAATATATGATATTTATGCAAATTGGTCCGAGCGTCAGGATTGTTATGTCAAGTTTGATACAAGCAATGCACCTAAGCTGGTGTTCGACTTAGGAAAGGAGTAGCGAATGAGACGATACAGAATTTTATTACTAGGTATGATAATATGTGGACTGACAATCCTCGGTACAAGTCATGACAGCAAGGCAAAGAAGAAAGTTAAAGTCACAGTTAAATCGGTTAGCGTAACGTCGCAAACAGGGAATACGGTATACGTGGCACAGGATTATTACAACAAGTTAACGACCAAAGTAAAGGTGTCACCTAATAAATCAAAATATAAAAAGGTTACTTATAAAAGCAAGGATAAAACGATTGCAAAGGTATCGAGTAAAGGCAGAATATATGGTGTCAAAGTTGGCAAGACTACGATTACTGTGACTTCGAAGAAAAACAAGAAAAAGAAAAAAGTGATTAAGGTAAATGTAACGGAGCCAATTGAACGTATTCGGCTGAGTGAAGAAGAGCATTGGATGAAGCCTGGCACAGAATACACGATTGTAAAAAAGATTCTTCCTGATACAGGTTGCTATAAAAAGATAAGCATCGAAAGTTCCAATCCTGCTGTTGCAACAGTAACTTCAGATGGGATTGTCACAGCAGTTGGGTTAGGTGATGCGACAATCACGCTTCGTGCACGAGATGGCAGCGGGGTGAAGAGCCAGTGTGTCATCCATGTCGTAGATGAGAAAACGATACTACACACGGATATTATGTCGGTGAAGATGCTAAGCGCTAGAGAAATACAAGTAGAATTGAATCGCCCACAGGAATTAAAGAAGAATGATTTTAATATACGCAACAAATGCCTGGGGGATGGCAACTTTATCATGAGTAATAAAGTGGAGAGCATTGCAACAGAGGACAGTAGGGTTTACAAGGTGACCTTGGAAGCGGATTTTCCACTTGGTAGATACATGCGAGTTAGTATACCGGAACTAGATGGCACTTATTACATGGACATTCTTGCACGGCTCACAGTGGACTCGCCGATTCATAAGAATATTACGCAAAATGAGTTTGCGCTTGATTACCGTCAATACACATTAGGTGATGTTATATATCAGGTGAGTGATACCGGTGACGACATCACATATGAAGAGAGGGACGGCAGACTGTATTTTATGGTGAAGAAAGAATTGATATCTAGTCATGAGGTAAGAGTTGACGTGACAGATGAGTTAGGCGACCAGATACAGTATATATTAAATTTCACAAGATAACGCATGATACAGTATGATATAGCGCACATTTTCAAAAAAAAATAAAAAAAACTTGCACATCAATGAAAATTGTGCTAATGTGGAGAGCAAGAAAAAGCGATGAAGGAACCGATGGTTGATTCGTAGACATAGCTAGACAGGAAGAGTTGTCACCGACTGAGAGCAACTTAATGTGGATACCTTGACCGGAGAACAGTCTGGAGCTGATGAGCTGAGCATATATGTTAGGTTCATACGTAGGCACTCGTTACGTGCATAGAGATGAGATATGATTAATATTTCAATGCGGGTGGTACCGCGGATATCAAATATTCGCCCCAGCAAAGAGCAGAAAGCCCTTTGTTGGGGCTTTTTGTATATTCTAGGAGGAAACATATGAAGTATTTATCAGGAGACACCAAGAAACCAACAATTGAAGTAGAAGATCTTATGACAGGAGATTATGAAGGCAAGGAAGTTCTGATGAATGGTGCCATTCATACGATTCGTGATATGGGTGATGTGGCATTCGTCGTACTTCGTAAGCGTGGTGGATTAGTCCAGACCGTTTGGGAAGAGGGCGCAACCAACGTAGCCTTGAAGGATTTGAAAGAAGCAGATACCGTAGAGGTGAAGGGAATTGTGGCGAAGGAAGATCGTGCACCAAACGGTTATGAAGTGAGATTGCGAGAAATCACCGTGCTATCACAGCCAGTCGAGCCAATGCCAATTCCAATCGGAAAATGGAAGCTGAACACATCACTTGAAACAAAGCTTGAGATGCGTCCGATTGCATTGCGTAACGTCAGAGAACGTGCGAAGTTCAAAATCCAGGAAGGTATCGTTCGAGCATTTCGAGACTTTTTGTTTGAACAGGGCTTTACCGAGATTCGTTCTCCGAAGTTAGGAGCTAGAGGGGCAGAAGGTGGAGCTAACTTATTTAGACTGGATTATTTTCATAAACCAGCAGTTCTTGCACAGAGCCCTCAATTCTATAAACAGATGATGGTAGGTGTATATGATCGAGTATTTGAGGCAGCACCAGTATTTCGTGCTGAGAAGCATAACACCAAGAGACATTTGAATGAATATACATCTCTAGATTTTGAGATGGGTTATATCAATGGATTCGAAGATATTATGGAGATGGAGACAGGGTTTTTGCAACGCGCAATGGAGCTTTTGTCAACACAGTATGCCAAAGAAATCAAGATGCTAGGCATTACATTACCGAAGGTAGATAAGATTCCACAGGTTCGATTTGATGAGGCGAAGAAGCTTGTTTCAGAAAAATATGACCGACGCATCAAGAACCCATATGACCTTGAACCAGAAGAGGAAGAATTGATTGGTCGTTACTTCAAGGAAGAGATGGATGCAGACTTTGTATTTGTCACACACTATCCATCCCAAAAGCGTCCATTTTATGCGATGGATGACCCAGAAGATGAAACATATACATTGAGCTTTGACCTCTTGTTTGGCGGTATGGAGATTACAACAGGTGGTCAGAGAATTCATGATTATAAAGCGCTGACAGAGAAGATTGCAAAACGTGGTATGACGGAGGAAGGTATGGAGACATATCTGATGGCATTCAAACATGGCATGCCACCACATGGCGGTCTAGGTATTGGCTTAGAGCGATTGACAATGAAGATTCTTGGCGAGGAAAATGTTCGCGAGACTACCTTATTCCCACGTGATTTATCACGTTTGGAACCATAAAAGAAAGGAATCGATAACTATGGCAAACATTATTTCAGATGAAACCATTGAGTATGTTGGTATCCTGGCAAAGCTTGAACTTTCAGACGAAGAGAAGGAACAGGCAAAGAAGGATATGGGCAATATGCTTGATTATATTGATAAGCTAAATGAATTAGATACCAGCTCAGTGGAGCCGATGTCGCATGTGTTCCCTGTGGACAATGTGTTCCGCGAGGACGTTGTCACCAATGGTGATTGTAGAGATGATATTTTACGAAATGCCCCAGAGAAAAAAGAAGGAGCTTTCAAAGTACCTAAGACTGTGGATTAAAGGAGCGTGACCAGAATGAGTAAAGCATTAATGGATTACACTGCCGTGGAACTGGGTGCTAAGATTAAGGCTCATGAAGTGACAGTGGAAGAGGCTGCCAAGGCAGCACTTGAACAGATACAAGCAAAAGAGAGTGAACTAAATGCCTATGTAACCGTTTTAGATGAAGAAAAGGTTATGGAACAGGCAAGGAAAATTCAAGCACAGATTGATGATGGGACCTTGACCGGACCATTGGCAGGTGTGCCAGTAGCAATTAAAGATAACATGTGCACAACAGGTGTGTTGACCACATGTAGTTCAAAGATTCTCAGTGATTTTAAACCAACATTTACAGCAGAGGCAGTTGAGAACCTCGAAAAAGCAGGTGTTGTTATCTTGGGTAAAACCAATATGGATGAATTTGCAATGGGAAGTACAACCGAGACTTCTGCTTATGGCCCAACGAAGAATCCATGGAATACCGAGCATGTACCAGGTGGCTCATCGGGTGGTTCTTGCGTAGCTGTGGCAGCAGGGGAATGTAGCTTTGCACTTGGCTCCGATACAGGTGGTTCTATCCGCCAGCCAAGTTCCTTCTGTGGTGTGACAGGAATTAAGCCAACGTATGGTACCGTGTCCCGTTACGGCTTGATTGCATATGGTTCCTCTCTTGACCAGATTGGACCAGTAGCCAAGGATGTAACGGACTGCGCAACCATTCTTGAAATAATCGCTTCTTATGATAAGAAGGACAGTACGTCAGTAAAGCGTGATAGTTATGATTTTACATCTGCTTTGGTGGATGATGTGAAAGGTATGAAAATCGGTATTCCGAAGGATTACTTTGGAGAGGGTCTTGACCCAGAGGTGAAGGCATCTGTTCTAGCAGCAGCCAAAGTATTAGAAGAGAAAGGGGCAATCGTAGAAGAATTTGACTTGAGCTTGGTTGAATATGCGATTCCAGCATATTATACAATCGCATCAGCAGAGGCAAGCTCGAACCTATCTCGATTTGATGGTGTAAAATATGGTTATCGTACCAAGGATTATGATGGTCTTCACAACATGTATAAAAAGACTCGTTCCGAGGGCTTTGGACCAGAAGTTAAGAGACGAATTATGCTAGGCTCTTTCGTACTCAGCAGCGGTTACTATGATGCTTATTATCTGAAAGCACTTCGTACCAAAGCATTGATTAAGAAAGCATTTGACGATGCATTTTCCCGATATGATGTTATCCTTGGACCAGCAGCGCCAACGACAGCACCGAAGCTTGGTGAAAGCCTGAGTGATCCAATCAAGATGTACTTAGGTGATATCTACACCATCTCCGTTAATCTGGCTGGCTTACCAGGTATTACTGTGCCATGTGGCAAGGATTCGAAGGGATTACCAATTGGCCTTCAGCTCATCGGTGATTGCTTCAAGGAAAATAATATCATCCGCGCGGCTTATACATTTGAACAGGAGGTGAAGGCACATGAGTAAACAATATGAAACCGTCATTGGTTTGGAAGTCCATGTTGAATTGGCAACCAAGACGAAGATTTTCTGTGGATGCAGTACGGAATTTGGTGGTACTCCCAATACTCATACCTGTCCAGTCTGTACCGGTATGCCTGGCTCCCTTCCTGTATTAAATAAACAGGTTGTTGAATATGCGATGGCAGTTGGCCTTGCAACAAACTGTACCATTAATCAATATTGTAAATTTGATCGTAAGAACTATTTTTATCCGGATAACCCACAGAATTATCAGATTTCTCAATTGTATCTGCCAATCTGTATCAATGGTGGCGTTGAGATTAGTACACCAGCAGGCAAGAAAACAATTGGTATTCACGAGATTCATATGGAAGAGGATGCAGGTAAGCTGATTCATGACGAATGGGAAGATTGCTCACTTGTTGACTATAACCGTTCCGGTGTTCCTCTGATTGAGATTGTTTCAGAACCCGATATGAGAAGTGGGGAAGAGGTAATTGCTTACCTTGAGAAACTCCGTATGATTATTCAATACCTTGGCGCCTCAGATTGTAAGCTAAATGAAGGCTCCATGCGTGCCGATGTCAATCTCTCGGTAAGAGAAATTGGTGCTCCGGAGTTTGGTACTCGTACCGAGATGAAGAACTTGAACTCATTCAAAGCCATTGCTCGAGCAATTGAAGGCGAGCGTGCGCGTCAAATCGAGTTAATCGAAGAGGGCAAGGCTGTGATTCAAGAAACACGTCGTTGGGACGATAATAAAGAGTATTCCTACGCAATGCGTTCCAAAGAGGATGCGCAGGACTATCGTTATTTCCCTGACCCAGACCTTGTACCAATCCGTATCAGTGATGAGTGGCTTGAAGAGGTTCGTTCCCACCAGCCAGAGCTTCAGGAAGAGAAGGCAGAGCGTTACCGTAAGGAATATGGACTACCAGATTATGATATATCCATCATTACAGGTTCAAAAACATTAGCTGATTTATTTGAAAAGGCAGAAGCAATCTGTGGTAATCCGAAGAAGGTGTCGAACTGGCTTATGGTTGAGACGATGCGTTTGCTCAAGGAGCATGAGATGGATGCCGAGGACATTACATTTTCCCCAGAGAATCTGGCTAAGCTGATTCAACTTACGGATGAAAATGCAATCAATTCCTCTGTTGCCAAAGAGGTATTCGAGAAAATATTCGAAGAAAATGTTGACCCAGAGAAGTATGTGTTAGATAATGGACTAAAGACTGTTAACGATGAAGGGGCGCTGCGTAGTACAATTGAGCAGATTGTCGCTGATAACCCTCAGTCAGTCGAGGATTATCACGCTGGCAAGACCAAGGCGATTGGATTCTTGGTTGGACAGACGATGAAAGCGATGAAGGGCAAAGCAGATCCAGGCATGGTGAACAAGATTCTTAAGGAATTACTTTAGGAGGTAAGAGAATGGGTGAACAACGACGAGCAAAGAGGCTTCCCGTGGATTTGGAATTGGAAGTGTCCGAGATCTTCAAGCAAGACCATGTAAAGGTGGTAGACATCCACGCGCCAATCACCGTATTTGACGTATCGAAGTCAGGTGTTGGTTTCATGTCTAAGAGTGTACTGCCAGTAGGATATTACTTTAATGCCAAGTTGGTATTAGGAGATGAAAGTCACACATTAAACTGTGTGGTACAGATTATTCGAAGCCAGGACAATGGTGAAGATGGATTCAAATACGGTTGCGAGATAGTCGGAGCAGCATCCATAATGGACTATGTATTCCAAGATTACAAGAAACAAAATATGTAAATAAAATACAGAAAAAGTCAAAAAGCTACCAAAAGTGGTAAACAACCTGTCATTTCTCGTATTTTGCCGCACAAATTATATTCACATGCTATAATACCCAAGCGCTTCTTCTTGTACCCGGGAAAGCAAGAAGGAATAGAGCGGGGGAGCAAAGTGGTGAATATAGAGAGTAAATAGGAAAAGGGACCTTGTCAAAAGGCTGAGAGAATCAGCATATTTGGCAAAGTCCCTTTTTCTAATGCGCGCGTTTATCAGCGCGCTATATGTTTGGAAGAGTACAATGTTGCGGAGCGAAGAACGACAACGTCGTTCTTCTAATGCGCGCGTTTATCAGCGCGCTATATGTTTGGAAGAGTACAATGTTGCGGAGCGAAGAACGACAACGTCGTTCTTCTAATGCGCGCGTTTATCAGCGCGCTATGCGCGCAAATCAAATCGATACCGCTTCATATCGCCGATTGGTTTGTCCTGTGCCATGAAGTCTTTGACGATGTCGATATCACGTTCACGTATGTTGCATTGCGAACTGAAGCTGTAACCTTGCTCGTTGATGGCATCTTGCAGCAGGTTGATATTCTTAGAGAGTAAATCCATCGTCTTCTTATCATCGACAAAGAACTGTGTATCTACATTGGTGCGTTCTTTCTTAATATGTATATCTAGCGTGCCGAGCGAATCCATCTCGAGGTGAAGCAACACACTTAATTTGTCAGGATTTTTCTTCATTGCCCCCTTACGCGTCATGACGTAGAGGTCGCCATGTGCATTCTGCTCTTGAAGATTAAGTGGCAGCTGCATATAGGTAAAAGACTGATTGAGTGTCTTCATAAATTGTAAATTATCATGCATATTCGAGGCGGTCTCACCCAATGTCTGAAATGCATTTTGCGAGGAAACGGATTGACTGAGCTTGGTCAGTGTTGACAACTGGCGGTCCAATTTCTCATATAGTTTTTCGATATTGTCATGTCCGGCAAATGCCTTTGGCGTAATGGACCATCCAGAGATGAGCTGGCTTTTCAATAGTGCTTGAAATTCCTTCCCAGACACAAGCTCAGAAGCTTGCTCGGAAGTTAGTTTTGGCAATAATTCTTGAAGCTGCGTCAATAAATCCCGATTGGTAATCGTGCCATCTGCAACCGCTTCTTTCACTGATTCAGCCAGCGGTAATTGGTTCATTTCATTGGTAAGTACTTCTCTTGCTTCGGGGGTTAAGAGTGCACCGACTTGGTTTTTCTCGAAGACGATCTCCTGGGCAGGAATCTCCTGGGCAATCACCGGCAATATCGGATTGCCATCTTCATCAAGTGGAAGCGAATCGAGAGGTACAAGCTCTCCATTTTCACTCATTACAACTTGCTCCGGAAGATAGGGAATCCCATCTTCATCAACAGGGAAAATGGTATCAGCAGGAATCGGATTACCTGCGACGTCCACTAGTTCAGCAAGAGGTGCAACTGGCGTCTTGATACTGGCGGGATCTTCTAGAAAATCAGAAGACTCAAGTGCTAACTCAAGAATGCGGCTACCAATTGCTCCGGCAGCATCGGGTGCCTTCTCAGCCATAAGCGACAAGACGTCGCTAACTGATTGTGTCAAAGTGTCCATCTTGCCCATTAACTGATGAGTTTGATTCTGATATTGCTCAAGCTGCGTAATCGATTCTTCCGTCATAGGAAGCGATAGGTGCTTGGCAGTAATGACAGATTCTACATTATCATCAGGAAATCTAGCGCATAAACGAATGGTATCGAGAATGTTTTGGCGGCTGATTGATTGCTGGTTGCTTAGTAAGCTGCGAACAATCTCGACATTTCTCGGACTTTTTGGCAGCTCAGCTTCTTCTAGTGCCTGGTTAATCGTATCTTCCATACCAAGTAAATATGCATCTGTGATGGCTTGCATATAAATTACACCAGCAGAAGTGCTCGTCACCTGGAACGCAGCCCCTTGCCCAATATTGTAATTACTGGCATCGGCCAACTGCCCAGTAAAATGAGCTCCGTCCTCCATCTGAATGGTAATCTGATTCCCATGAATATCCGTTACAACCCCCTTCAAAACCTGCCCCTCAGAAACCATAATGGAATTACCACCGGCACCACGAATAAGACCTCTGCCCGCGGTAGAAGTCTGAGTCATAGAAGAAGGATTCTGAGTACTGTTTTGAATTGCGTCGCTACGAAGAGCCATGGAGTCACCTACTTGTCATATAATCTATAATGTATGTCGGCACAAAACTAGTAACTTATTATCTTGAAGATAGCCTAATTATATGCTAAAATCTTGAATAGTACAAGAATTAGGGAGGCAACACGAATGAAAGAATTTATGGATAAAGATTTTATCCTGTCAACAGAAGCAGCGAAGAAGTTGTATCATGACTATGCAGCCAAGGTACCAGTTCTTGATTATCATTGTCATCTAAGTCCACAGGAGATAGCAGAGGATAAGAGCTTTCGCAATATTACGGAGCTTTGGTTAGGTGGCGATCACTACAAGTGGCGTATTATGCGTTCGAACGGAGTAGATGAGAAGTACATAACAGGGGATGCCCCAGATATTGAGAAGTTTGAGAAATTCGCCGAGGCTTTGCCACGAGCAATCGGTAATCCCATGTATCACTGGTGTCATTTAGAATTACAGAGATATTTTGATTATCATGGTATTCTAAATAGCAAAACCTGGCGTGAGGTATGGGATTTATGCAATGAGAAGCTGGCTCGCCCCGATATGACAGCTAGAAATCTGATTCGTATGTCTGGTGTTACTTTGGTTTGTACAACAGATGATCCCATCGATGATTTGCATTGGCATCGTCAGATTGCAGCAGATGATAGCTTTGATGTGCAGGTGCTGCCTGCGTGGCGTCCTGACTTGGCGATGAGCCCTGAGAAGGATGGTTTTGTATCTTATATGAATACATTATCTGAAGTGAGCGGTATCGCGATTACGACATTTGCTGACTTGAAGAAGGCACTTACGATTCGTCTTGATTACTTCAAGGAAAATGGATGCGTGCTGACTGACCATGGTTTGGACTATGCAGAGTACGAACCTGTTAGCGATGCTGAGATGGAAGAGATTTTCGCAAGAAGTATGAAGAAGGAAGCTTTGAACCTTCATGATCTTCAGGCGTTCCGCACGATGACGATGTTGTTCCTTGGTAGAGAGTATGCAAAACGTGGTATGGCAATGCAGCTACATTATGGTGCGAAGCGTGAGAATAACGACCGAGTATTTGAAGCGGCGGGAGCCAATGCAGGAATTGACTGTATTAACAATCGTGGATTTGTTCCAGAAGTGGCAGATTTTATGAATGCACTGAATGAGACAGATGAACTTCCTAAGACCGTGATTTATTCCTTGAATCCAGTTGACAATGCGTTGATTGGCACGATGATTGGATGTTTCCAGGGTGATGGCGTGCGTGGTAAGATTCAACAGGGTTCCGCTTGGTGGTTCAACGATCACAAGCCGGGAATGACCGAACAGATTACATCATTGGCAAGTCTTGGCTTGCTAGGTAACTTTATTGGTATGCTGACGGATTCTAGAAGCTTTATTTCTTATCCAAGACATGAGTATTTCCGTCGGATTCTGTGTGATTTTATAGGAAAATTAGTCGACAATGGTGAATACCCAGCAGACTATGAGGAACTAGGCAAGCTTGTTCAGGACATTTCCTATTATAATGCAGTGAACTATTTTGGATTTAAATTATAGAAAAGAGGTAGATTATGAGCAATTTTACACTGGCGGCCGATGGAGTCGCAGCCAGCTTGTATCTGGACGTAGATAGCCAGGATTACAAAGGACTCTCTGTTATGGGAGAGACATTTATTCAGGATGTAAAAGAAGTGACAGGCCTTGATATGCAGCAGGTAGACAAGGTCAGTGACCATTGTGTCATCGTGGGAAGCATCGGAAATTGTGATGTGATTGATTCGATGATTGCAGATGGCAAACTTGATGTATCGGATATTAAGGATGTATATGAGGTATACAAGATTGCTGTTGTTGACAACAATCTTGTTGTTGTGGGAAGCGAGAGAATTTCTGCAATCTATGGTTTGTTCTCATTGTCTGAGAAGATGGGCGTGTCTCCATGGATTTATTGGGGTGATGTAAAACCGAAGAAGCGTGCTGAGGTCATTTTCAATGATGTGGAATTCACTTCTAAAGCTCCATCGGTTAAGTACCGTGGTTTCTTTATGAATGATGAGTGGCCATGTCTTGGCAATTTTGTCATGAATACATTTGGAGATTTTAACGCTAAGTTCTATCGTCGCGTATTTGAACTACTTCTCCGTTTGAAGGGAAATTATTTCTGGCCTGCTATGTGGTCTGCTTCCTTCCCATTAGATGGTGGAGATGGCAATCCTCTTGGCAATATGGAGCTTGCTGATTCCCTTGGTATTACAACATGTTTCTCACATCATGAGCCAATGACTCGTGCCAGTGAGGAATGGGATAAGGTTAAGAGCAAGGTAAATGGCGAAGGTTATGGCGCAGACTGGAATTACTATACCAATGGTAAGGGCCTGTATAAATACTGGGAAGATGGACTTGAGAGAGATAAGAATCTACGCAATATGATTACGATTGGTATGCGTGGTGAGCGTGATACTTCCATGCTTGGTGATAATTCACCAGTGAAGGATAATGTCGAGCTTCTCAAGACTATTATCTCTGACCAGCAGAAGATTATTAAGGATAAGGGCTGTGAGGACATGCCTCAGATGCTTGCTTTATATAAAGAAGTGGAAGGATATTATTATGGAAGCAAGGACGCAGAAGGCCTATGCAAATGGGATGCATTAAATCCTGTTACCTTATTATTATCTGATGATAATTTCGGTAATGTTCGTACGCTTCCAACGAAGGAAGTTCGCGACCGCGAAGCAGGCTGGGGTCTATATTATCATTTTGATTATCATGGTGCCCCAATTTCCTATGAGTGGGTTAGCTCAATGCCACTCCAGAAGACCTGGGAACAGGTAACAATGGCATATGATTATGGAATTCGCGATTTGTGGATTGTCAATGTTGGTGACCTTCGTCCACAGGAGATTCCACTTTCCTATTATATGAATTTAGCTTATGACTTTGAAAATTGGGGAACGGATCACATGAACCGTACCAGAGAATTTCTTGAGTTATGGGTTGAGCAGCAATTCGGTTCTTATATTGAAGATGACAAGACAAAGAAGGATATTGCAGACATTATCGAGGCATACACGAGAATGCATGGCAACAGTAAGCCAGAGGCAACACATCCAAATACATATCATATTACCAACTATAATGAAGCAAGACGCAAGCTGGCTGAGTTCAATGCCATCATCGCAAAGGCAGAAGCTGTCAAGTTCGTTATGCCAAAAGAATGCATGGATGCTTATTACAGCATGATTTATTTCCCATCAGTAGCTGGCGCAAATCTCCAGAAAGCAAATGTATATGCAGCTTATAATCAGTATTATACAGAGCAGGGTGCAATCGCAACGGCGATGGAATATAAGAAAATGGTAGGTGAGTGCATCGCAACGGATACACAGATGACAGATTATTATCATAATACAATGGCAGATGGTAAGTGGAAGGGCATGATGCTGTCAGCTCATTTCTGTTTCGAGCATTGGAACGATGAAGATTGGCATTACCCAGAGACAATCGAAACCAAAGTGCCAAAGAAAGCTCAGATGTTTGTTCATGCATGGGGCGCTGAGAATCTATTTTCCGAAGGCGAGACCGTATTACCTGAATTTACAAGTCTTCGTGACGAGAGATATACAATTACACTCACCAATGGCGGTAGCACTTCCTATGATTACACCGCACAGCCAAGTGCAGACTTTATCAAATTATCAAGCACAGAAGGCACTGTTGAAAATTCCATGACAATCAATGTATCCATTGACTGGTCAAAGGTAACAGGCACGCTGATGGGTGATGTTGTAATCAAAGGAACAGACAGTGAAGTGAAAGTTGTATTGAATGCGACTAAGATTGAGGCAGATGCTATTCCTGCCAAGACATTTATTATGACAGATAACCTAGCTTCCATGGAAGCTGAACATTATGTAGCAAGCGAAGATTTCGGTGAATTCTCATGGAAGAAGTTAGATCGTTATGGTAAGACACTTTCTTCTATGAAAATCTATCCAACAACGACCAACTTTGATGAGATTGGCAAAGCACCATCGTTGACTTATCGCGTTCAGGTCGACAAAGATAGCGAGTATACTCTTCGTGCAATTACAGCACCAACGAACAACCTAGAAGACGGCCGCCGTATGCGTTATGCAGTCTCCATCGATGGTGCCACACCACAGGCAGTTGACACTTTGCCAGAAGACTTCTTCGTAGGAGCAGGCCAGAATGGAACGAGCTGGGCCGATGGCGTATTGAAAAACTGTCACACAGCAGAGAGTAAACACACCCTCACAGCTGGCACACATGACATCACCATTTATGGCGTTGATGCAGGATTGGTATTACAGAAACTCGTACTGTATCGTGGAACATTAGCAGAGAGCTTCTTCGGACCAGAAGAGAGCCCATTGGTATAAAATTATATAACAAATTAAGTAGACAGGGCGTATAGCGATTTTTTGAAGCTTTACGTTCTGTTTTTTATGCGTCCCTTATTTGGTTGTGAGGTTTTTCCTGTTTTTAAAATCAAAGGTGATATCACTTATTGTGATTGTATCCACCTCGTTTACATCAATGATGTTCGTAATCTCATAGCTGTGTACGGTGTTTGCACTTTGTCCTTCTAGGTACGAAACAGTGGTGCCACACACATCCAAGTCCTCAATTGTTGTGGAAGTACCATCCTTGAAATTCAGTGTAAAGTGAGAAGCTTCCTCGGCCTCGGCACTTAAATTGCCGATGAATTCTAAGGTGATTGGTGAGACTTGAAGACGGTAGTCACCGCTGTTTGCCTTTACCTCATAGATTGGGTAACCGGTACCAGTGGCAAGGTAGAGTCGCTTATGTTCTTTGATAATCTCTTCTTGATACGTTTCGTCCGTTTTGGAATCCCCATCATTGAACGAATAGCGCAAGGTGATGTACTCCTTGGTTCCTTTTGTCAGCTCTGGGCTATATGAACTACTCCAAGAAGGCGAATTAATCTTATAAGATTTTCCTTTACTATCATTATAAGTTGCGATAATCGCCAGTTCCTGACGCGTACCATCGCTTGTTTTACCACCACTGATTAATTTGTGGATGGGAAGTATCTTCTTATTTATAGGGAAAAATGAAACCAGCAAGGTGCCTTCTGAGTTATCCTTACTCGTGATGGCTCGCTCGATTTGTACGTGATAATCGCCTATGATTCCAGTGGCACTATTTGCAATGCCGTATTTATCTTCAACATGGTATTTATCAGAAGTGACTAATCCGTCAAAGATAGGAAGCTTGGAGGAAGCAAACACACCAGTGGGGATAATAAATGCAATGAAAATGAGGCAGCATGCCACTCGTACTTTGTGAATGTGGTGCTTATGTTCTTGTGTATGGATAGAAGTCTGAATCTGATTCCAGATTTCTTCTTGTTGCGACGCAGCTTTGTCTTGACAGTGTTTTCATTTAGCATAAGCAGGTCAGCGATTTCTCTAGTTTTTTGTTCTTCCATATAATAACTGAAGAAAATTTCCTTGTCCGGACTTTTCATTTTCGTTACGATTTCATAGATTTCAAGAAGCATTTCCTTCTGTATGAATGCTTCCTCAATTCCTAGTTCGGTTGACAAGATATTACTATCCATGAGTTTGTCGCAGAAATGAAACTCGCGAAGCTTGTTGATCGATTGGTTTCTTGTCATGACTCCGAGGTAGGCCTTAATCGTTCCATCGTTTGCATTGAGCTTGCGCCGGTTGTTCCATAGTGTCAGGAATACATCGGATACGACTTCTTCGATATCTTCCTTTTGCATCTTGGCGCCAATTCGTGAATTTGCAACGGCATATACATAGGAATAATAATGGTCATATATGTATTTGAGTGCACCTTCGTCATCGCGGCAGAGACGTTTGATCATGAATTCGTCATTCATGCTACGTATCCTCCTTTTATTATGTCTTTCACTATATACATCACAGTGTATCATAAAAAAGTTTCAAAGAAATTGTTATTTTCCTATTGACAAAAGAATAGTATGGTGGTATT
>CAZUGH010000012.1:28853-40115 GCA_964619785.1 uncultured Lachnospiraceae bacterium | reverse complement strand
AAAAAATAACTTTGAAACATATTTGACATATTAAGTAATTATAAGTATAGTATAAGTTAAGAATTTTTTGTTCAATTATCGTATCACCAAGAGGGAAAAAGTGGGTTTTATACCACGCAAGAATGGAGATTAGTATGAATAACCGATTTCATTATATGTTAGTACAGAACTATTCGAAATGCAAAAAAAGACTACGTTTTCGGATTCATCAGTGGGCTGCTCCTGTCAATGATAAGACTATCATTTTCGAATCATTTCATGGTAAGCGCTATGCTGATAATCCAAAAGCAATTTATGAATATATGTTAGGGGATTCAACCTATCGCGATTTTGTATTTGTATGGGCTTTTAGCGATGTGGAAGCACACCGTTATTTAGAGAACAATCGTCATACCATCGTGGTAAAGAAGGGTTCAAAAGACTATTATCGATATTATGCAGGGGCAAGATACTGGGTAAACAACGTATCCGTACCTGATTTTCTTATACCTAACCGTCATCAGACTTATATTGAGACATGGCATGGTACACCACTTAAGAAGCTTGGATGTGACATTGAGGTTGATTCTGATCCACGTCAATCCGCTGCAAGAATGCATCGACGCTACCGAAGCAAAGGAAAGAAGATTGACTACTTGCTCTCTCCTTCTCCTTATTACAGTGAGAAAATAGCTTCTGCTTTTGACTTGCGTCATGGGGCAGAGCACAAGCCATTTATCCTGACTGGGTATCCACGTAACGATGCATTATTCCAGTATATACCTGCCGAGATTGCTTCGATTAAAGAACGTCTTGGGATTCCCGATGGCAAGAAAGTAATTCTCTACACACCTACTTGGCGCGACACCGAGTATCAGAATGGCAAAGGCTTCTGCTATACGGAGGCTCTTGATACCAAAAAGTTGATGGAGACACTAGGCGATGACTATGTTCTTCTCTTCCGCGCTCATCATCAATGCGGGCTTAGTAATGTAATCAAGGAGACACCTGGTGTTATCGATGTAACTTCTGCTGATGATGTCAACGATTTATACATTATCAGCGATATGATGATTACCGATTATTCTAGTACGATGTTTGACTATGCCAATCTTCATCGTCCTATGATTTTCTATATGTATGATTTAGATGAATATAAAAATGATATTCGTGGCTTTTATATGGATTTAGATGAACTTCCTGGTCCTATTTTGAAGACACAGGAGGAACTCACCAAGTCAATCCAGACACTCAGTACAGATTTTACCTATAATCAGGCATACAAGGATTTTAATGAAAAATTCAATCCTCTTGATGATGGAAATGCTGCCGAGCGTGCTACGTCAAATTGTATTAGCTTACTTCCACATCGCAAATCCATACGTGAGCATCTGCTCCTATTCAATCGACGTTTTCGCAATAAGGTTCGTTTGTTTTATATGCTTGTAAAGTTTAATATTGTTGGATTTTTACGAGAGCATTTCAACCTATGTGACAATTCTAACAGCCGCAAGCTTAAGTACTTGAAAGATAGATATAAGGGTGAACGATGTTTTCTTATAGGAAATGGGCCAAGCCTAACACCTGAAGACCTTCATTTAATTCGTCATGAGTATACCTTTGGAACCAATATGGTTTATAAGATTTTTGACCAGACTGACTGGCGTCCTAGCTTCCACTGTGTATCAGATAGCATTTATGCGACAAATCTTGGTCAGGAACTCTATGATAAAGTAAAATCACCTCTATTTACAATTGAGAAGACTTACCGCAAGATGAGTAAAAAGCCCGACAATACAACTTATATTGCTTGTCTGCCAAGTGAACGATATCGGGTTCGAGGTAACCTATTAGCCTATGTCATGGTAAAAGCTACGGTTCTTTCCCTTGCTGCTGAATTAGCATTCCATATGGGCTTTAAAGAAATTTACTTGTTAGGTGTTGATTGTACTAACCCACATGCTGCTGGAGGACATTTCATCGAGAATTATTCAAGTAAGGAAGTTGCTGAAGCAGATTTATCACGTATCAAAACCAGGATGAAATCTACCAATATCACAACACAGGAAATTGGTAATCATATCATCGACCGTTCCATGGAAGTATATAGTAAGCTTGACTCCTATGCGAAGGAACATGGTATCAAAATATATAACGCTACACGAGGTGGTGATCTCGAGATTTTCCCTCGTGTCAATTTAGATGAACTTGTTGAAAAGGATGATTGATCTCAAGTCAGTCAGAAAGAAAAGAGGACAGAGAATTGAAGATAATTGGAGTAATCCCTGCTCGCTATAAATCGAGCCGTTTTCCTGGCAAACCACTTGTTGATATCTGTGGCAAACCAATGATATGGTGGGTTTATCAGCAGGCTAAAAAGGTTGAAGAATTCGACCAGGTCTATGTAGCAACAGATGATAGTCGTATTGAGGCAGCTTGTCATGAACATGGTATGGAAGTTGTCATGACTTCTGACCAACACGAGACTGGTTCTGACCGTGTTGCTGAGGTTGCAACAAAAGTAGATGGTGACTTATTTGTAAATATTCAGGGCGACGAACCTGTTATCTATCCTGAGATGATTCGCCAGGTTATCTCCATTTTCCTAGAAGATGAATCCGTATATTTTGGTAGTCTCAAAAAAGAGATTACAGACGATGAGGAAATCAAAGCAACCAGCACGGTTAAAGTCGTTACAGACCACAAAGGAGATGCAATGTATTTCTCCCGCTCTGTCATTCCATCTAACCTAAAAGATGGCAGACTAGCTCGCGTATTTCGTCATGTAGGTATCTATGCTTATAAGAAGGACTTTCTCTTAGCATTTTCAGCTATGAAGCAGACCGAGTTGGAATTAGGGGAAGGCATTGAGCCATTACGTGCCATGGAAAATGGATACAAAATGAGACTCAAAGAGACGGAGTACTCTTCCATTGGCGTTGATCTCCCTGAGCATATTGCACTTGTTGAACAGGAATTAAAGAAAAGGGGGATGGCATAATGAAACGAGTTAATGTACTTGACTGTACGCTTCGTGATGGTGGCTATCTCGTAGACGGTCAATTTGGTAATACCGCAATCAAAGGTATCATCAAGGGCCTTACTGAGAGCGGCACTGATGTGATTGAATGTGGTTTCTTAAAAGATGAGCCTCACAAAGAAGGCAACACTGTATTCAATAATGCCACACAGATACGCCCTTATCTTCCGAAAGACCGTCGTCAAGCATCTTATGTATGTTTGGCTGACTTTAGCCGATACACAATTTCTAACTTAGAGCCTTATGATGGAACATCCATCGACGGCATTCGTGCATGCTTTTTCAAAAAAGAGCGCTATGATGTAATTGGATTTTGCAAAGAAATCGTTAAGAAGGGTTACAAACTCTACGTTCAGCCCGTTGATATCTTAGGGTATACCGATGCTGAATTACTAGAACTGATTGAGATGGTAAATCCCATTGAACCATATGCATTTTCCATTGTAGATACATTTGGTTCCATGTATAAAGAAGATTTGCAACGTGTATTTTACCTGATTCATCATAACCTGACCGCTTCCTCTTCTGTTGGTTTTCATTCACATAACAACCTTCAGATGTCCTTTGCCCTCTCTCAAGAGTTCATTGAGATGACACAAGGACTTCGTAATGTCACGGTGGATGCCACAATGAGCGGTATGGGTCGTGGTGCTGGTAACACCAACACCGAGCTTGTTATGCAATATTTAAATCGTAAGTACAACTCAGGTTATGATATTGATAGTGTTCTTGATTTGATTGACAACTATGTAGATAGTATTCATAGTACCTGTGAATGGGGCTATTCGATTCCTTATTTCCTTGCTGGTTCGTATAGTGCTCATGTCAACAATATCGCATACCTTACCTCAAAAGCAGGCATCTCAAGCCGAGATATCAACTTTATCCTGAATCGTATTGGTAGCGATGCTAGAACGCGATATGACTATGACTTATTAGAGAATGCCTATGTCGATTATCTAGGTGCAATCAAGGATGACACCGAAGAAATCAATACTCTTCGTAAAGCATTAGAGGGCAAAGATATTCTATTACTGCTTCCTGGTCGTTCGATTTCTACACATAAAGATATGATTAATGAGTATTGTAATGAACATCATCCTGTTGTGATTAGTGTCAATCTTCTCTCGGCAGACTATCCAATTCATTATGCATACTTTAGTAATAAAAAGCGTTATAACTATTGGAAAAATGCTTCTCGCTTCTCACAATACAACAAAATTGTGACATCAAATGTTGTAAAGGAATCCGGCGACAATGAGTTAGTCGTAGATTTTACACGTTTAGTAAAATGCGGTTGGGAACAACTTGACAACTCCGGTATTCTTCTACTTCGCCTGCTTGATGACTTAAATGTTGCATCTATTACCATGGCTGGTTTTGATGGTTATTCTCATAACATTGGTGATAACTACGCACAGAAAATCATGGAAAAAACACGTAATATGGTCGGTGCAGAAGATGCTAACCGTAGCGTATCTAGTATGTTAGAGGATTATAAGAACACACGTATTTCACAGTGTCCTGTTCATTTCCTCACACCTTCTAGATTTGAGAATATCTTTGAGAGGATAGAAAATGAAGAATAAGGATTTAGGTAATATAAAACTGTTTGCCATGGATGTTGACGGAACACTAACAGATGGCAAGATTTACATGGGCAATGATGGCGAGATGCTAAAGGCTTTCAACGTGAAAGATGGATTAGGTATTAAGCTACTGAGAGAGCATGGCATCGTTCCTGCTATTATCACTGGTCGTACCTCTTCGATTGTTGCCAATCGTGCCAAAGAACTTGGTATGACCGAGGTTCACCAAGGGGTCAAAAACAAAGCTGCTAAACTAGAAGAGTTGATGCAGCAATACCAGATTACGGCTGACCAGGTAGCCTATATCGGTGATGATATGAACGATTTAAGCGCAATAAAAACAGCCGGCATCACGTTTGCGCCTGCCGACTGTGCAAAATCACTCGTTCCCTATGTTGACATTGTATTAACCCATTCCTCAGGGGATGCCCCTGTACGTGAAGCCATTGACCTGATTTTAGGTATCCTTGGCATTAACTTCGAAGGATTTTATGACTTATAGCTTGCAACTTTGTAAATGCATGTTTATGAATTGCTTCATCAATACGTTTACGATGCAGACCATCTCGACATGGCAGATATGCCTGACGCAGGTCTGCATATTTTTTCTTCTCTTGAAAGCCACTTTGCATATATTCTGTAAGTAAGGATATCAACTCCTCTGGCGTCACAGCACGATCACCATACAGCTGCGTTGTCATATCAATATAACTCCCTTGTTCTGCCATATATCGGTCGTAATCAAACTGATAAAACACAATTGGTTTTTCCTGATAGTACATATCCCAAGATACACTGCTATAGTCCGTAACCATCATCGAAGCTTCCATCACCATCTCATTAATTGGCTTCTGATCATAATCAAAAAGTTCAATTCTCTCTCCCGCTGTATCAAACTCTCCGATAAACTCACGAAACTTAGGATGCATACAATAAATCAATCGAGTCTTGTATTGTTCAAGCATCGTTGCTAACTCCTTCGAATTCAAAAGTGCCATATAGTTCTTGTAATAGTCACTCTCTCGAAACTCTTCAGCGCTTACCTCGATAATCCAATTTCGCCAGGTTGGCATCACCATGATGACATTTTCCTTATTCTTGTTCGTAAGCACATCCCATCTTGCCAATCCGGTTACCGGAACTTCTGCTTTGCTATAACGGAAATTATCTGTGATAATCTTCTGTTCCATTGGCGACGACGAGATAAAAAGATCTGTCTTGTTACCACCATTTTTATTATAAATATACTCCACACGTTTCAGGGCTAACACGCCATGTTGTAGAAAAACACTATGTTTTTTTAATAATTTCTCATAGATAGCCGAATTCTCACAACGCCACTGGTATGCATGCTTAATCGTATCCGTCGCCACGAGAAGGCTTGCCGCCTGTAGATAAATCATATGACGAAGACTCATAAACTCTACCACGTGCTTACCATACATTCTCAACCTGGCAGCATCTGGCTCTCTCGAATCAATCAGATAATACGTTCTGCGTCGATTCGCGCCCTTTTTCTCCATATAGTATTCAAACATATAGAAGGCATTATCCTGTGCACATTTACAAAACTTCTCATACATCAAAACAATTCGACGAGAATCCCAATATGGTTTCAACAATCGGTAAATCAATACCGCCTTGCGCTCTCTTCGACGATACATCTCATCATCATACTCACTATAAGGACGATAATGTAATATGATATTATCATTCTGCGTGTAAGATGAGAACAAATAAAAATCTCCTATCTTCTCACGTACCCTACCATGAAATCCTTTTTTATAGTTACGTAATTTTAATTGATATACTCTGCCGTCTTTCTCAGCAATCACCGTAAAGTCCCAAAAAAAAGGCTCCCACAAGATATCACCAAGATTCAAAGCATATTCATTACAAGCTATACTTTCCAAGCGATATTCCTTCTTGCCACCACGCAGTGTCATATTGATATGCTTTATATGAAATCCAAAGGATTCTTTCCCAAGCTTCAGGTGTAAATGTTGTTCAGCCAAATATAAATCATCCATTTTCAAGAAAAATCGATTGACATAAGCCTCCTGTCTCGGTGTCACCTGAAACATGAGTTGCCAATCTCTAGAATATCTCGGTACAACTGCCAAATCTTCTCCCATGTCATAATAATCACCAACACGTTGTGTCGCCTTATATACACCCTTCTTTTCTTGATAGGGCTTAACCTTTTTGCCCTCTTGGTAACGCTTCCGCCCTCTATTTTTCTTTTCCTCGAAGCGGTAACGTTCTTCTCCCACTTGCATGTATACTTCCCATTTGCACATCTCCACATATCCAGAAGACAAAAAAGGAGTCATCTCAAGTATAAGGGCATCTTTACTCCAGCTTAAACATTCTTTAGGGAAAATAAACTCATCTTCATTATGAACTAAAACAATCCTACCATCCTTATGATTCGGCATAGAATGAAAGGAAAATACAATCTTATCATTTTCCTTACGAATTTCTTTCACAAATAATCCATGATATCTCATAATCTCCGCCTCTATTTTTCTTCTTTGATGAAAATATCGCAAAATGCCAGCCAAAATGCAAAGGCTGGATATATCTCAAATGGTTGAAATAAGCACTCCGTCATCGTTGCCGCTAAGAATCCAACAATAATTCCACATGGCAAAAAGCAAAACGATGCATACTTCTTGTGTCCATGTAGGTAAAAACGAATGCCATAGACAAATGCCATAATCGTTAATATCGTATACAAAATCATCGCTGGAATGCCATAGGTATATCCAAATTGCAGCCAATTATTATGCGCATGCGCCACTACATGACCATTTATCTTCTTCGATACCATCCGGTGACCAAGTAAATTCAAGCACTTCATATAAGCACGGTAAATCGTGATGCGTCCACTCGACAGACGATTTAAGCCCGCTAACGGGTCTTCTTTCCCTTCTCCTGTAAAGCTTGCCTTCACAGTCTCAAGAAATCGAATGAAAACATTATTCTCTGATATTTTATTGCCCTGCTGTGTTGCAGTTTTATCATCTGTCGGTACAGTCTGAGCAGGTGTATTTTGTTGTTTTTTTGCTTCTTCTTCGGCTTTTCGTTTTGCCTCTTCCTTCAGAAGCACATCTCCAACATCCTCAATCTTGGCTCCCGATTGCATGTATAACTTATCGTCATGATAAACGATCGGATGCCCTACCCAATTTGAAATATGATTTAAGCCTCCAAAATAGACCGGATACAAAATAGTCGTAAATACAACCATTAAGAGAATTGCACGAATAAATGGCCGATAGCAATGTCGCTTATGATCAATATAGATACGACAAACAATCCACAGAACAAACATAGCAAAGGCAGCAATCATCGCCGTCCTAGCTTGTGACACCGATATGAAGAACAGGACGAGTGCCATCTGTATGTAACACCATATCTGCTTAACAATTGGTCTATTCGTCTCAATCAGCCAATCCATCTGTGATAGATAGATACAAAAAATCACGACTAGGTATAGACCAAATGTGTTCGGGTTTGTGAAAATTCCTGCATATCTACCGCCCTCAAAATATGGTCGAAACAAAAAGGATGCAACTGCCATAAATAAAAAGGTTATCTGTAGAGAATCTCGAAAACTCTTCCATAACAAATCGCGTCTACTATGATTTTGCCATGCGAAGAAAAGCCCAGTAAATAAGAAACCAAGAATAATTCCTAGTCCGCATGTCTGCTTTAATACAAACAAATCAGATATTGTCATCGTAATGCTAAGCAACATCCAAATAACGAACATACCACGATGCCAAGGTATTCTCTTTAGTGGCTTGTCCAGCAACAAAAAGATAATTACCATCAACAAAAAAATCCCACAGAAGGAATTATAAAAATAGTTTTCCTTCTTGAGAACTAATTGCACAATGCAAAACATAATGATGTTGATGATAAAGCATGCCGTCAAACCGGCATAACGGACCTTATCACTGATTCGGTTGGAAAGTCGAATAAATGGTGCGAATAGTGAGATATACAAGTCCTGCATCTTGTTAATCATAAACCCCTCGTTTCTGTAGCTAATGCAATACAGCTATCACCGTTTGAAATAAGAGACAGATATCCTTAAAAAATGAGTATTCCTTCACATATTTCAGATTATATTTCATCTTTTCTGGCAGAACCTGATGAATGTAAGTGTCATCCACTTGCTTAGGTTCTACTGCAGTTAGTATCTTTTCTTCATCCTTGTAAGCAATACTGGCCTCTGAGGTTACACCAGCAGGTAATAATAATGTCGCCCACATTTCCCCTGTGTATTGTTCCACATAACGAACAACTTCCGGACGTGTCCCAACCAAGCTCATATCACCTTTTATAATATTGATAAGTTGTGGAAGTTCATCTAGTCGAACCTTGCGAAGGAATCTGCCAACCTTTGTCACGCGCACATCACCACTTGTCGTAACCTGTGTTCCCTTACTCTGTGCATCTGCTACCATAGTTCGGAATTTGTAAATGCGAAATCGTCGTCCATATGTTGTCACCCTTGTCTGACAGAAAAAAACTCCGCCTGGGGATGACAGTCCAACAAGTAATGCCAAAATCAGATTAATGGGTAACAATATGATAAATAAAATCAATGAGACAACAACGTCCATAAAACGCTTCATAAACAATCCCTTTCGATGTTTCTGTAACGCATCGTAATATTCACGTATCACTTCTGTCTGCATATTCTCAGGCAATTGCTCAAACGATTTCATGAAGAACTCCTTTTAATGTCGATGTAATGTATACGATTTCTTCATCTGTTAAACATGTGTGAAGTGGAATCGTAATCTCGTTCTCATACATATGATATGCATTCTTATAATCTTCTATGTCAAATCCCAGATTCTTGTATGCCGTCAACATCGGTAAAGGCTTGTAGTGTACATTCGTTGCGATGCCTGCCTCTGCCATCTTCTCAATCACAAGATTACGCTGTTTTACAGAATAATCATTCAAACGAAGAATATAGAGATGTCCACTCGATGCAAAGTCATCACCATAATGTACTAATGGAGTTACATTTTCATGATCAAATGCCTCGTTATAACGGTCTACAATCTCTCTTCTACGCTGTAACATCTGTGGGTATCGCTTCATCTGTACAAGGCCAATCGCTGCCATGATGTCTGTCATATTACATTTATAGGCAGGGCTCATAATATCATATTCCCATGCACCTAACTTTGTCTTAGCTAATGCATCTTTTGACTGTCCATGAAGAGTCAAAAGCATAAACTCCTTATATATCTCTTCATCTGAAATCCCTTTCAATGTTCTCCATGTTACTGCGCCACCTTCTGCTGTAATCAAGTTCTTGACCGCATGGAAAGAAAAGCTAGTGAAATCCGCCACTTCTCCACTATGTTTACCATGTCTAACAGCACCAAAAGCATGTGCAGCATCCGCAAGCACAAGAACACGTCCTAGCGCTTCTTGATATCTTCCCTTCGGGATAAAGCAATTCTTTTTCTCACTAACAAGCTTAAAAATTGTATCATAGTCACACATAACACCTGCAAAATCAACAGGAATGATTGCCTTCGTTTTCTCTGTGATTTTCTCTGCCATAGCAACATAATCCATCTCAAAGGAATCCTTCTGTGTATCCACAATAACAGGTGTAGCTCCCACATGACAAATCACGCTGGCACTCGCTGTGTATGTATATGCCGTTACAATCACTTCATCGCCTGGTCCAATACCAAACAATCGCAATGTCATCTCCATACAAGCCGTCGCTGAATTAAGACAAACCGCCTTACTCGTGCGACACCACGATGCAATCTCCTGTTCAAAAGCTTTTGTTCTAGGTCCTGTTGTAATCCAACCAGACTGTAACGTCTGTATAACCTCGTTTATTTCCTCCTGACCAATATCAGGAGGGGAAAATGAAATCTTCATATTAATCTCCATTTACTCTGCCGTAGCATTATATACTTTGGCAATCTTTGTTTTCGCCTTCTCAACTGTCTTCTCATCTGGAATCATAACATACAATGCTCTTGAACGATACGTATAAGTCGTCTTTCTTGCCCCTGTACCATTTACGCTATAAGAGGAAATCTTCCACTTAGACATGTCGTTTAACTGCATCTTCGCTAGAGAAGTAATTTTATCTGTAGACATATTCGTCTGAACCATCTTAGAAAATACAGATAACAAATCTGTGTAATTAGGAAGAACTGATGGTGACATAACCTTGGTTAATATCGCTTCAAACATATGTTGATGGTTCTTCACACGCTGACGATCTCCTGTTGCAAAATGATGTCTTTCACGACAAAAAGCCAACGCCTGCTTACCATTTACCTTGTTATAGCCCTTTTTGAAACTTGGACCCCAATCAGAGGTAAACGTATAATCAGAATACACATTCACACCGCCAAGTGTATTGACAATCTTCTTCAAACTTGTAAAATTCACTCGGACATAATAATCAATATCAATGTCATATAACATCTCAAGTGTTTTTCTCGAGTTATCTACACCAAACTCACCCGCATGCGTTAGTTTGTCTGGTACTCCGTTTGAATTTGCCATCGGAATATAGAAGTCACGTGGTGCCGATGTTAGAAAAATCTGTTTTGTCACAGGGTTAACAGTAGCAACAATATTCACATCACT
>CAZUGH010000012.1:0-28753 GCA_964619785.1 uncultured Lachnospiraceae bacterium | reverse complement strand
GAATAAAGAGCCTCGATCATGGAATCCATATCCTGATATTGAGTCATCGGAATATCTTGTCCCATCACCTGTTTTGCATTGGCAATTGCTTGATCAGTCGTTTCTCTGTCAATACTCTCTAGCACACCAAAGGTATGTCCAGTAGCGTCTTGCAAGCTTTTTGCCGGATCACTTTTCAATGCCAGATATGACACCTGATCCAACTTCACCTGGTCACTCGAAATATGGGAGATTGCATCATATGTATTAAATGCATAATAGCCAACCCCTGCGTATAGCACGCAAAATATACCAATCATCACTCTACCAACAATATGCATCATCGAACTCATCTGGCTGAAAAAGCCATAAGCCATAAAAAACAATACCATTGCAATCAGTGCCAATAAGTACTTAACTGGTAAAACATTCACATAAATTATCATACCTACCACGCCAATCGAGGCAAGTAACTGTATCGCCAAAAAAACAATGCTTATTTTTCTTCCAAATAGTGTCTTCACAATCTTCATTCCTATTCTTTCACAATAATAGTAGGTCTAGCAATCGTTTCGTTGCCTCGCCGTCTAGCCATGTATAACTTGTAAGCTTAAATGCTTTTGCCTGTTCCCTTCTTTTTGCGTATTGTTCAAACAGATTCTGATATAGTTCATCTTCCGTTTCACACACAGGTCCTGGAACATACTCTTCATAATTCTCATAAAAGCTTCTTCCATCTTCACGAAAATCTGCCAAATCATAAGCATAAAATAACATTGGACGCTCTAAAACACAATACTCAAAAACAATCGATGAATAATCTGTAATCAACTGCTCTGCAACAAATAACAGGGTCGATACCTGCGGATATTCTGACATGTTATATATCTTGCCATCATAATCATCCCAATCATCTCTTGCAAAACTCTCTGCCACATGTGGATGCAAACGCAATAACAAAGCGGTGTCATCTGGCATGCACTCCGCCATTTTCTTTAAATCAAGATGTAAGGATGGGTGTCCCACTTCCTGATCTCGAAATGTTGGAGCATAAAGAACTAGTCTCTTGTCCTTCAATTTGGGATATTCTTGATAGAAGCTTTTACAACTCTTCTCTTGATATTTTACATCAAGCATAAGATCTGTTCTCGGCATACCTAGTACCTGAATCTTCTCTTCGTCCACAGCAAATGCCTGTTGATAGATTTTCTTCATGTACTCTGAATTCACAATTAGATATGTCATTCTTTGGTTTGCTTGGTACTCTAAGCGTGCTAATTTTCCTTCATTTACACTCTGTCCGAGTTTCTTAATTGTCCCTGTCCCATGCCACAACTGTACAATCTTCGTTTTCTTAGAAAAATGTAGATATGCCATCGGTAAGAAAATATTATCCTCTAAAATATATGAAGCGGTTGCCATATGATAGGATAATGTAATAAAAAAATGCCACGGATGTCGAATCCCATCCCATCTCGTCATATAGACAAAACGATAAGCGGAATCTCTCTCCTTCCACTGATTCACAACAATTCCGATATTGCCCTCAGGGGAACAATCATGTGTTGCCACAAGAAACACCTTATGTCCATTCACTGGACATATTCGAAATAGATGGAAAAACAGGGCATATAGCCAATATCCAATCGTTTTCACCACACTATCCTCCATAAATCAACAGACACTACCTGATCAAGACCAGGTAGTGACGGGATTTTCCTATTTTTCTTTCATGTTTAAGTCTTCTTTAATCATTGTTGTCGAGATGCCCTCTGTTCGAGGTAGATAAACAACCTCACAATAATCTTTCAAGAAGTCAAACTTGCCTTCCCAATCATCACCCATTACAAATACATCTACATCATTATTCACTACATCATCAATCTTCTGTTCCCAGGTATACTCTGGAAGAACCTCATCTACGTACTTGATTGCCTCAAGAATCTGCTTACGGCTTTCATATGAGTGATATGCTTTCTTGCCTTTACCCGCATTAAACTCATCACTTGACACAACAACAATCAGATAATCTCCCAATGCTTTCGCACGGCGAAGCAGATTAATATGTCCAACATGTAATAAATCAAAGGTTCCATAGGTAATAACTTTCTTCATTGTATTCTCTCCTATTCGTTCATTTTTCTCTCGTACAAATCAACAATATCCTGTACTTCACCCTGTGCGACTAACTCACCATGTTCCAACAAAATCCCCTTATTGCACATACGAAGTACCTGCTGTGAGGAATGAGATACAAAAAGCACGGTAATCCCTTTATCAAACATGCTCTGAATTCTCTTCTCACATTTCTTACGAAACTTAGCATCTCCAACGGATAAAACCTCATCTAAAATCAAAATCTCAGGTTCAACCAACGTTGCTACCGAGAATCCAAGTCTTGCTTTCATACCAGACGAATAATTCTTTACTGGCACATCTATAAACTTACCAAGCTCTGAAAATTCAAGAATCTCATCATATTTTTCTTGAATGAATTCTTTACTGTAACCAAGGACCGCACCATATAGGAAAATGTTCTCAGCACCCGTATATTGTGGGTCGAATCCAGCACCTAATTCCAATAATGGAACGATAACACCTTTTGTCTCTACCACGCCTTCTGATGCTTTTAATACACCAGCAATAACCTTAAGAAGTGTACTCTTACCTGCACCATTAAGACCCATGATACCAACACGGTCACCCTTTTGCACATCAAAGCTCACATGCTTGAGCGCCCAAAATTCCTGATACATCAACTGTCTCGTAATCATCTTAATGATGTATTCTTTTATATTATCAACCTTTTCTGAGCTAAGGTTAAATCGCATACTCACATCTTTTACACTTAATGCAATCTGTTTCTTTGCCATAATTCTATCTCCATTCCGATTATGCTAAATATTTAGAATAAACTTGTCTTGCTGTTTATAGAACATAAATATACCAATTACCATAACTACAACACTGATTGCCGAAGTATAACCAAGCAAATACCAGTCCATGCCCTGATTGAAAATACATCGTCTGAAATTCTCAATCACTCCAAATAATGGATTGAATTTGATCAATTGTAATGCCGTTCCTTTCATATTCGAAGCATAATAGAAAATTGCGCTACAATACATAATCAACATCAACAATACACTCCACAGATACTCTAAGTCACGGAAAAATACAGCCATCGTCGATAACATCATTCCCACTCCGGTGGAGAAGAAAAACAGTATGATTAAAGGTATAATCGCTCCCAAAATCGATATCGAAATCGGCACCGTATAAGCACCCGTCATTGTGTAAAACAAAATAACTGCTACTAACACAATCAATGAAATCAGGAAAATAACAAAGTTTGATATGATACCCGATAGTGGATACATATACTTCGGTACATATACCTTCTTAATCATTCCGCTATTCGAGCGAATTGACTTCATTGCACTGTTTGTTGCTGACGAGAAAAAGGAATACAAAAGACGTCCTGTCAGTACATATACCGCAAAAGGTACTCTTGGATCAGCTCCCTTTCTTCCTAATAAAACACCAAATACTACAGATAAAACAATCATCGTCAATAACGGTTCTATCATTGTCCATAAAATACCCAGATATGATCTGCGATACTTTAACTTAATATTCTTACGAACAAGTTCTCCTAACAAATAACGATACTTCGTAAAGTTCTTTATAAGTCGTCCCATTTTAAGCTCCTCTTTTTTCGTTAAAATTGCAATCATTTAATTATATCACTAAAGTACAGTTTTCGTCAACATTATGCGAAACACATTATTGACATATTTTCTCCTTATGATAATATAATACGTGTATGTTTTTTTGCCTTATAGGCAGTAATCACAATACGTTGAATAGAGGATTTTATAAACTCAACATGGAGGTAATTATGTATAACATGGAAAAGCAGCATAAGCTCGGTAAGCTTCATGCATTAGAGCGAATCTGTCTGTTGCTAGATGAAGACTCATTTCGTGAAATTGGTTCAAATGTAACCAATCAAGAAGACGCTTTTAATATTCACAAGGGTCAATTTCCTTATGATGGCGTCATAACTGGCTATGGTACAATTGACGGTCAGAAAGTTGTCGTATACTCTCAGGATTTCACTGTCATTGGTGGTACTCTTGGCAAACAACATGGCTTCAAGATTGCAAATGCGATTAAATTAGCAATCGAGAGTCGTTGTCCTATCATCGGTATTAATGATTCAGGCGGAGCAAGAATTCAAGAGGGTGTCAACGCATTAGCTGGATATGGTGAGATTTTCTATTACAATACCATGGCTTCCGGATATATTCCTCAGATATCTATCATCGCAGGCAACTGTGCTGGTGGTGCCGTATACTCACCTGGTATTACAGACTACATTTTCGTTGTAGATGAGATAAGCAAGATGTTCGTTACTGGTCCTGCCGTTATCAAGTCTGTTACGAATGAAGATATCACCGCCGATGCATTAGGTGGTGCTGCTGTTCACGCTGGTCGAAGTGGTGTTGCACATTTTCGCAGTGACAATGAAAAAGATTGCTTAAAGCAAGTTCGTCAGTTAATTAATCTGATTCCTCCTTGCTACGAAGAAGGCTATCTTCATGATAAATCCGTGAATGAACTTACTGATTATAATAAGGAAGTCACTTTTAATCCTGACTTATCTAAAGTGATTCCAGAACATAACAACCAGAGCTATGACATCCATGATATTATCTCTGGCATTTTAGACCCAGATACATTCTTAGAAGTTGAAAAAGATTTTGCCAAAAATGTTGTTGTCGGACTTGGTCGTTTGAAGGGTATCACTGTTGGTATCGTATCCAATCAGCCTAATTTTATGGCAGGTGTACTTGATTGCGATTCAAGTGATAAGGCCGCTCGTTTCATCCGTTACTGCGATTGTTACAACATTCCAATCGTAACACTGACTGATGTTCCAGGATTTCTCCCTGGTAAAGATCAGGAGTACAAAGGAATCATTCGCCATGGTGCGAAACTTCTCTTCGCCTACTCCGAAGCGACTACAATCAAGATAAACATTATTCTGCGTAAGGCCTACGGTGGTGCTTATATTGCAATGAGCAGTAAGCATTTAAGAGCAGACTTTGTCTATGCATGGCCAACAGCTGAGATTGCTGTTATGGGTGCAGATGGTGCTGTCGGAATTCTCTATGGTAAGAAAATGAAAGCGATGAATCCTTCTGAGAAAGAAGCATATCGCAATGCCAAGATAGACGAATACAATGATGCATTCATGACTCCTCATGTTGCAGCGGCACAAGGATACGTTGATGAAATCATCAAGCCAGAAGCCACAAGAGAACGAATTTATGGTGACATTTTGATGTTATCTCAAAAACGTCCAATCACTACGATTCACAAAAAACATGGTAACATTCCACTATAATAACATATTAACAAGGGGACAATTATGATATTCTCAACATACCAATTCGTATTAATATTCTTACCAATTATATTTACTGGATATTTTGTTTTACATCAATTAAAGTACCATAACATCGCCAAAATTTGGCTGGTTATCGCTTCTCTCTACTTCTATGCACAAGGAAGTCCGGATTTCTTCCCATTCTTCCTCGGAAGTGTTGTTGGTAACTACATTATTGGTATTACACTATGCAAACTTCAAGATGAATCTCAGAAAGTGGAACGTACGCTTTTGATGGCTATCGGTGTACTTGCTAATGTCGGATTACTTGGTTATTACAAGTACACTGACTTCTTTATTCGTAACATCAACCGAGTTTCCGGAGCAGATTTTGCTTTACAGCATATCGTTCTTCCAATCGGTATCTCATTCTTCACATTCCAGCTGATTGCCTTTTTGGTGGATTCCTACCGTGGCGAGACAAAAGCATATGATGTTGTGGACTATCTCCTCTTCATCACATTCTTCCCTCAGCTGATTGTTGGACCAATCATCCATCATGCAGAAGTAGTTCCTCAATTTGAGAACAAGGAGAATCACAAGATTAATTTCAACAACGTAGCTCTTGGTCTCTTCATTTTCTCCATTGGATGTGCCAAGAAAATGTTGATTGCTGATCCATTAACTACAGATGCTCAGCCATTTTTCAATCACGTACAGAACAACCTACCACTGGTACAGTCCTGGTTCTATTCGATTGAGTACACGGTTTCCTATTACTTTGACCTGTCTGGTTACGCCGACATGGCCATCGGTTTGGGTTATATGTTCAACATCGTTATCCCTCAGAACTTTAACTCTCCATATAAAGCAAAAGATTTCCAGGATTATTGGAGACGTTGGCACATGACATTATCCCGTTTCCTCTCCGCCTACATTTTTAAAAACGTTTACAAACATGCTTCAAAATACCGTAACTACTATGTAGCTACAATGGTTACTTTCTTTGTTTCTGGTTTTTGGCATGGTGCAGGTTGGACATTTATCGCTTGGGGAATTGCCAATGGTATCTTAGTATGTATCGCATCCTATCGTAACCACAAAGGCAAGAATACACCTGCTTGGCTTGGTATTCCGCTGACATTCTTATTTGTTATATTGACACGTGTCTTATTCGTATCAACATCCTTTAGGAATGCTGCCATGGTATACAAAGGCATGTTAAATGGTTCCTCATTCAGTTTTGCAAACCTTGCATCTTTCTTTGTTGACAACAGAGATATGTGGATTTTGATGTTTATCGGTCTCTTCATCTGCTGGTTTATGCCAACCACGAAGAAGATCTGCGAGAAGTTCAAAACCAATTGGATTTACCTTGTTTACTCAGCAGCACTGTTAATCACTTGTATTTTGAACATGGACAAGGTTGTTCAGTTCCTATACTTCCAGTTTTAAACGAAAGGAGATTTCTACATTATGAAAGCAAAAAAGTGGACAGGCCTTTTCGTAAGCCTGATTGTTTTATGTCTCCTATTTATCATGGGAGCTAATTATATCATCGATCCATTTGGCTATTTTCGAGCTCAAAGTGGTGACTGTAACACACTAAATGAAAGATATTACCTTCGAGAGATAAAAGCGCAACATTTAAAAAAGCATTCCGATCAATATGATGCCTATCTCATTGGTGGTTCCAAGGCTGGTGCGCTTCGTACCTCCAAATTAAAAGAACTCGATGGCTACAACTACTATAATGCTTGGGAATTATCTGGTAACTTCCAGGATTACTACTATTACAGCAAGTACATTATTGAAAACTGTCACCCAAAGAAGATTCTCCTTCATATCAGTACTTCCGAGATTAAACGATATAATCGTGAAAGTATCGGCGATATCTATGAGATACCAGCTGAGATTACCGGATCTTCTAAAACAGCTGAAGTATTTGAGTTCTTATTCAAAAATCTCTCAGCTAGTGTAGATGAGATTAAGCTTAGAAATGACAAAACACACATTATCTACCCATGCTATTCAACAGGAGAACGTAACCTCGAGAAATACTATGACGTATATAAGTCTAATAAACCTGGTTATTATGATTTTCTCTTTAAAGAAAAGGTCGATGAATATCTTCCATTCATTACAAATGGTCCAAAAGATAAATCATATCCTGTTGAACAAAGTATTGCAGACTTAAAGACCATTAAGAAGCTATGTGATGATAATGGGGTTGAATTCCAGATTATCATCGGTTCGGTATTCCTTGGTGAACAAATCTATTATGAAGGTCCTAGCTACTACAGCTTTTTAGAGCAAATCGTACAGATTACAGGCGGCGTATGGAGTTTCAACACCTATAACGATATTATGAAAAACCCATTTAACTACTATAATGCCAACCACTATCTGTATGAGACAGGTGATCTTATGATTGATAACATCACTGGCAAGAAAAAGACAAAAGATTTTGGTGTCTATCTGACGATGGATAATGTGGCAGCTCACATTGAACAGCGCAAGCAGCAATACCAGGAGATTAAGGATTACTACATTGCGAACAATCAGCTTCCTTATCAGTCCTATGATGATGAAAGTAACTACATGAAAACCGAAAAAGATAATTTTACCGATATGCTAGATATCAAGTAGTGAAAGGATAATTCCTCTATGAAAGCAAAAAAATGGGCCATCCTATTTACAGGGGCCGTGATACTTTGTTTAGCAGTTATTGTTCTTACAAACTATCTCGTTGACCCCTTTGGCTATTTTCGGGCACAGGGTGGCGAATACCAAGAACTAAATGAAGACTATTATCTTCGAGAGATCAAAGCAGAACGAATTCAAAATTATAGTGATGAATATGATGCCTATCTCATCGGTGGTTCCAAAGCTGGTGCATTAAGCACAAAAAAGCTTAAGGAACTAGACGGCTACAACTACTATAACTGTTGGCAGCTATCTGGTAATTTTCAAGACTATTACTACTACAGTAAATACATCATTGAACATGCACATCCGAAGAAAATTTTACTCCATATCAGTACGACAGAGCTTAAATCCAATGACCGTGAGATGTATGGAGACTTATATGAGATTCCGGCACAGGTTAAAGGCGAATCTAAATTCTCCGAGGTATTTAAGTTTTTATTTAAAAACTTGTCCGCAAGTATTGATGAGTTGAAAAAGGATCGAAGCGAATACTATCCATGTTCTGAGTCTGGCGAGCGTAACTTAACAAAATACTATAATTATTATGACTCACATAAGGATACCTATTATGACTTCCTATTTAAAGATGATGTCGACGAATATATCTCCTATCTGACTGATGGCGTACCAGACAAATCCGATGTCATCGCTAGTTGCCTTACTGATTTAAAAGCGATTAAACAGATGTGTGATGATAACAATGTAGAATTTCAGGTTGTTGTTAGCTCGGTATTTATTGGAGAATTGGTTCGATATGAAGGACCAAACCTATATGACTTCCTTGAAAACCTCGTTCAATTAACCGGTGGGGTATGGTGTTTTAACGACGTGAATGATTTGTCTTGTAATCCGTTCAATTATTACAACAACACTCACTACTTTACTGAGATTGGTGATTTAATGATTGACACCATGACTGGCAAAGATAAAATAAATGGATTTGGTGCTTATCTCACAATGAACAACATCGGTCCTTACATCAAAGAACGCAAAACCAAGTGGGTAGGCGTACAGAACTATTATAAAACCAATCATACACTTCCACTTGCGGGTCCTGATGATGCAAGCAATTATGTTAAGACAAAACGTGGTAAATAAAATAATTTTCAAAAGAGCACTGACGTCAAAATCAGTGCTCTCTCTATGATTATGTATTTAATTTACTTTGCTAAGAAACGATTGACTGCACTAAATACCGCACGTATTGATGCTCTTGTAATATTTGAGCTGATACCGACACCATGTGTCACAGCGTTAGTCTCCTGATTCAATAAATGAATATAAGCTGCCGCCTGTGCATTCGAGCCAGATTGAAGTGCATGTTCTGAATAATCAAGAACCTTAACAGGGATACCAACCTCACCTTGTATACCACGTTGTACAGCATCAATCGGTCCATTACCATAACACTCTATGGTCTTCTCTTCTCCATGATAACGATAAGTAAGGGTCACTTTTGTATCAAACGCATCCTTTGTATCTGATATATCTTCAATCTTAGCACTCTTATAATGATATGGTTCTTTACGGTCTAAGTATTGTGTCTTAAACTCATCCATAATCTGCTCTGGCGAAACCTCACCCTGCTTTTCCGATATCACTTGAATAATATCAGCAAATTCCTTATGCATGCTCTTAGGAAGTTTAAAGCCAAAATAAGTATCCATGACAAAGGCAACTCCACCCTTGCCTGATTGACTATTGATACGTACAATCGGCTCATACTCACGTCCTACATCTGCTGGATCAATTGGAAGATATGGCACTTCCCAGTGCTCCTGTCCACGCTGTTTCATGGCAGCAACACCCTTATTGATGGCATCCTGATGTGAGCCTGAGAAAGCAGTAAATACAAGCTTACCAGCATAAGGATGACGAATATGTACTGGAATCTTGTTGCAACGTTCATATACATCAATAATCTCATTTACATTTTCAATATCAAGCTCTGGGTTAATTCCCTGTGAGAACATATTGTATGCAATATTTAACACATCTACATTACCCGTTCGCTCTCCATTACCAAACAAAGTTCCTTCGACACGATCTGCACCTGCGAGCAAGGCAAGTTCAGAAGCCGCTACTGCTGTTCCTCTATCATTGTGAGGGTGAAGACTAACGATAACTCTCTCTCTATCAGTAAAATGACGAATCATCCACTCAATCTGATCAGCATACACATTTGGTGTATTCATCTCCACCGTCGAAGGTAGATTGATAATCACCTTTTTATCCTTGCTTGCTCCCCATTCATCCATCACAGCTTCACAAACCTCCAAAGCGTAAGGAAGCTCTGTACCTGTGAAACTCTCTGGGGAATACTCTAGGATAACCTCTCCCTGGTAACCATCCATATTGTCCTTCACTAACTTGGTTCCTTCAATCGCAATCTGTTTAATCTCTTCCATTGATTTACCAAATACGACATCTCGCTGTAATGTAGAAGTAGAATTGTATATATGAACAATAGCCTTTTTAACACCTTCAAGTGATTCAAATGTTCTGCGAATCAAATGCTCACGGCATTGAACTAATACCTGAATGGTAACATCATCTGGAATCAAATTACGTTCTACTAGCTGACGTAAGAAATCGTACTCAATCTGTGATGCGCTAGGAAAACCAACTTCAATTTCCTTAAATCCCAATTTGACTAATAACTTGAAAAATTCAATCTTCTCTTCGACTACCATTGGCTCGATCAATGCCTGGTTTCCATCGCGAAGGTCTACACTACACCAGATTGGTGCTTTTTTAATCTCATTATTAGGCCATTTACGGTCTGGCATATCAACAACAGGTACTCTTTTATATCTTTTATAGTTTAACATCTCATATCCTCCAATTATTCTGTTCCATCTGCTGGCGTTGTAATTACGCCTCCACCATCTGGTGCTGTGTCCGCTGAATCCACTAGCTTAATCTCAATTGATACCTTTGACTTGGTCTTGACGCCATCTGGCAGCTCATATGAAAGCGAAACCGTATGACTACCTGCCACCAAATCTTTCACATCAATAAACGCATTTAAATTAGCAATCTCCATATCCTTTAAATCATCTTCCGTGCCAGTAACTACTACAGTGTATTTAGCTCCTGTCTCCGCAAAACTAAAGTTCAAATTGCTTGGTAGATTGACTACCTTAATATCGGAATTGCTCAATGTATATGTTCTGCGACCATCTTTTTCTATGACACATCGCACGGATATCGTCTCCGAACCTGATGCTGGCGTATATAGCGAAGACAAATACTTCTTCGTCTCAATCTCCCGTTCAATATTCTGATCTTCCCCATTAATATTCAATGGAATCTCAAGTTTTTCGAGACGGTCCAAATCGGAGCGTTTACCTGATACTGTGATGGTCTCCGGCTGGAAATCCGTCTGTACCAAACGATAACCCTGCTTTGGTGTTCCTGACACCTTAAAGGATACTGGTATCGTCTTCGTTGGTAAAATCGTCGTTGAAACCTGAACGGTATCATTACTCAAAATAAGTTCATCTGTATCTGTAATAATATTACCATCTTTATCATACAAAATTGGTGTCAAATCATCCTCAAAATCCTCTGTCTTGCCATCTAACTGAACGACAACACCTACACTTGCAATCTTTCGAATCTTTGATCTACCACCAGACACCTCAATAATATTAGGTTGGACACTTACATCACCTAAAATATAGCTAGAATCAAGACTACCTTCTGTGGTTACATTTACCTTGAATTTATCTGTCGTCTTCTTCTCAAGCGAAACCTGTAAAACGGTATTGCCCCAATCTAGTTCAACATTAGAACGCGAAGTCTTACCTGTCGACTTCAAGGAAACATTAATTGCCACTGCATTCACCTTAGATAATTCACTCAAGTCTGCCGTAGCACGAAAGTCTTCCTCTTCGATGTCGTCCACAACACTTCTTTTTCCCTTCACAGTAACATTAATCTTGTCACCACTAACAACCTCATAAACTCGATTTACCTCCGATATTGCATTCTCATTTAAAATTTCTACCGGAATATTGTAAAAGGTACGGGTTACCGTTGGATCAGCCATATTTACAATGACGAGCCATAGAATTAAGGCAACGAAGAAAGACAAAATTTTCATTCCAATGTTATCAAATATCTTTTTTCTCATGCTTCACCCACCCTTTCCTCCACCATTTGGACTTCTCTCTTCCGATATGGTTCGATATTTCCTTGAGGCGTAATGTCAAAGTGTCAGCATCTACCTTTCTCGTAAGAATACCATCCTGTGCAATCGACACAAACCCAGTCTCTTCTGACACGATAATTGTCAGAGAATCCGACACTTCACTAATACCAAGTGCTGCTCTATGTCTAGTTCCTAGTTCCTTACTCAATTCCAAATTATTTGACATCGGCAGATAACATGTGGCAGATATCACTCTGTCATCTCTGAGAATCACCGCCCCATCATGTAATGGCGTGTTCTTCTCAAAAATATTTATCAACAACTGACTACTTATTAAGGAATCAATCGCAATACCCGTTCTCTCATATTCTCTTAACTGGATATCCTTCTCGAGAATAATCAATGCTCCCGTCTTCACCTTGGCCATCTCATATACTGCACGGACAATTCCTTGAATCGTTCTCTCAGAATAACGTTCATCTTTCGCCTTGCCCTCATCAAACTGAAATCGGTTCAGAATCCCCTTACGTCCTAACTGTTCAAGCGCATTTCGTAACTCCGGCTGGAATATGATAACCAATGCCGTAATTCCCACACCAATACAGTTTTTAAATACCCAGAGGATAACATTCATCTCTAAAATTACAGCCACCAGACAAATCAATGCCAACACAATAATACCCTTAACTAAAACCCATGCTCTCGTATCTTTCACCCATAAAATGATTCGATACATCGCAAAAGCAATAATCAAGATCTCCAAAATATCAATAATTGTAATCTTTGGAACTGATAGCCAGACCACATAGTCTTGAAAAAAACTTCGAATTGCTTCCATGTTGCCCCCTAGTTTTTTGTATTTTCTTCGTTAAACACTTTATCAAATTCTTCTTGTAAAACATCAACCGATTCTTCTTTCGGATTGATTCTCGTTACCGTTTTATCTTTACTTGCAACCTTCAACTTTGGAACAGCCTTCACATAATAATAATACTCATCATCTTCAAACTGTAGATTTCTTGTTCCTGTATAATCCAATGTCATGCGGAAGAACTGAATCACATAAGCAACCGCCATCGAGAACACCATACCAACAGAGAATAATACAACATCCACATTCTCCTCAATCATAATATTCCCAAATAATACAGTTACAATCATAACAAAAGAACCAAGTAATATTGCAATTTGTGATGCATAATTTGCCTTACGCTTTCTCACAAAATAAGTGACAGCATAGGATACAACAAATGCTACAATACACAATAACATCTCTTGACTTTTCAAAACACTATCAACGACATACTGGAAAATCTCTAGATTCCCAGCTGTCCCTGATGCCAAATTCGGAGCCGTCATCGCTGCTGCAATTGCTATAAATAAATATCGGACAATCACGCCAAGTACAATAGCTGGTAATACAATCGGGCCAACAAATAATGCTGCCACAATTGGCACAACATATGATACATGAAAAATGGTACAAAGCGGAATTGCCAAAACAATAAATAACTGTTCACTAGCATAACGTCCTATCAACAAGAAAATCACAAGAAACAGAATCAATACACCGATTCCCAAAATCGACGACACCATGAAAATCTGAGCAGATGCCAACAATCCACTAATATATACAATGAATGCATCTGGCAAAAAACTACATGCAAAAGCACAAACAAGCGGTATAACAATCAATACCAAACCATCTTCACTTCCAAGTTGTGCATTAACCAAGAAAAAGCACACAAATGCCAAAACGAAACGAAGTAATGGACGAAGTATATCAAAATGCTTCTCATAAAATTCTTTTAACTTACCCTTTAGTTCCAGTAGGACTGACATCAGTCTCCTCCTCATCATAATAATTCATCAAATCATCTATTGTGTCCTGATAAATCTTGACACGCTTCCTTGACTCTTCATATTCATGTGTAGCTGTATGAATCGTGATACCAATAAACGAAAAAATCAACAGCAGATAAATGAGAACCACCATACTTATAATCCTTGGATAATTCAAAGATACCACATTGGTCAGAAGATAATCCGCACGATATAACATAGCAAATACCAACATCAAGACAAGCGAAATCGTAACTGCGACTACCGTCTTAAGCACTTGTAAATGAATATAATCCGACCGATAAAAACTAGTCCGATATAAGTCCTTTTTCCCTTGACCGCTTTCATAATTTGAAAGGCGAATCATGAGACGTAGTTTCTCTTCACTTAGCATGACTACCTCCTAAATTGTATCTTTTAATCATATAATTATACCATATTTTGTGACACAAGAAAAGAGCAAGAAATATATTCTTACTCTTTTTTTCTTTGAATTATAGGGTATTTTGTCAGATTACTTTGACGAATGTGTAATTTCTGTTCGGGACAACATCTGGTATACATCTCCATAGGAACGACCACTCGTCTCACACAGTTTCACAACACTATCGTATTCTGGATAGTAACGACGTTCTCCATCTAATTCGCACACCTTCAAGACAGCTTCACCTAGCTCTGTCTGAACAGTCACTTGACTGCGTTGTAAAACAGACCGTTCCACCTTGAAACGTCGTATTCCAATCGTTGTTGTCTCGTGGAAAATCATTCGTTCCAATGCATCCACCTTCTGTTTCGAGCAAATCACGGTCAACAGCCAGCCCGGACGATTCTTCTTCATGTAAACAGGTGTATAATGCACATCTCTAGCACCGGCTGCTAAAAGTTTCTCCATCGTATAACCAAGCACTTCACCACTACAATCATCAATGTTGCTCTCTAACTTGTAGATAACATCTTCCTGCTCTGTCTGAATCGATTCAACTATCATAGCACGAAGCATACTTGGTCGCTCATACTCCCTCTTGCCTGCACCAATTCCAGTCTTTACGACACGAAATTGTTCCGGTAATTTTTCATCCGTCATGAGTGCTGCTACAATAGCTGCTCCCGTAGGTGTTACAAATTCGCCTTCTATATCGATAATTTGTAGGGGCAAATGATACGCTTCCATAATATTTGCCACGGCAGGTACAGGGACAGGAAGCATTCCATGCTGACAACGAATCATACCAGTTCCTTCACAAAGTTTTGGAACAACAACTTCCTTAATCTGTAGATTGTCAATACATACCGCCACGGCAACAATATCCACGATTGAATCTACTGCTCCTACCTCATGAAAATGGACCTCATCCACCGGAAGATGGTGTGCCTTCGATTCTGCCTCTGCCAGAATTGTGAAAATATGAAGTGCCAGCTTCCTAGCGCCATCAGTCATATCGCCAGCTTCGATAATCTGTCGAATCTCCGGCATTCCACGATGTTCATGTGTATGATGGTGTTCATGATGATGGTGATGAGCACCATGTAGATACTCCATATCATGATCATGATTCTCATGTGCTGCATCAAGATGTACATCAAAGTCACATGCATCAATCCCTGACTTAATCACACGACTAATATGAACATGAAATCCTTCTAAGGGCAAACTCTCAATCACGCTTTTTAACACAGCTTCATCCGCACCCAAATCAAGCAATGCCGCTACTGTCATGTCTCCACTAATACCTGATAAGCACTCTAAGTATAATGTATGATTCATTCTCTTATTCCTTTCCGTTATCTTTTTTATGATTTACATGGATATCCATACTCCCCGACCGAAATCCTTCTAAATCCAAGGTAATGTATGTATATCCTATTTTTTTCAAACAATCAACGATATCATCTCGGTGTTCGACCAACTTCGTGATATACTTGTCGTCCACTTCAATTCGGCAAATGTCTCCATGTACACGAATACGAACATTGTAAAGACCCAATTTCTTAAGTTCATGCTCTCCTGTATCTACACGCTCCATTCGTTCAACACTCAGCTCATCTCCATAAGGGAATCGCGTTGCCAGACAAGGGGCAGAAGGACGTTTTGCTACAGATATATCGTATTGAATCGCTAACTCTCTTACTTCTTCTTTTGTAAAGCCACAATCCTTTAACGGACTGGCAATACCCAATTCATCCAATGCCTTCAAGCCTGGGCGATACACCAACAAATCATCGAAGTTTGTGCCATCCATCACAGTACAAACACCCTTCTTTCGAGCTAAATCAATAATCTGTTCAAACAAATAATGCTTACATCGATAACAACGATCCACCGGATTATACCGAATATCAGCTTCTTCCAATTCGTTGACAGCGAGAACCTGATGAATCGCACCCATCTCATTCGCAACAGATTGAGCTATCTCGACATCACCAGTGGGGTGCAACTCCGTATCCGCTGTTATGGCATACACCTTCGTGCCATAGGCCTTACTATGTTCCGTTGCCACCTTCAATAACAGACTACTATCAATTCCTCCAGAGAAAGCGATAGCAACATCTGCTTTTGCATATTGATCCATTTGCTCATGAAGAGCATTGCATTTTCCTTGAAAAATATTCACACCAACTTATCCTTTCGCCAAACGATTAATCTGTGTTGCCATATAGCCTGCACCATAACCATTATCAATATTAACCACCGCAATTCCATTCGCACAGGAATTAATCATAGTCAAAAGCGCAGATAACCCGTGCATACTTGCTCCATAGCCAATTGATGTTGGAACAGCAATGACAGGGCGACTCACAAGACCACCAATCACACTCGCCAAAGCACCTTCCATACCAGCGACCGCCACCACGCAATTCGCTTCTTGAATGGTATCAAGCCGTGATAATAAACGGTGCAATCCGCTCACACCAACATCAAATATCCGCTCCACATTTGCACCAAAGTATTCCGCTGTCTGTGCCGCTTCCTCCGCAACCGGAATATCCGCTGTACCCGCCGTACATATAGCAATCTTGCCCGTTCTCACCTTATCCGATTTTTCAATCTTGAGAATGTGAGAAACTGGGTCATATGTGACCTGGGGAAGTGTCTTTCTTACCAACTCATATTGATGTTCACTTGCTCTCGTACCAAACACCTCGCCATTGTGCTCATACAGTTTTTCATAAATACTCGTTAGATATTCATCTGGTTTCCCGCTACAAAAGATTACCTCAGGAAATCCTGAACGTATCTCTCTGTGTGTATCAAGTTTCGCATAACCTAGTTCTTCAAAAGGTTGTGCTTTCAAAAAATGTTCTGCGTCCTTTACTGACATTGTGCCAGCCTTAACTTGATTCAATATTTCATTCACATCCACGATAGTCCCTCCTGTCAATTCTATTTAACGGCAGCCAATTCCGCCATCATGTCAGGTATCTGAATACTCTGTGGGCACTCCGTCAAACAAGCTCCACAACCAATACAATCTCCAGGCCCCTTGCCAGCTTCAATCTTATCTATCGTCTCACGAATTCCCCAGGTACCATCCGTCTTAAGTTTATTGTAGATGGCAAGAACTGAAGGAATATCGATTTGCTGCGGACAACCCTCGCAGCAATACCTGCAACCGGTACAAGGAACCACAACATCTCCATGAAACAAGTCGCAAGCCTTCAATAACAACTGGGTTTCCTCTTCACTCAATGCACAATCATGAGAAAATGTACCAATATTATCTTGTGCTTGTTCTAGTGTTGACATACCACTAAGCATCACCTGAACATTTGGTAACGACATCAAAAAACGCAATGCCCAAGATGAGATACTTCTCTCCGGTTCTGCCTTCTTTAACAATTCATTTGCAGAATCAGTCAAGGAGGATAAACGGCCACCACGAATTGACTCCATAACCATGACAGGAATATTCTTCTCTGTCAAAATCTCATACTCTTTCTTTGCGGAACCATACATCCAATCATAATAATTCAACTGAATCTGAACGAAATCCCATTTGCGATAAGATGCCATCTTTTCAAGAACCTCTGGACTAGAATGTGAGGAAAATCCTAAATACTTGATTCTACCTTTCTTCTGTTGTTCCACAAAGTAATCAATACAGCCGCAATCAATATATTGCTCATACGTGTGGTCCATAACAGCATGAAGCAGATAAAAATCAATATAGTCTGTCTGCAACTTTTCAAGCTGTTCCTCAAAGGTAGCCTTATAGTCTGAATTTGCATGAATATTAAACTTGGTTGCTAGATAATAGGACTCTCTAGGATACTTATTCATCGCATGGCCTAAAAAAGTCTCAGATTCACCATTGTGATATACATAAGCAGTATCATAATAATTGATTCCTTGAGACATGGCATAATCAATCATCTCTTGTGCTTTATCGTAATCTACCGGACTACCCTCTTTACTTGAATCAACGGGAAGACGCATATTGCCCATTCCTAATCTGGATAAAAAAATATCCTTAAAATTCTTATATAACATATGTTATATAAGAATTTTAATTTAAGTATTTATACAAAGCAGAGAGGGGGAATCCCCCCTCTCTACAAAACAACGATACTGCCTGTATTACGATATTCTCTCATATCAATAATTCTTTGATTTGCAGAGCCCCTAAACTTCAAGGCGATATTCTTTTGCTCTAAAATGAAAGGTCCATCCACCAACACATCTAGATACGACAATAATTCATCTGTATCAATCGTAAACTTTCTTCCACCAGGAACCAAATCAACATCTAACACATAACCTGTATATGCCCATATCGTCTTCTTATCCGGATATCTCTGACGAATCTTGCGAAGAAATGGAAGCAAAACACTCTGATTCTCTTCTTCCATTGGATCACCACCAAGTAACGTGATACCCTCAACATAATCTGGTTTCAGAGACTCAATCAATTTATCTTCAACGCTTTCATCAAAAACTTCCCCATGTTCGAAATTCCATGTCTCTGGCTGAAAACACTCCTTACAGTGATTCCGACAGCCCGAGACAAAAAGCACTGTTCGGACACCCGTTCCATTCGCAATATCACAATACTTGATTGCTGAGTAATGCACACTATCCCTCATTTCTGAGCGACTCTGTCACTTGCATTTACAAATGCAAAACGCGCTCTTTAATCTCCTGGGTACGACCTTGATTCCAGAACTGAGTTCCGATATACCCACAAGTTCTACGTGCTACATTCATTCTATCCTGATTTCGATTGCCACAATTTGGACATTCCCAAATCAGTTTGCCATCTTCTTCTACAATCTGTATTTCACCATCATATCCACAATCCATACAATAATCACTCTTTGTATTCAATTCTGCATACATGATATTGTCATAGATATATTGCATAACAGTAATAACAGCCTCTAGGTTATCCTTCATGTTAGGTACTTCCACATAACTAATTGCACCACCTGGTGACAACTCCTGGAACTGTGACTCAAAAGATAACTTATCAAATGCATTAATTTCTTCTGTAACATGAACATGATAACTATTTGTAATATAATTACGATCTGTCACGCCTGGTATCGAACCAAAACGCTTCTGAAGACATTTTGCAAACTTGTATGTTGTAGACTCAAGTGGTGTTCCGTATAAGCTAAAGTCAATGTTATGTTCTGCCTTCCACTGCGCACATGCATCATTTAACTTATGCATAACCTTCAAGGCAAACTCTGTACCATCTGACTCCGTATGGGACACACCCTTCATGTATCTAGTGCATTCGCACAGACCAGCATATCCTAAAGAAATTGTGGAATAACCATTGAATAACAGCTTGTCTATCGTCTCGCCCTTCTTCAATCGTGCCAATGCACCATTCTGCCAGAGAATCGGTGCAACATCTGACTTAGTTCCCTTCAGACGATTGTGACGAATCAAAAGTGCCTGATGACACATTTCCAATCTTTCATCAAGAATATTCCAGAATAAATCCATATCTTTACTTGATGAACATGCTATATCTACAAGATTCAGTGTAACAACACCTTGGTTAAATCGGCCATAAAACTTAGGATTTCCCTTCTCATCATCATAAACTGTCAAGAATGAACGGCATCCCATACATGGATAGCAATTGTCCTTCTTCAGATTCTTCATAACTTTCTCGGATATGTAATCTGGAACCATACGCTTCGCTGTACATTCTGCAGCCAACTTGGTTAACTCATAATATGGTGTTCCTTCTCTTATATTATCTTCTTCAAGTACATAGATCAGCTTAGGAAATGCAGGCGTGATATAGACACCTTTTTCGTTCTTTACACCCAGAATTCTCTGACGCAAAGTCTCTTCGATTACTAGCGCCAAATCCTTACGGAGCTGACCATCTTCCACTTCATTCAGATACATAAATACAGTAACAAAAGGTGCTTGTCCATTCGTTGTCATTAATGTTGTTACTTGATATTGAATAATCTGTACACCCTGCTTAATCTCTTCACGAACACGATCTTCTGCAATCTGATTCACCATTTCATCAGTTGGTGTAATACCAGCACGTTCTAATTTATCCTTTGTCTCCTTACGGAACTTCTGACGACTTACCTGAACAAAAGGCGCCAGATGAGAGAGGGAAATACTCTGTCCACCATATTGTGAGCTAGCAATCTGTGCAATTGCCTGGGTTGCAATATTACATGCTGTTGAGAAGCTCTTCGGTCTCTCAATCATCGTCTCACTAATTACAGTTCCGTTTTGTAACATATCCTCTAAGTTCACAAGACAACAGTTGTGCATGTGCTGTGCAAAGTAATCTGCATCATGAAAATGGATAATTCCCTTATCATGTGCCTCAACAATCTCCTTCGGAAGCAAGAAACGTTTGGTGATATCCTTACTAACCTCTCCTGCCATATAATCACGTTGTACACTATTGACAATCGGATTCTTGTTGGAATTCTCCTGCTTCACTTCTTCATTGTTACACTCAAGCAAACTCAAAATCTGCTGGTCAGTAGAATTGGACTTACGTACCATCGCCCTCTTATAACGATAGGTAATATAATTCCTGGCAACGTTAAATGCATTCTTCTCCATGATATGATTCTCCACCATATCCTGTACTTCCTCGACACTAGGAGAATGCTTCATCAATGCACATTCCTCTACAACCGCCCTAACAATCAGATGAATCGTTAACGAATTCATCCTCTCTGACTCCACTACACTATTGTTCGCTTTCACAATGGCGGCTTCGATCTTGGCATCATCGAATTCGTCCTCAACGCCGCTTCTTCGTATAATCTTCACTACATGCGCCTTCCTTTCATAATTAGCATATATTTCCTCTGTTTCAAGTAGGTTCGTTCATCTCGCCTATAAATCTAATTATACAACATGTAGTGCTTTTGTCAACGCATATTTCTATATTTTGTACTATAAAATTGCTTTTGTTCTCCACTTGCCTCGTACATACCTCATCACGCATACAACAGCCGTTGTAATCCAGGTAGCACCCGTTGTAATCCAAATTCCCCAAAAGCCCAGAATTGGGATACGTGTCAGTACCTGAGAATACAAAATTCGACATGCCACCTCGGTAAATCCGTTGAGCATCGCAAATCCTGTATCCCCACACCCATTCAAAACAGCTCGTGGCACATAGATCATTCCAAGGCCAAAATAGCATAAACTTGTAATGCGAAGCGCTACCACTCCCATACGGATAACCGCTGCATCCTTCACAAAGAATCCGATAATCTGTGTACCAAATAGATAGGCAATTGGTATCATGGCAATACTAAATGCCAAGACCATAAATACAGCCTGACGATATCCTTTCTTCACACGATCGAGTTTACCTGCGCCCATATTCTGTCCGGAATATGTCGTCAGCGCCATACCAAGTGAACCATATGGCTGCTGAACAATCTGCTCGATTCTGCCTGTAATCGTATATGCTGCCATCACTGTCTCGCCGAATGTATTAACCACACCCTGAAGCGCCATACAAGAAACAGCAATCATTGAATTCTGCAAAGCCACAGGCACACCCAATCGGAATGACTGCGTAATAATCTTACGATTTGGCTTCATCATCTCGCGACTTAGTCGGAAATATGGAATCTTATGATAGGCATAAATCATACTTGTAATCGCAGAGATAGCCTGTGAAATAATCGTCGCTAATGCAACGCCAAAAACACCCCAACCAAAGTTCAATACAAATACCAAATCAAGGACAACATTGATAATACTTGCAAGAATCAGAAAATACAGTGGTGTTTTGGAATCTCCTAAAGCTCGCAGAATCGAAGCCACGCCATTATAAAGGGCAATCGCGATAATACCCATACAAGTCGTTCTCATATATAGAATCGAATCCTGTATAATACTATTCGGCGTCGCTAGCAGTCGTAATAACTGTGGGGAAAATGCAATCCCCAGCAAACTAACCACAATCGCAGCCGTACACAATACATAGATAGAGTTTGCGATTGTAATCCGAATCCGTTCCTCATCCTTAGCCCCAAAATACTGGGCAACGATAATCCCAATTCCTATAGCAAGACCCGAACTTAGTGAGAAAAACAAAAAGTTCATAGAACCACAAGTTCCTACTGCGGCCAATGCATTGGCGCCGACATAATTACCAACGATAACTGAGTCAACCATATTATATAACTGTTGAAATAAATTACCGACCAACAGTGGCAGTGCAAACTTTAAAATATGTTTAACGGGACTGCCAGTGGTCATATCTGTGATATTTTTATTCACGCTGACCTCTTTTCATTACTTAACAACAACTTGCATCTCTTCTACTTTAGAGTTTAATTCAAAGCTAGCAAACTTATCACCACTGCTTAATAAATACTCTCCTTTAAATCCTTCTACTAAGACATAACCATTATCATCTGTACAAACTTCATAATCTGTTCTCCACTCATTCCAAATCAGATTCTGTAGCATCTCATAAGCTGGCTTTACACTATTATCCTTGCGAATCACGCCACTAGGTGCATTCAGCCATGCACCGTCAGCAAAATCCCATCCCGTAATTGCCTCAACGAGTGGATGTTCAAATAGAATTCGATACATCTCTTCCATCTGATTCTTCTGGCGCTCCTCTCCCTCTTTTGTAGAAGGCCAATCCTTCGATTGGAAATCATTCAAATCCGAAATATCAGATGGAATCAGATCACCCGAAACAAATGTATTCTCCGTGAAATGAATTGGCAAGCCAAAATGCTCATATCGTTTCAACACTTCATGAACCTTGTCTGCTCCCCAATAACCCTGATGTTGATGTGACTGAATACCAATGGCGGTAATCGGAACTCCAGCCTCTAGGCAACCATCAATCAATATCTCATAGGAAATGGATGTGTTAAAATCATTCAATAATAAGGTGGCATCTGGATTCGATTCTTTCGCTGCCGCAAATACTTCCTTAATCAAACCAATACGTCCTTTATCCTGACACAATCTGGTGATGGCATTGTCGTACTTATCAAAGATTGGCATGATAACGACTTCATTGATTACATCCCACATATCAATGGTACCTTTGAAACCTGTTACATCCCTGTGAATACGCTCAATCTGCTTCTTCATGATTGTTTCATTATCATACTTCAAAAGCCAATCCGCACAAGCGGTATGCCAACATAATGGATGACCTTTCACCTTCACGCCATGTTCTTTCAGAAACTTTGCTGCATTCATACGACTAGCAGTCTCAGGCTGTCCTTCTACTAGCTCGAATCCACCCCAGTAAAAAGGAAGTGTTGCATAGTTGTACAAATCTAACCACTTATTCACGCGGTCTTCTAAAAATGGCAAATCCTCTTTCTTTGGTTCATTGCAATAAGGAAGCATATCAAATCCACCACATCCAAATAGGAATTCATGATTTGTCTGCTTACACTGAAGTTTCACATTACTCAGTACATTTTCTTGTTCGTCTATCATATGTAGTTTACATTTTGCTTTACGATGATTCATTATTTTTTGTCTCCAATCAATCTATTTTCCTCAGTATACTCATTATTTATCCTTCAAACTACCTATGATTTGTCTATTAATGCTCATATTTTGTCATTATATTGACAGAATTAGTTGCAACTGATACGATATGGACAAAAAGTAACTAATATAATACATTCGGAGGTTATTTTCATGACAAACGTTGGAGAATTTGAACAACTTCATCTAGATCGTAGCATTAATACAATCAATACAGACTACTTTCCAAATCACTTTGATCTGCACTGGCATAACTACGTTGAGATTGCCGCATTGCCAGACCATGCCACGATAAAGGAAAATCCTGTTCTATCCATCAATCAGAAAACATATCAATTGTCACCTGGTGACCTCCTCTTTATCTGGCCAGGTGAACTTCATGAAATCGTCAGCAATCCAGACAACCAGTGTATCGGGCTTCAATTTGCCTCTACGCTATTTCATGATTTGCCTGACTTTCGTCCGTATCTCAACCTATTTCGTACCATACACCATATTAAGCAAAATGAGATGCCAGATCTTGCCCAGCACCTCATGATGTATTTACAGTATATGATGTCCATACAGGAAGAAGAACATCGGTTTCCTGAAGTAGAAACATTGATTCATCTGTATGAAATGTTTATGAAATTTGCCTCCTACCTTCAGGATACAACTTGGTCACAGAATACTTCATCACTCCCTGGCACTGTCAAAGCTATGGAGAAAGTTCATCAGTCTTGTGACTATATTAGTGAGCATTGCAATCAACCCCTCACTCTTGATGACATGGCTGCCCATGCGGGCTTTAGCGCCTGTTATTTTTCTCGCATTTTTAAAAAAGCTACCACCTACAGCTTCATCGAATACCTAACCTTGCAACGAGTAAAACGTGCGCAAGAACTTCTCGGAGACCCATCGCTTGCCATTACCGAGATTTCCTATCAGGCAGGATTTAAAAGTATCTCCACATTTAACCGTGTATTTCATCAATACAAAGGCTGTTCCCCAAGTGAATATCGTAAGTATTATATACAATAGACCCAATATCAAAATTCTTTCTTAAGCATAACGTGATTGCTTGCATACATCGAAATCGAAAATGCCGCCATCATAATAATTACAGCGATTGCCACTAGAAACGGTATCCCGAGTCCTTGTATTTTTACGATGCTCTCTAGTGCAATCTTCTTAATATCTATACCAACCCAGGCAGATAATCTTGCCCCAGCAAAAGCGATAGCAAAGACTGCTGCCGCGAATGCCACCATCACAATTCGTCCATTCTCACCACCAAATTTCAACAGAATCGGAATCATTATGGCATAGACTAATAAAAGTACGAAAAAGGTAGCCACACATCCAACCACCCACATTTCCCAATCGAAATCATATCCCTTAACTACTACACACGCGAGGGAGGCAATAATAGAAATAACAAACCCTGTCAGCATTGCCACTATCGTAAACACATATTTTTCAATCACATACATTGTTCTTGTCACAGGAAGCGTCAAAAGATATGATGTCCCATTCTCATACTCATCATAACTGATTGTGGATAATACCATCATGCCACATATCATCGTCAAAAAGGAAACAGCAAAAGAAATCATGCTCTCATCTCCTGTAGCCAACATCATCAAGACAATAAGCAAGAAAACTGGGATTGTTCTTTTATTTGTCAATGTCAATTCAATATCTTTAATCAATAGTCCTCTCATAATGCTACCCCCTTTTCGATAATCATCAATATATCATCCACATTGCTCTTCTCAATCACAAATTGCGGATAGTTATCTAAGAAAAACTGTCTCTCTTTTGTCAAACAATAATATCCATAGCTTTCCTTCAAGGCGTAAGATAAATAGGCTTTATCTAACTGGTCATACTGTTCTTGTGTAAGTTTCAATAAGCCATAACAATCTAACAAGGTATCTGCATCTTCATGAAGAATAATTTCACCATGGTGAATCATATATAATTCATCGCAAAGTCCTTCTAAATCACTTGAAATATGTGAGCTAATCAATATGGCGCGATTTCCAGGTTCCATATAATCACGAAACAGATCTAATAAATCTCGTCTTGCCAACACATCAATACCCGAGGTAGGCTCATCTAGCAAAAGCAACTTTGCTTCGTGGCTCATTGCCACTAACACATTAAACTTGGCACGCATTCCTGTCGAAAAATCTTTTAAAAGCTTATCTAGCGGAAGGTCAAATTTACGGCATGCTTCGATAAATCTCTCCCGATCAAATCGTTTATATAAACGATCTAATATTGGAATACACTTCTTAATCGTTAGATAACTGCTAAATCCACTCGCAGCCATCTGGGCACCGATATCTTCCCGGTCCTGTAGTGTGAGTTCTTCCTGTCCCTTACCAAGAATATGAATCGAACCACCATCTGTATAAATCAATTGCAAAACAGCTTTAAATAATGTACTTTTTCCTGCTCCATTTGCTCCGATTAATCCGATGATGCGACCCTCTTCAATCTTCATGGAACAATTTAAGTGAAAATCACCATATGTCTTCTGAACATTCTCTAATTCTAATAGCATGAATCTTCCTCCATTATAATTTCAAACAATTCCTGTATCTCTTCATCCTTCATCCCACAGCATCTGCCCTTCCGAATAGCCTCTTCTAAGGCAGATTCAACTGCTTTCTTTTGTTCCTCTAAGCGTAGTTCACTTCCTGCATGTGCTACGTAGCTTCCCTTTCCATGAACAGTGATAATAAGACCCTCTCGTTCTAATGTATCATATGCCTTCTTCACCGTCAGTGCACTGACGCGAAGTTCCTTCGAGAGAGTTCTTACAGAAGGGAGAATACTTCCTTCCATTAAGGATTGATCTAAAATCTTCACCTTAATCTGTTCTTCAATCTGTTCATAGATTGGCTGCATAGACGAGTTATTGATCAATATCTGCATAAGAATCCTCATTTCTTCCTTTAAACTTTTGCTCAATAAACAGTATATAACAGCACATAACTGTTGTCAACTGTTATATGCTGTTTATTTCAAAAAAATGATATATCATTGAATTCTTTAAAAAAAGTGCTATAATAACAAAGGTTAAACCCTACTAGGAGGTCAGAATGGAACATAAGAAAACAATGCGAAATCGCATCATTCATCATAATATGGCTCTTGTTGGAGGTTTTCTAGGCAGTTATGCGATTCTATGTCGCGCTGATTTTCTAGGAAATGCACAGACCGCCAACCTAATCTATCTTGTCCATGCAATACTCGGACAAAACGCTCATGAAGTATTATTACGACTTATTGCACTTGCCCTATATTTTACATCGACGATGCTATTTGTCGTCGTACGTGATAAATCAAATTGGAATGTACAGAAAGTATCGTTAGGAATTGACCTTATTGCCATCATTGCTCTCGGACTGATTCCACTCTCTGTGAACCCGATTATTGGATTGTTCCCAATTTTCTTCTCGATGGCTTTTCAGTGGAATGCTTTTCCTGGTGGATATGGCTATGTAAGCTCGACCATTTTCTCAACAAATAACACGAGACAAGTCGCGCTCTCTGTTGCTGAATATTTTTGCCACAAAGACAAAAGGAAGATACATAAAGCTGTATTCTTCCTTGGGAGTATTCTATGTTTTCATTTAGGAGTCGCCATTGCTTATATCGTAACGAAATATGCTAGTGTACACGGCGTCTGGCTCGCTTGTATTTTCCTTCTTCCTGCTGCCCTATTGGTGTGTCAGGAAGAACAACTCAGTCGATTAGATCATTCTGAAATCTTGACAGGTGCTCGTAAGGAAGGATAAGTCTGCCGCGGTAAAGTCCACAGCCATCGTTAATCAAGCTATTGTCAACTGCTGCAAACATGTTGACATCTAGCTTAGATAACTCTAACTGTTGTAACAGCATACCTCTTTCATATGCCTCGTCAAAATATACACACTCACCCATCGGAATCGCATCTCTTCTTGTTCTCTCATATTCTTGACGTTTCTCATAACCTAGATGATTTGCCGGTCCAATCTCTGCATAATCATCCATTCCCTTTGTGCGCAATTGAACTTCAAAAAAGCAGCGTGCACTGCTATCGAAAAATGTAATATGCAAAGAGCGGTATCCATAAGGACTCACATTCGTAATATAGTCTCGATAATAAGGTGTTACCGATTCATCTAAGAGCGGAGAAACCTGGTTCTCTGTTATCCCAGCGACCTCTGCACTAAACCCACGCTCTTCTAGAAATTCTGGTAGTCGGTTTGCAATCTCATAAAGATACTTAATCTCCTGTTCTTCACCATTCTCACCACTCTTTAGATGGCACTTTGGCATCGAAATCACAATACGATAAGCAATCAAATCCCGAAAGCAATTCAGCTTATTTTTCAATTCAGCTACGGTAGGATATGCGCCATGCTCCTTATAATAATCATATATGTACTCCACGATATAACCATTAAACTTCTCTTCTGCACGAATCAAGGACTTAATTCTCCCTTTAAACGTAAACGCAAGATATGGGAACTCATTCGCCATAAACTTATAGAACTCACGAATACGTTGTGACTGTGAAGTCAGGAAATCATTATGCTCGAGAAGTTCTGTAATCTGCAACAAAAAATTACAGTGAAGTAAATCAATCGGATTATGAGTTTTCCTAGCTGACTCTCTAAGTTCTTCTATATATTTGGGGTCAATCATTTTT
>CAZUGH010000011.1:0-40398 GCA_964619785.1 uncultured Lachnospiraceae bacterium | reverse complement strand
CTATAATAAAGGTGATAGAGAAAATGCAGATAAAAATCAAGTGTCAAAGACCCGTATACATAAATGCAAATACTAACTGAAAAATCTTTACTTACAATAAGAAATACTATATAATGTAGTTATCTTAATAATAATGTGTAATAATGTACTAATTGAAGGAGAGATACGTATGAAGTGTCCTTTTTGTGGAGAAGAAAATACAAAGGTAATTGACTCTAGACCAGCGGATGATAATAGTTCGATTCGCCGTCGCCGTCAATGTGAGAAGTGTTTGAAACGATTTACTACATATGAGAAACTTGAAACGATTCCACTTGTTGTAATTAAGAAGGATCAAGCGAGAGAACCATATGATCGCTCTAAGATAGAAGCTGGTGTATTTCGTTCATGTATTAAGCGCCCTATTTCTATCGATCAGATTAATGATTTAGTGGATAGTGTGGAAAGTACAATTTTCAATCTAGAAGAAAAAGAAGTACCAAGTAATAAGATTGGTGAGATTTTGATGGACAAGTTAAAGGAACTCGATCCCGTAGCCTATGTTCGTTTTGCTTCCGTATATCGTGAGTTTAAAGATGTGAATACATTTATGGATGAGATAAAAAAGATTTTAGATAATCAATAGGTCTTGTCAGACGTCATTTGATATGATACAATTTATTTGGGTTATTCCTCCATTGGTGATGGAGGAGATTTATGTTTAGTACAGTGAACAGTGGCGATATCTATGGTATTGAACCACGTATGATTCAGATTGAGGCAGACATCTCAGATGGTCTGCCTGTTTTTAGTATGGTAGGTTATCTTTCTTCTGCAGTGAGAGAGGCACGAGAACGCGTCCGAATTGCAATTAAGAATACGGGAGTTCGTTTTCCGGTTAAGCGTATTACGGTGAATTTAGCTCCTGCAGATATCAGAAAAGATAGTACTAATTTTGACTTACCAATTGCTATCTCTCTTTTGACCGCTTTCGGTCACATTTCAACGGAACAGATAAGTGAATATTTTATCGTGGGTGAGCTTGGTTTAGATGGAAGAATTTTGCCCGTGAAAGGTTGTTTGAGCCTAGTTTATCAAGCGCATCAGATGGGATTATCCTCGTGTATTGTGCCGATGGCTAATGCACAAGAAGCCAGTGTGGTTCAAGGAATGGATGTCTATGGTGTGAAGCAGCTATCGCAAGTGATTGACTATTTTCAAGGGAAGAAGTCACTACAGAGTGTGAAGGCAAATGTCAACCTGTTAGTTGGAAGCTATGATACGGATTTGGATTTTTCGGATATCAAAGGACAGACTCGGAGTAAGCGAGCGATGGAGATTGCAGCTAGTGGAATGCATAATATATTGATTATGGGTCCACCTGGCACCGGCAAGACGATGCTGGCGCAGAGAATTCCTACGATTATGCCTTCGTTATCTTTAGAAGAAAGCATTGAGATTACGAAGGTTTATAGTGTGTGTGGCATGCTAAAGGAGGGGACTCCGTTGGTTCGCCAAAGACCATTTCGAACGCCGCATCACACGATATCACATTCAGCACTTATTGGTGGTGGACAGAAGCTACATCCTGGCGAAGTGACACTTGCCTCTGGAGGAGTACTTTTTCTTGACGAATTCCTGGAGTTTCCAGCGGCAACGATGGAATTATTACGACAACCATTAGAAGACCGTAAGGTGAGTCTCAATCGTATCTATGGCAGAGGTGATTACCCAGCCGATTTTATGTTGGTTGCAGCCACGAATCCATGTAAATGTGGTTATTATCCGGATCGCAATTTTTGCAGCTGTGGAGAGACTGATATAAGAAAGTATCTCTCACGTGTGAGTGGGCCGATTTTAGATCGTATTGACATGTGTACACAGACAGAGAGAGAAGTTGTAGTTGAGGAGAAACCCGATACCTCATATGAGATTCGAAGCCGTGTGGAGAGAGCTAGGGAGCTTCAGAAAGAGCGATTTATAGATGAATCGATACATTTTAATTCACAGATGTCTTCTGGTCAGATTAAACGATATGCCAAGATGACAAAGGATGCCTCTTCCCTGTTAGAGTATGTATTTTCTCATCAAGGAGTTACGATGCGAGGAAGTCATCGTACCATTAAGGTTGCAAGAACAGTTGCTGATTTGGCTGGGAGTGCACTGATACGAGAAGAGCATATGGCAGAAGCAATCAAGTATAAAGCATATTCGAGGAAATTCTGGGAGGTGATGTCATGATTCGTGAGATATGTTATTATTTACAAAATATAGATGGTGTGGGACCATTGACGATTGCTAGAATGCTTAAAGAATACGGCAGTTATGAGCATGTCTATCGACAATATGAGGATAGTACAAAGCCATTATATGAGATTCGTGAGCGGCTAAAAGGATATGAAAAAAAGGGAATTTATTATATTAGTTTTGCAGAAGATGAGTATCCCTTCCTATTAAAACAGATTGCATCTGCACCACTTGGAATATATTATAAGGGAAGACTTCCGGACAATGATAAACCATCCGTTGCCATGGTTGGTTCAAGGAATTGTACGGTATATGGAAGAGAGATGGCTAAGAATTATGCAAGACAATTCTCTGAAGTGGGTGTCCAGGTAATCAGCGGGATGGCACTTGGAATCGATGGCTTCTCGCATGAAGGCGCACTTAAAGGACCAACACCTACCTACGCAATACTAGGAACCGGTGTTGATATCTGTTACCCAAGAAGAAATGGAAGATTATACCAAAGAATCTTGGAAAATGGTGGAATCATATCTGAGTTTGAGCCAGGAACAATTGCAAAACCTGTAAATTTTCCAATGAGAAATCGTATTATCAGTGGTATATCAAATTGTGTCTTAGTGGTTGAAGCTCGGATTAAGAGTGGTTCGCTCATCACAGCGGACTTCGCACTCCAGGAAAATAAGGGGGTTTACGCGATTCCTGGCAGAGTTGGTGATGAAGCTAGTAGAGGCTGCAATGCAGTGATTAAGAGGGGCGCAATGCTTGTCAATCAAGTGAGTGATGTCATTAATGATCAGAACTTTTTTCCTGAAATGAACGGGGAAATAATTAAAAAATCAAAGATTGTGCTTGAAACAATGGAAAAAATAGTGTATGCTAATCTACGTTGTGAAGCAAGATACATTGATGATATCGCAAAAGATGCCGATATTTCAAGTACTGATGTGATTCGCACGTTGATTTCGTTAGAATGTAAAGAGTTGTGTGTACAAGTTGCACCGAATTACTATATGAGAATTTAGCCCTACAATTGAGAATGATTTATTACGGATTTGTGCTTGCGCACCACAGATTTGTATGAATGTAGCAAGACGCGTACGCAAGAATGGAGTTAATTATGCCAAAGTATCTTATTATCGTGGAGTCACCTGCTAAGTCTAAGACTATTAAGAAGTTCCTTGGAAGTAATTATCAGGTTTTAGCATCGAATGGTCATGTCAGAGACTTACCGAAGAGTCAGATGGGTATTGATGCTGAGAATGATTTTGAACCTAAATATATTACGATTCGTGGAAAAGGAGAATTATTGGCTTCTTTGCGTAAGGAAGTTAAAAAGGCAGATAAGATATACCTTGCAACTGACCCGGACCGTGAAGGAGAGGCGATATCCTGGCATTTGATGTCAGCATTGCGTTTAGACCCAGCGAAGACGAGACGTATTACATTTAATGAGATTACGAAGAATGCTGTCAAGCAATCGATTAAGCAGTCAAGAGACATTGATATGGATTTGGTCGATGCACAGCAGGCAAGACGTGTATTAGATCGTATGGTAGGTTATTCCATTAGCCCATTGTTATGGGAGAAAGTTAAGCGTGGATTGAGTGCAGGACGTGTTCAGTCTGTTACGCTACGAATTATTGCAGATCGAGAAGCAGAGATTGATGCCTTTATTCCAAAGGAGTATTGGACCTTAGATGCAAGCTTTCAGGTTGATAATCAGAAAAAACCATTGGTTGCTAAGTTCTATGGAGATCCTAAGAAGATGGAAGTTCAGTCGAAGGAACAGCTTGACCAGATTATGAAAGAATTAAAGGGTGCAAAATATAAGATATCTGAGATTAAGCGTGGGGAACGCAATAAGAAACCACCACTTCCATTTACAACAAGTACATTACAACAAGAGTGCTCGAAGAATCTTAATTTTGCAACAGGCAAGACTATGCGTATTGCACAGCAGTTATATGAAGGTATTGCCATTAAAGGGAGAGGAACGATTGGATTAATTACGTATCTTCGTACTGATTCAACACGTATCTCGGAAGAAGCAGATGTGGCTTGTAAAGAGTACATTAAAGATAATTTTGGTGAAGAGAATATTATAGAAGATGGCGTTGTTGTTAAATCAAACAAAAAGATTCAAGATGCACATGAGGCAATTCGTCCTACATATGTGGATTTATCTCCAGCGATGATTAAGGATTTTCTGTCACGAGATCAATTCCGTCTTTATCAATTAATATGGAAGAGATTTGTGGCGAGCCGTATGCATTCTGCTAAGTATGAAACAATATCAGTTAAGATTGACAGCGGTAAATATCGTTTTACAAGTGCTGGTTCAAAATTGGTATTCCCAGGCTTTATGGGCGTATATCAGACTGAGGAAGATAAAGAGGAAGCAAATGCAATTCTTGCAAAGTGCAAGGAAGATTCTAAATTAGTATTAGAAGATTTAGATGAGTGTCAGCATTTTACTCAGCCACCAGCCCATTTTACAGAGGCTTCTCTTGTTAAGACATTAGAAGAACTGGGGATTGGTCGTCCAAGTACGTATGCACCAACCATCTCGACATTGATTTCAAGACGATATGTAGCGAAGGAACAGAAGAATCTCTATTTATCTGAACTTGGTGATATTGTAAATACAATTATGAAGAGCGCATTTTCAAGTATCGTGGATGTTAATTTTACAGCTACGATGGAAGCGCTTCTTGATAGCGTTGCGGATGGAAATGTTGAATGGAAGACGATTATACGTAACTTTTATCCGGATTTAAAAGAAGCCGTAGACCAGGCAGAGGGTGCACTTGAGAAGATTAAGATTGAAGATGAAGTGACAGATGTCGTGTGTGAACTCTGTGGTAAGAATATGGTAATCAAATACGGCCCTCATGGTAAATTCCTAGCTTGTCCAGGGTTCCCAGATTGTAGAAATACGAAACCATATTTTGAGAAGATTGGTGTTACCTGTCCAAAATGTGGTGGAGAAATTGTTATCAAGAAGACTCAAAAGGGACGTCGATACTATGGATGTGAGAATTATCCTGAGTGTGATGTTATGATGTGGCAGCGTCCATCCAACGAAAAGTGCCCAGATTGTGGAAATATGTTATTAGAGAAGGGTAATAAGCTTGTTTGTTCGGATAATCAGTGCGGTTATATGATGCCAAAACCAAAAGAAGAAAAGTAGGAAAATAGTTGTTTTTGCCCTACCTTTGTGTTAGAATTTAATAGATGATTTGGTATTGGGGGCAGCCATATGAGCATAGAGTTATTAGATAGAACTCGCAGGATTAATCGGCTTCTTCATGACAATCGTGTAGGTAAGGTTGCGTTTACTGATATTTGCAAGGTGCTAGGGGAACTATTGTCCTCCGATGCCTTTGTAATTAGTGGGAAGGGCAAGCTGCTTGGCAATTATGTCCGTGAAGGTGAGCTATTAGAGGGAATTCCTGCTAAGATAGGTGATTATTTTGATCGCAAGCTGAATGAGAGACTACTGAATATATTATCGACAAAGGAAAATGTGAATCTAGAGATTCTTGGACTTACAGGCAATACGATTCATGAACTGTCTGCGTTGATTACACCAATCAGTATTTCAGGAGATCGGTTAGGTACATTATTTTTATATCGAAATACAGGTGCATATCATATTGATGATATTATCTTAAGTGAGTATGGAGCAACAGTAGTTGGGCTTGAGATGATGCGTTCGGTGAAGGAAGAGACCGAGACGAGGAAGCGTCGCAAGAAAGTATTTGATGATGCGATTACAACACTATCGCCACTTGAGATTCGAGCGATGATGTGTTTGTTCCGTGAGTTAGGTGGATTACAAGGAACCGTCGTTACAAGCAAAGTTGCGAAAGAAGTAGGAATCACTAGGACGGTGATTGTGAATGCACTTCGTAAGCTTGAGAGCGCAGGGCTAATTAAGACAAAGTCTTCCGGCATGAAGGGTACCCATATTGAGGTACTAGATGATATTGTTTATCGTGAATTTAGCCGGGATTATAGAGAGAAAAGGAATTCATAAGTGCAAAAGGAATTGTCATGATTTCTTCTGCACTTTTTCTTTTGGAATAAAAATGATGATGTAAGATGATGAATTTGGCTATATGTTGTGCTTTTAATCTGTTTTTTTGACAGAAAACAACAAAATAGACTTGTTTTTTATCGTAAATAACTTATAATATGATTAGAGGGTCTATCGATATTGATACTCAGTCATGATTTTATGAAAGGATGTGTTGTGATGGTATTGTCCAATGCTTATAACTACATAAATGTATTGAATAAGTCAGCAGATGCGAGCTGGCAGAGGAATACGGTGATTACGAACAATATCGCGAATGCAGATACACCGAATTATAAAAGGCAGGATGTGGAGTTTGAATCCTATCTTTATGAGGCAGTGAATGGGAATGATTCACTCGATGAGGTGGTCAATAATATTGATTTAGATACACTGAATACGACTACCTATACGGACAAGTCCAATCTAAGTTATCGGGCAGACGGGAATAATGTAGATATTAATACAGAGAATGTTGAACTGGCGAAGAACCAGTTGAAATATTATACATTGATGGATTCGATGAATCAGGAATTTTCAAGGTTGAAGTCAGCTTTGAGAACTAGTTAAGGAGGCGATTAGATGTCTGTATTTGGTTCTTTTGATATAAGTGCAACAGGTATGACGGCACAACAGACGAGAACAGATATTATTGCGCAGAATATTGCCAATGCGAATACAACACGAGATGCAGATGGTAATGTATATCAGCGTAAGATGGTTGTGTTTTCAGAGAAGAGTTTTCCAAGTTTTAGTGATAGCCTAGCGCAGGCAACGGGAACAGTTGGTAAGGGCGTTGCGGTTAGTCAGATTGTGGAAGATGGAAGTGAGGGCAATAAAGTCTATGATCCTTCTCATCCAGATGCCGATGAAGATGGCTATGTGACATATCCAAATGTAAATACGGTGACTGAGATGACAGATTTGATTGATGCGAGTCGTTCTTATGAAGCGAATGTGACAGCATTGAATGCATCGAAGAATATGGCACTTAAGGCACTTGATATTGGTAAATCGTGATCAGAATAAAGGAGAAAATAGATGAGCGCAATGAATGTATCAGGAATTACTCTTGATGATGTATCGAATCAATATAGCGGGATTGCTACGAATTCCCCATCCAAGACAGAAGGTTCTTCTGCATTTGAATCAGTATTTCAGTCAGCACTTAATATGGTAAATGAAACCGATCAGCTGACGAACCAAGCTGAGGTTGAGGAAATTAAGTACGCGATGGGACAATCAGATAATCTTCATGATTTGCAAGTGGCACAACAGAAAGCTGCTGTTTCCTTGCAATATACAGTAGCTGTTAAGAATACGGCAATTGAAGCATACAATTCGATTATGAATATGCAATTCTAGTAAAGGACGTTAAACAAGATGGATAAGATTCTAGATTGGCTTAAGGGATTAAAGGACAAGTTCATAGAGTTTTGGAATAAATATACACCAAAGCAAAAAACGGTTATCATTTCAGTTGTATTGGCAATCTTTCTTGCTTTGGTTTTGTTGACTTATTTTTTAACAAGACCAGTATATGTTAAGTTTGTTGATTTGCAAGATCAGAAGACGGCAAGTGAGATGGTGGAAGCACTTGAAGGAGAAGCGATACCATACAAAACGGAGACAAGCGGGGATACAACTACCATTAGTGTTCAACAGGATTATTTTTCTCAAGCAACGATGCTTGCAGGTAGCAATGATTTGTTATCGGAGGGAATGACATATGATGATGCATTCGACAATGGGTTGTCTACATCAGCCGAGGAGAAGAGGACGAAGACGAATCTTGCCCTACAGACCTCTGTACGTTCTTCCTTGTTAAAACTCGATGGCGTTCAGGATGCGACAGTATTTATTAATGCACCGGTTGATGATGGAACTATTTTCTCAGAGAAGCAGCAAAAGTCAGTCAGCGTTTCCCTGAAGCTAAGTGATGATAATAAGATGGATTCGACATCAGCAAAGTCAATTGCCTATTTTTTGGCAAACGCTGTTGGCAATTCAGATACAAAAGATATTGTGATTACGGATACAGAGAATAATCTGCTCTATGGTAATCTAGATGACGAGACTTTAGGTGGCAGCATTAGTGATACTGCTGATTTCAAGAAGAAATTGCAAAACCAAATTGCAGATAATGTATGCCAAGTATTGTTAAAGGTTGATTATGATGAGGTTAAGATTGGCAATTCCAATATCAAGTTAGATATGGACGTTGTCAATACATTGAGTAAGACATATACCGTAGAAGAGGGTAGAGATGAGGGGTATCGCTCTAGCTCCTATAGTTATAAGTCGACAGGAAGTAATGGTACATCTGGTATTCCAGGAACAACGTCGAATGCAGATGAGACAGATACGATGATTCAAGATAGCAATAATAGTAATAGTGAAACTACGTTAGACAAGGATAATTACCTCCCTAATTCAGTTGAAGAAAATCGACAAAAAGAGGTTGGAGCAGTTGTTCCAGCAGAATCCTCAATGGCAGTGGTTGTAATTCGAAATCGAGTTGTTCGTGAAGAGACACTTGAGGATCAGGGAGCGTTAGATGATATAAGTTTTGAAGAGTATTCGGAGCAGAATAAAGCAAGCACAAATATTGATGTTCCAGAGAATGTTGTAGATTTGGTTGCAAAGACGACAGGTATTGCTGCTGAGAATATTTCCGTGACAGGAATTGAAAGACCGGTATTCGTAGCAAAAGAAGAGGGCAGTGTTAACGTAACGAATTACCTGATGATTATATTGGCAGTACTGATTGCTGCGTTGCTTGTATTTGTTATTATTAAAGGCACTTCTCCAGTTGAGGTTACAGAGATGGAGCCAGAGTTATCGGTAGAAGACCTGTTGGCTACAACAGCAGAAGATTCGGCACTTGATAACATAGAAGTGAATGAAAAATCAGAGCTTCGTGTTCTGATTGAAAAATTCGTTGATGATAATCCTGAAGCAGTTGCGTTATTATTACGAAACTGGCTGAATGAAGATTGGGGGTAGGAGCATGGCACAGGCAAAGAATAATCTGAGTGAACTGATTGGTGTTCAGAAGGCTGCAATCCTCCTTATCACTCTTGGACCAGAGAAAGCTGCTACAATATTTAAACATCTCAAGGAAGAAGAGATTGAACAACTCACATTAGAAATCGCTAATACGAGAAGTGTTTCACCTGCTGAGAAAGAAGAAGTGTTAAATGAGTTTTATGAAGTATGTTTGGCACAACAGTATATTGCAGAAGGCGGTATCGGATATGCGAAAGATCTTCTTCAAAAAGCATTGGGTGAGGACAAAGCAAAAGAAGTACTTGGTAAGCTGACAGCATCCTTGCAAGTACGTCCATTCGAGTTTATTCGCAAGACAGATGCATCTCAGATTTTGAACTTTATCCAAGATGAGCATCCACAGACAATTGCTTTGATTTTATCATACTTGTCGCCCAATCAGGCATCCGGAATTATCAGCTCACTGACTCCGGACAAGCAGACGGATGTTGCAAAACGAATTGCACAGATGGATCGTACATCGCCAGATGTAATCAAAGAGGTAGAAAATATATTGGAACAGAAATTGGCATCTTTGGTCAATCAGGATTACACGATTGTCGGCGGCGTAGATTCTATCGTAGAGATTTTGAATACAGTAGACCGTGGAACCGAGAAGCATATCATGGAAAGCTTAGAAATCGAAGAACCAGAATTGGCAGACGAAATTCGCAAGAAGATGTTTGTATTCGAAGATATACTCATGCTCGACGATCGTTCGATACAGAGAGTGTTGCGTGAAGTTGAAAATAACGAACTTGGTGTTGCACTTAAGGGAGCGAATGAAGAAGTACAAAATGCAATCTTTAATAATATGTCAACACGTCTATCGGCAATGATTAAAGAGGATATGGACTTTATGGGTCCTGTTCGTCTCAAAGATGTGGAAGAGGCACAGCAGAAGATTGTTAATATTATACGTAAGTTAGAAGATTCCGGAGAAATCATCATATCACGAGGTGGAGGTGACGAAATCGTTGTCTAACCTAATCAAATCCTCCTATGTCAACTTAAATGGCAAGGATACTGTTATGATTGATTCTGAACATTTAGAAGATTGTTTTGTCCCTTTTTATGGACAGGAAGAGGACAAAGAAGAACTCTCTGAAGATATGGCACCTGAAGCTTCCGATGTATCGGGCAATGTGCTCAAGGTTGAACAGGTTTTTGAAGAAGAGAGAGTTGTTGCTAGAAAAGAAGCAGAACGTATTTTAGAAGAAGCTAGAGCACAGGCGAAGTTATTTATTGAGTCAGCATCGAATGACGCGAATTCAATACGAGAAAATGCAAGATCAGAAGGATATAACGAAGGCTATGCTGCTGGCGAGATAGAATCAAGGCAACGCTACGATGAATTACAACAGGAATTAGAACAGAAGATTGAGACCCATCAAGCAGAATATAGTCAGGCGTTATCAGATATTGAGCCTCGCTATGTTGATGTGTTGATATCATTAATTCAGAAACTTACAGGTGTGTTACTAGAGGATCACAGTGATGTGATACTCTATTTGATTAAAAACAGCATTGGAAATCTTGACAAAGCCACTCATTATGTGATTCGTAGTTCGACAGAGGATTCTGCTATTATGGATGTGAATCGTAATGAAATACGTGGATATATCGGCGAGGAAGCATCCGTTGAATTTGTTGAAGAGAAGAGCTTGAAACACAATGAATGTATTATAGAGACAGATACACAGATGGTAGATTGTGGCTTTGAGACACAGCTCAATTCATTGGTAGAGACTCTTAAGATGCTAGTAATCTGACACAGATAAAAGGAGACATATGTACCCCATTAATTTTGAGCGATACGAAGGGCTGCTAGAGAGAAGCTATGAAAAACAGCTGGGAAAAGTGGCAAAGGTGGTTGGCCTGACCATTGAATCCATTGGCCCTGGAGCAAAATTAAATGATTTATGCTACATTAAGTCAAACGCAAAGTCGGGTGTGGTAAAAGCAGAGGTGGTTGGATTTCGAGACGACCGTGTTTTACTTATGCCCTATGATAATATCGAAGGTGTTGGACTTGGTAGCTGGGTTGAAAATTCAGGAGAACCCCTTCAAGTTCCTGTAAGTGATGAACTTCTAGGTAAAACATTAGATGGTCTTGGTGAACCAATGGATGCAGAAGCATTAACCGAAGGGAAAATGTATTCGGTAGAGGCAGTACCACCAGATCCGTTGAGTCGACAGATAATTAGTGAAGTTTTACCACTAGGAGTGAAAGCGGTTGACGGCTTGATAACGGTAGGAAAAGGACAGAGAATTGGAATTTTTGCGGGAAGTGGTGTAGGTAAAAGTACACTGATGAGTATGTTCGCTAGAAACACAAAAGCGGATATCAATGTGATTGCATTGATTGGTGAGCGTGGAAGAGAAGTGCGCGAATTTATTGAACGTGATTTGGGTGAAGAAGGAATGAAGCGTTCGGTTGTCGTTGTAGCAACCTCAGATAAACCCGCTTTGATTCGTAAGAAAGCTGCGAAAACGGCGACAGCGATTGCAGAGTATTTTCGTGATCAAGGTAAAGATGTACTATTGATGATGGATTCTCTGACTCGATTTTCAATGGCGCAAAGAGAAATTGGTTTGGCTTCTGGTGAACCACCTGTATCGCGAGGCTATCCACCAAGTGTATATTCGGAGATGCCAAAACTTTTAGAGCGTGCGGGCAATTCGGATTGTGGTTCAATAACAGGGCTTTATACGGTGTTAGTAGATGGTGATGACTTCAATGAACCAATCACTGATATAGCACGAGGTATTCTCGATGGACATATCGTTTTATCGAGAAAAATGGCTCAAAAGAATCATTATCCCGCGATTGATATTTTGCAAAGCATTTCTCGAGTTATGAGTTCTATCGCCACGAGTGAACACAAGGACTTTGCTGGTAAGTTGAAAAATGTATTGGCAACATATGATGAAGCAGAGGATTTGATTAATATTGGAGCTTATAAAGCGGGTTCTAATAAAAATATAGATTTTGCAATTGCAAAGATTGACCAGGTGAATGATTTTCTGATGCAAAGAACAGAAGAAAAGTTTACCTTTGATGAGATTGTAATGTTATTAAGTGGTATTTTTGCCCCTGAGAAAGGGGCGGATGAATAATGGCTAGATTTCGTTTTTCCATGGAGAACATATTATCCATGAAAGAGAAGCTTGAAGAGCAGGAAAAAGTTGAATATAGCCAGTGCATGATGCGTTTGAATCAGGAAGAGGAAAGATACCAAGAACTTCTAGAACGACAAAGTATGATAGAAGTGGAATTAAAAAATACAATCAATGAAGTTTTAGATATTTCTGAGATACGCGATAAAGAAGATGCACTAGAAATCATGAAGATGTATGTTAGGCAACAGGGACTTGTTGTGGAACAGTGTCAGGAAGAAGTGCGTCTGGCGCGTGAGAAGTTAAGCGAAGCAATGCGCGAACGAAAGACGTATGAGAATCTAAGAGACAAAGCTTTCGAGGAATTTAAGCTTGAGGAGAGCAAAAGAGAGCAAAAAGAGATTGATGAATTAGTAAGCTATCGATATGGCAATACAAAAAGTGAGGAATAATCTATGGCTAAAAAAGATAAGAAAAAGACGGAAGATAATCCTGAATTACAGGATGTTAATGAAAAAGAAGAGGGAAATGGAAGCAAGATTATTACAATTTTGATTGTTACGGTCATTGTATTAATATGGGCGGCTGTATTTGGTGTACTCATTAAACTTAATATAGGTAACTTCGGAAGTGATGTCTTGTATCCAGTATTAAAAGATGTTCCTATACTGAATCGTATACTACCTGATGTTGACGAGAACTATTCAGGCCAATATGATTATAATAGTGTGGCAGAAGCCGTAACGCGAATCAAGGAGTTAGAAAAACAATTAGCAGCATCTCAGGATACTAATGAGGCGGATAAAACGCAGCTTACTTCACTTCAGACAGAAGTGGATCGATTAAAGAAATTTGAAGCTGACCAGGAAGCATTTGCAAAGCGCGTTGAGGACTTTGATAATAATGTTGTATTTAATGAAAAAGCCCCTGATATTGCAGAGTATAGAACCTTCTATGAAGGAATCGAACCAGATAATGCATCTAAGATTTATCAAAAAGTAGTAGAAGAACTGCAATACTCTCAAAAAATCAAGAATATGGCCGATATATATAGTAAGATGGAGCCTGCACAAGCAGCGGCAGTATTTGAAACAATGACAGGAGACTTGGATTTGTTAGCCGGCATCTTAGACAGCATGTCGCAATCAGCGAGTGCAGAAATTTTGCAAAACATGACATCGGAATCAGCTGCTCAGATTACGAAGAAGATGACGAAGAGAACAACATCAAATTAGGTATCAAGTGATTATCACTTATACATATAAACTTTTCAGGAAAGGAGGAACCTAATGCAGACACAGGGAATTAATTTCTCTGCTACGGAAGGCATCAGTTTAACAGATGGACCTAAAAAAGTGTCGAACCACAAGAAAGACTCATCAAACGATTTTGCTCAGATTATGGAGAATCGTTCTCATTCATCAGATAATATGCGTGAAGACAAAGTCGAATCTGGTACATACACGAAGCTAACAGATGATTCAAATCGAATCAAACTTAGTGCGAACAATCAGGATACAGACTTATCAGATGTGAAGGACACAGATGAATTAGAAGCTGACATTATGGAAGTGTTGCAAACAAGTTTTGGACTTTCAGAACAGGATTTGCTAGACATTATGCAGCAGATGGGGATTGCACCAATGGATTTACTAGGTGGAATCGATTCGTTGACAGGACAATACCAATTTATTGATATGGATCAATTGAAGGATTTCGTGATGAATGTTTATGGGGTTGATGATGAAAGCGCAATCCTAACGAGTGACATTCTCAATGGCCAATTAGAAAGCCTGACAGAGAGTCTAACACAGGTAATTGGTGAAGAACTATCTTTGGACATGAACAATGAAACACAGGTTCAGGAGTGGCTTCAGGATCATATGGTTGTGAATGATGATGTGGTATCAACTGCGAATCGTGACAACCAGACATTTACAGATGAGATGGTGGAAGTGATTGTTGATGAACCGACACAAATGGTGTCCGATGTTTCAAAAGGAACAATGAACATGCAGTCTGGTCAGGACAATTCAAATGCTAACAATAGCACGACAACAGAAACGATTGTAACAGATACAACTGTACCTGAGACATCAGAAGAGTCCACACCAGTCAATATGGCGGAATTATTTGTACAACATTTAAACGATGCAGTGAAGGAAGTTACAACGCAGGTAATTCAAGGTGTGGATGGTCGTAATATTGTTGATCAGATTGTGAATCATATTCGGATTCGTATTATACCACAATCCACAAGCATGGAACTTGTATTAAATCCAGAACACCTCGGTCGAGTAAATGTAAACGTTAGTACATCAGAAGGCGTAACACAGGCCACATTGACGGTTCAGAATCAAGTTGCAAAAGAAGCAATTGAGAGTCAGATTGTAACATTACGTGAAACATTTGAGGAAAAAGGATTAAAAGTTGAATCCATCGAAGTTAATGTATCTGAATTCGGTTTTAAGAAGGATGATGACACTTCCGGGCAGAAACAACCAAAGCAAACAAGTAAAGGTAACCGAAGTCGTCGATTGAGTTTATCATTTGATGAAAGCACAGAAGAAATAGTAGAAAAAGAGAAAAGTCAAGGTGATAATGTGATTGATTATACCGCATAGAAAGGAGGAGAAGAATGAGTAGTGATTATACAGCCGTTAGTGATTTGAGTATGGCAGATAAGACAACTGCTACAGCAAAGGCTGCTAAAGCATCTAATGATTTAGGAAAAGATGATTTTTTGAAGTTACTAGTAACACAAATGCAATACCAGGATCCATTGAATCCACAAGCTGATACGGATTTCATTGCACAATTAGCGCAATTCTCGTCACTTGAACAGATGCAGAATCTAAATCAGACCAATACGAATTCACAAGCATTTAATTTGGTTGGCAAGGAAGTTCTCATTGAGAATACAAATTCAAAAGGTGAGACAACACAGGTTCGTGGTACAGTGGATTATGTTACTGTTAAAAACGGAACAGCTTATCTATCAATCGATGACGAATTATATTCAATTGATAATTTGGTAACAGTCATGGATAGTTATTATGCCATTCAGGATTACCTACCTACGGTAGAGGCAGGCACACAAGAGTTTGACAAGAAGAAACCAGCTGACTTGAAATTCAAGATTGATTTGGGAGAGAAGGGTTATGAAGCTTCATCCGTTGCCGTTGGTATTAATGGAACAACAGTTCCAGCAGACAAGATGTCATTTGATGATGGGGTATTAACGATTGATCGAGAAGTATTTGCCGGGCTTGATGTCGGAAGCTACAATCTTGTATTTGCATTTGACGATGTCTTATCAACACAGGTTGCAGACAAAGTAGTTGTAAAAGTGGTAGACGGTAGCGAAGAAAGTAAAGCAGATGCCGAAAACCCTGAAAGTGAAGGTGAATCGTAATATGGATATAAGAAGCCAAGGCTTTTCATCCATTGAGCAGGTTCGAGGTAATCTAAGTAATCCATCACAGCAGACCAAGCGAAGTGGAGTGAAAACAACAGATGACCAGACTTTTGGAGAGATTTTAGAAAAAACTGCGAGTAGTACAATTACCTTTAGTAAACATGCAAGTGAACGTTTGCAAACAAGAAATATTTCTATGTCAGATTCACAGAAAGCTAGATTAGAGGATGCTACGCAGCAAGCCAATGAAAAGGGCATGAAAGAGTCTTTGGTCATGGTCGATAACTTAGCATTTATCGTAAATGTAAAGAATCGTACCGTCGTTACAGCTGTCAATGATTTAAAACAAGGAGTATTTACTAACATTGACGGAGCAATTATTAATTAATATGCTGGCCCTTCGGGAAGCATAGTATCTCTGAATGCCAGACGAGATACACATAAAAAATATGGAGGGTGATCAATTATGATGAGATCATTATTTTCCGGAGTATCCGGATTGAAAATACATCAAACTAAAATGGATGTAATCGGTAACAATATAGCCAACGTAAATACGGTTGGATTTCGTTCAAGTTCTGTTAATTTCTCTGACGTATTTTATCAGACAACACAAAGTGCATCTGGTCCAAATGGTGAAACCAATACAGCTGGTACCAATGCAATGCAGATTGGTCTAGGATCCGATGTGGCATCAATCGCAGTAAATCTTTCTGGTACAGGTGCAACACAGCGTACCGATCGAAATATGGATGTTATGATAAATGGAGATGCATTCTTTGTTGTAAATAGTGGCGGTGTGAATTATTTCACGAAGTCAGGAGCATTTGATATTGATGCAGCAGGAACCTTATATTGTACCACGAATGGTGCCAATGTAATGGGCTGGGGTGTAGATGAGAATGGTAATATCAAGAAAGATTCGGTTCAGGAATTAAAACTGATGACACCTGAGAACACATTTTCAACTCCAACAGCAACAACAGCAGTAACATTGTCAGGTAATGTGGATAAGAAAGATACGAATGTGGCATATAGCACAGATGGATCAGGCTATCCAATTTCGGTAAGCTTTTATGATAATACAGGTAGTTTGTTCACGGCAAAACTTTCTGTAATGCAAGCATCAGAAACGGATCCAAACAACTATACAGTAAGAGTTACGGATATCATGGATGCAAATAGTAAATCAATTTTAAAGAGAGAAGTACCAGATGAGAATGGCAATACAACCTATGAATCTACAGATCAGTATATCTCATTTGGTGGTGAGGATTTAGATTATACTGTCGATGCTAACACGGGTGAGATTACTGTAACTGGTACTGCTTCAACGTTAGCATTTAATGGTTCCACTGGTGCATTTGTTAGTGTTAGTGGAGAAGATGGTAAGAATTTGAATCTAGCACTAAATGATGGTGCTACAGCGAATAATGCATTCCCAATGACTGGAGTAAATGTTGATTTCTCAGGACTGACGATGTATGCTTCTAGTGGATCTACTAGTATCAAACCAGTCAGAGGAGATACAGCGGGATTGGGAGCTGGTAATGCACCTGGTGAATTAGATGGAATTAGCATTTCATCGGATGGTAAGATTTATGGTGTCTATAACAATGGAGACAAGAAACTGTTTGGACAGATTGCAGTAGCATCCTTTGCAAACCCATCTGGACTTGAGGCTGTTGGTAACAGCATGTTTGCTGCAACCTTGAACTCTGGTGATTTCGATGGCGTTGGAATCGATATTAGCCAGGTAGGAAGTTTTGCCGTAGGCGCATTGGAAATGTCTAATGTTGATTTATCAACGGAGTTTACTAATATGATCACAACACAGCGTGGTTTCCAGGCAAATTCAAGAATTATTACAACCTCAGATACAATGCTAGAAGAATTGATTAATCTAAAACGATAAATGAATGAAAAGTTGGGTGACATGACTCGTGTCACACATTTTTTGAATAACAGTGTAATAAGTTCTATACGCACTTCCTACTTGTAGGAAAGTGCGTATAGAACTTATTACACGCTCCACAATGAGGAGGAATAAGAAAGATGATTGATATTACAAGAATGAATGGTTCAACCATCACAATTAATTCGGATTTAATTGAAACTGTGGAAGAAACTCCCGATACAGTGATTACTTTGACAAATGGTAAAAAAATAATTGCAAAAGAAAGTAGACAAGATATCAAAAATCTAGTAAAATTGTTTAAGAAAGATATATATACAAGAGACTAAGGTGGTGACCACAATTGGATTTAGCATCTATCGTTGGTTTGGTAGGTTGTGTAGGATTTATTATATATGGTATCAGTTCAGGTGATCAGGGAGCAGCAGCGCTTAGCAACTTCTGGGATCTTCCATCCTTTTTGATTACATTAGGTGGAACATTTATGTGTATGATGACTACGTCAGCTAGTATTCCGGACTTTGTTAAGAACTTGAAGTCATTTTTATTAATTACAAAAGTACCGAAAAGTAATGAATACGAGATTATACATACCATTATTGATTTAGCAAATGTAGCTCGTAAGGAAGGACTTCTTCAGCTTGAAGAAGCAGCGGGCAACATTGAAGATGAATTTTTGAAAAAAGGAATTATGTTGATCGTAGATGGTACCGATCAGGAATTAGTCTCCAGTATTATGGAGACTGATTTAAGTTGTATTGAGAGACGACATAATAAAGTGATTGGATTCTGGGATGGCATGGCTGCCATGGGTCCTGCTTGGGGTATGATTGGTACCCTGATTGGTTTGATTAACATGTTAAAGAAATTAGATGATCCTAGTTCGATTGGACCATCTATGGCGGTTGCCTTAATCACAACAATGTATGGTTCTTTGTTAGCAAACTGGTTAGCTACACCTACTGCTACAAAGTTACGTGCGATTAATGCAAAAGAAGTTATTTTGAAGGAAGTTATCATCGAAGGCATTCTTTCTATTCAAGCAGGAGAGAATCCTCGAGTTATTGAAGAGAAGTTAAAATCATTCTTAGCTCCTGAATCCAGAGAAGCAATTCTTGGTGGAGACAAGGAACAAGGCGGTGAGGTTTAATGGCCCGTAGAAAAGTAGAAGAGCCATCTGGCGGTGGTGGAGGATGGATATCCACATTCGCCGATTTGATGAACCTGCTTCTTTGCTTCTTCGTATTGTTGTTCTCGATGTCTACTGTAGATGCAGATAAGTACGAAGCAATCGTTACATCATTATCAGAAAGTATTAATATATTTGATGGAGGAAGTCCTTCGGTTGGTGAAGGCGCGTTTGTTTCAAGTGGTACAGATCAGTTAGTATCGATATCGCAGTATTTTAATGAATTTGAGAAGACTGGTGAGGATGATAATGCTAGTAAAGATGCTAACTCACAAGAGAAATCCGAAGAGCAGAAGATTATGGATGAGTTAGAAGCAAAGCAGGCTGAACAGAAGAAGAACCAAGCAGAAGAAATGTATGAAAATGTTGTTGACAAGGCAACAGATAAGAATATTGCAGAAGTGGTTAATGTCAATATGGATGCCCAATATCAATATGTACAGATTTCCCTAAAGGGAGCTGTCTTGTTTGACTCGGGACAGGCTGAGATTAAGCAAAATGCACGACCAATTCTGAATAAGATTGGGGATATACTTAAGTTATATAGCAAGCATTTGATTAAGATTGAAGGACATACTGATAATGTACCAATCTCAAGTGCAAGGTATCGAAACAATATGGAACTATCCACGGCGAGAGCAACAAGTGTATTTGTATATTTGGTAAATAATAAAGGTCTCAGTCCTAAGAAGATTGAATCATCGGGAAGAGGAGAATATATTCCAGCGAGTTCGAATCGGACGTCGAAAGGCAGAGCGCAGAACCGAAGAATAGAGATTAAGATTTACACAACGGAAGAATAAAGGAGGAAAGTCTCGCTAGAGAGCGAGCATTATGTATGAAGAAAAATATATTAACTGTAATTATTATGGCATGCACATGCATTAACCTAATCCTCACGATTGTAGTTGTTTTTGCAGTAGTTCCAGCAATGAGCAAGACCAATACATTAGTTACCAAGGTTGCATCGATTATTGATCTTGAGATTGACTCACAGAGTAAAGATGAGGAAGAGTATTCGGTCAGTGATTTAGAGACTTATACGTGTGCTTATAAAAGCAAACAGACAATCAATTTAAAGCCAGATGCGAACGAGGATAAGAGTCATTATGCAATCTTAGAGTCTGTGATTGTATACTTTAACCCAGAAGCAGAAGATTATTCCGATATTAAGGCTTCAGTTGAAAAGAGTAGTGTATATATTCAGGACTTGGCAAAAGAGGTGATTGGTGAGTCCACATTTACCACATTGAATGAGAAGAATGCAAGTGACGAAACGTTGAAGAGAATTCAACAAGCATATAAGACAAAAGCAATCGTCAGAGTATCATTTGGAGGCTTTTTGTTCAGTTAAAGAATAGCAAAAAAACACTTTATCTTGTAAAGTAAATGTGTTATGATAATACATGTGGTATATCCTACTACAAGAATGCTGTTGATGTGAGGTGAGAATACATGGGTGATGTCTTATCGCAAAATGAGATAGATAATCTTCTTTCAGCGTTAAGCAGTGGTGAGTTTGATCCACTGGAGAGTAATGAAGCAGAAGAGAAATCTGTGAAGGATTATGATTTTGCAAGACCATCTAAATTCTCAAAAGAGCATTTACGAACTTTGGTTTTTATTTTTGAACATTATGCAAGATTGTTATCTACACATTTTCCTGTTTATTTACGTAAGAATGTTCAAGTAGAGGTGATGCATTCTGAAGCAGCTACCTATTCGGAATTTTCAAATTCTTTATCGAATCCGGTGTTGTTAGGTGTTGTGAATTTCAAGCCATTAGAAGGCAATATTATTTTAGAGATGTCAAGCGGATTGGGTTATGCGATTGTTGACCGAATGTTAGGTGGAGGCGGCGTACCATTAGATAAATCACGTGATTTCACAGAGATTGAATTATCAATTTTGGAACGAATCATGATGGTGTGTACAAACCTATTAGTAGAACCGTGGCAAAGTGTTCAGGCAATTGAACCAATGCTAGAGCGAATTGAAACAAATTCACAATTTGCACAGTTTGTATCTCCGAATGAGATGACATCTATTGTCACAATGAGTATACGTGTTGGAGACGTAGAGGGTCTGATGAATATATGTATTCCATATGCGGTTGTAGAACCGGTGATAGATAAGTTGAATACCAAGTATTGGTACTCGACAATTCAAGTTCACGATGATAGTATGTATCGTGAGATTATGGAAGGCTCGATAGCGAAAGCCAAGATACCGATTCGAGCTGTTATGGGCAAGAGTGCGATATCGGTTAATGATTTTATGCATCTTCAGGTTGGCGATGTAATTAAGTTAAATGCACGTATTGAAGATGAGATGGATGTATATGTTGGTAATATTAGAAAGTTTTCTGCTCTGCCAGGAGCCTTTAGTGATTCCTATGCAGTTAAGATAAAAAAAGTTTTTAGAGAGGAGTAGTGGATATGGATGGAATGTTGTCCCAAGAGGAAATCAATGCATTGCTAGGTAGTATGGACGCTGGCAATGATGTTTCATCAACTCCTGAGAACACAACTGAATCAGATAAACTAAGTCCCAAGGAATGCGATGCATTAGGAGAGATTTCCAACATCAGCATGGGAACTGCAGCGACAACGCTGTCGATTTTAGTAAACAATCGTGTTGTTATTACTACCCCTCAGATTTCATATGTTACTGTGGATGAATTGGCTGGGCAGTATGATGCACCATGTGTGTTTATACATATTTCATATCAATCTGGTTTACAAGGTAAGAACATCTTGATATTAAAGGAAAAGGATGTTAAGGTTATCACAGACTTGATGATGGGTGGAGACGGAACGAATACAGAGACTGACTTGTCGGATTTACACTTAAGTGCAATTAGTGAAGCGATGAATCAGATGATGGGTTCTGCCGCAACGTCAATGTCATCTATGTTAGATGAGATGGTCGATATTAGTCCCCCTGTATCATCCTTAGTCGATTTTACAGATTCACTTGAATCACAGTTAGAAGATTTGAAAGGTGAAGCGTTTGTAGAAGTATCTTTCAAGATGGAGATTGGCGATTTAGTAGATAGTGAGATTATACAACTGTATCCGTTAGATTTTGCCAAAGAGATTTATGGCAAATTTTCTACTGATACATCAGAAGAGGTTGAAGAAAAGGATGAGCCGGTAGCAGCATCTGAACCTGCTCAAGCACCAACGATGGATATGACACCATCAGACCCTGTAGTACAACAAACCCCGACACAGATGACCCAAGAGGGAATTCCGATGGGAGGCAATATGCAGCAACAACCTGTCGCTGGCATGCCGATGTATGCAATGCCGCAACAGGATTTAAATATACAACCAGCCAGCTTCCAAAGTTTTTCACAAGCTAGCCTTAGTGCAAATGCACCTGAGAACATTGATTTGATTATGGATGTTCCGCTTGAAGTTACGGTGGAACTTGGACGAACTAATAAGTCCATTCATGATATTTTGGATTTTGCACCTGGTACGATTATAGAGCTTAATAAATTAGCAGGTGAACCAGTTGATGTTTTGGTAAATGGTAAGTTTGTTGCGAAGGGCGAAGTTGTTGTAATTGAAGAAAGCTTCGGTATACGTGTTACAGAGATTTTAAAGGATTAACAGACAGAGGAGAGAAGTACAATGGCAAAAAATATATTGATTTGTGATGATGCAGCATTTATGAGAGTTATGATTAAAGACATTCTTACGAAGAATGGATATACTGTTGCAGGCGAAGCTGAAAATGGTCAGAAAGCTATTGAAAAGTACAATGAGACGAAACCAGATTTGGTTATGATGGATATTACAATGCCAGAGATGGACGGAATTCAAGCTTTAAAGAAGATTAAAGAGATAGATAGTGATGCAAATATTATTATGTGTTCTGCTATGGGACAACAGGCAATGGTTATTGAATCCATCCAGTCTGGTGCCAAAGACTTTATTGTGAAACCATTCCAGGCAGATCGTGTATTAGAAGCTGTTAAGAAAGCGATTGGATAATTGATGATGCAAGAAGCATTTGCGATACCATTATGGCAGAATGTGTTACAGCTACTTGGTGTTTTGATTGTATTTATACTTATTTTGATTGTTACATATTATACAACAAAGTGGATTGGTAAAAGTGGTCTGGTTCAGACTCAATCTCAAAATATTTCAGTAATTGAAACTTTTAAGATTGCACCGAATAAGTATATTCAGATTATCAAGCTGGGCACTAAATATTATGCGATTGGTGTTTCAAAAGAAAATATTGAGTTTTTGACAGAATTAGAGGAAGAGCAGTTGTCTTTTACAGAAGCTGGTCAGGTGAATCCGGTTTCTTTTAAAGATATTATGGATAAGGTTCTGCCAAAGCACAAAAATAAATTCACAAAGTGATGATAGAAAAGGTTGGTAGCCATGAAGACTCGAAAAAAAGTATTTTCTGGAATTGGTAAAGGAATATGTTTTTTCATGGTACTTTGTTGCTTAACCTTTTTTTCTGGTACCATTATTTCTGCAGCACCATCCGATGAAGCTAGTTCAAGCACAACAATCCAAGGTGATGACTCTGATTCAGAAGATTTCAATTTAAATATTACATCCAATACGGGAAGTACAAGCTTATCTGCAAGTTTACAAATGATGTTGGTATTGACTGTGTTATCATTAGCACCTTCTATACTCATTATGGTAACCTCGTTTACGCGGATTATTATTGTACTTCATTTTGTTCGTTCAGCATTAGGTACACAGACGACGCCACCGAACCAAGTACTAGTAGGCCTGGCTCTGTTTTTGACATTTTTCATTATGTCCCCGGTGATTAGTCAAGTAAATACACAAGCTGTTCAGCCGTATACACAGGGTGAGATAAATCAAGAAGAAGCACTGAATAAAGGATTGAAACCAATTCGAACATTTATGTTGAAGCAGACCAATCGAAAGGATATTAAATTGTTCTTAGAAATCTCGAACAATGAAAAGGCGATTGAGTCAGAAGCGGATATTCCAACGGCAGTTATAATTCCTTCATTTATTATTAGTGAACTTCGAACTGCATTTATCATAGGATTTTTAATATATTTACCATTCATTGTGATAGATATGGTGGTCGCCTCGACTTTGATGTCCATGGGTATGATGATGCTTCCGCCAACAACGATTTCTATGCCATTTAAGATTTTGCTTTTTGTATTAGCAGATGGCTGGAATCTAGTAATCGGGCAAGTTGTCAAAACATTTTATTAGCAAAACAAGGAGTGTGATATACAATGGATGAATCAGCAGTTGTAGATATTGCAAGAGATATGTTGTGGCTTATCATTAAAGTATCAGCACCGTTGTTGCTGGTATCGTTAATTGTAGGACTTATTGTTAGTGTGTTTCAGACGGTAACTTCGATTCAAGAACAGACACTTACTTTTGTGCCAAAGTTGTTAGCTATTTTTATAACACTTATGTTAACAGGTGCTTGGATTATGAATAATATAACAGAGTTTACAGTTCAGTTATGTAACAGCTTTAGCGAATTTATCAGGTGACGCATATGACCTTTTCTGTTGAAAACCTGGAGTTTTATCTCTTAGTATTAGTACGAATATCTGCTTTTGTTATGGCGGCACCTATATTGGGTAATCGTACGGTGCCAAGAAATGTTAAATTTGCGATTAGTTTTTTTGTGTCAATCATTGTGATTCAACTAATTGATGTTACACCTTTAGATTATGTTGGCGTGATTGGATATTCTACTTTGGTATTAAAGGAAGCTGCGGTAGGAGTAGCACTTGGGTATGCTGCAAATTTATGCTTTTATATTGTCAATTTTGCAGGACAGTTAATGGATATGGAGATGGGTTTATCAATGGCCAATCTGTTTGATCCAATGACGAATATCCAGACTACCATATCCGGCTCTTTTTATACATATATGGTTATGCTCACGTTAGTAGTAACCAACATGCACTATTATCTTATTCGGGCAATTGTAGATTCTTTTAATTACTTTTCGATTGGAAAGGCTGTATTTGGTTCCAAAGTTGAAAATGTTATATTAGATTTTATGCCCAATTTTTTTGTTGTAGCATTTCGAATTATTCTTCCGGTATTTGCGTGTATGCTAGTTATCAATATTGTCTTAGGTGTATTGTCAAAAGCTGCACCACAGATGAATATGTTTGTTATCGGTCTACAGCTTAAGGTTTTAACGGGACTTATTGTCATGCTATTGATTGTTGAAACGATACCAACGGTATCTGATTTCATTTTCACACAGATGAAAGATATTTTGTCAGATTTGATTAGGGCTTTTACTCCCACCTAGAAAGAAGATAATAAGATGAGTCAATTGTTGATGAATTATAATCTTCAGTTTTTTGCCAAAGAGGGTCCTGGAGGAGAAAAAACCGAAGATGCCACAACCAAAAAACTGGATGAGGCAAGAAAAGAAGGCCAAGTCGCAAAAAGTTCAGATTTGAATTCGGCAGTTCTTTTGCTTGTTCTATTTTTGTGTTTGAGATTTTTCGGTGCCTATATGTATCAAGCTTTTATTGACGTATTCAAGTTTACATATGGAAGAGTGGCCGAGTATTCTACAGAAGTGTTTGATGTCAATCGTGCTGCATCACTTATGAGCTATGGGCTTTCACAAGTTTTGGTTATTGTATTGCCGATTGTTGCATTTGGAGTTGTTGCAGCTGTTATAGTCAATGTTGTTCAGGTAAAATGGAAAGTATCGGGTAAGCCGATGCAACCCAAATTATCTAAGATTAGTCCGATTGCTGGTTTTAAAAGGATGTTTTCGAAGGATAAAATTTTTGATCTAATTAAGACAATAGCAAAGTTGGGCGTTTTGTTTTATGTTACCTATACGGCGCTACAAGACCAATGGGGTATGATTGTTAATATATATCAATTAGATGTGTATTCGTCAGTTGTGCTGATTGTGACGACGGTTGTCGATGTGGCATTGCGTATTTCGATTGCGTTTTTTATTATTGCGTTAGTTGATTATATTTATCAAAAGCGTAAGTTTAACACGGATATGAAGATGACAAAGCAGGAAGTCAAAGATGAGTTCAAGCAGACAGAAGGAAATCCACAGATTAAAGGGCAAATTAAGAGAAAGATGCAAGAAGCATCTAGAAGACGTATGATGCAGGCATTACCAGAAGCAGATGTTGTTATTACAAACCCAACGCACTTAGCAGTTGCCATTAAGTATGATAAAGAAGCCAGTGATGCTCCGATTGTTATTGCGAAAGGAGCAGACTATCTAGCAGCGAGAATTCGAGAGGTTGCAACAGAGAATCATGTTGAGATAGTAGAGAATAAACCAGTAGCACGTATGCTATATCATAATGTTGAGATTGGAGAGCCAATCCCACCCGAATTATATCAGATGGTTGCAGAAATATTGGCTTATGTATATGGATTACAAGGTAAGAATTAAAATACAATGTGAGGAGGAAAATCAATGAAACGTACCGATTTAGTAGTTGGATTATACATATTAGTTCCAATTATTTGTTTGATTATTCCGATTCCACTTATAGTTTTAGATGTACTATTTATGTTGAATATTTCGATTGCTATGATTATCCTGTTTAGCTCACTTTTTTCAAAAGAGCCATTGGATATGTCAGCATTTCCAACAATTTTGTTACTTTCAACCTTGTTTCGACTTTCGTTGAATGTTAGCTCAACAAGAAATATTCTTTTATACGGTGATGCTGGTAATGTAGTTAATACATTTGGTAATTTCGTAGGTGGCGGTAACTTGATTGTTGGTGCCATTGTATTCATTATTTTGATTATTGTTCAATTTTTAGTTATAAATAAAGGTTCTGAGCGTGTTGCCGAGGTAACCGCAAGATTTACATTAGATGCGATGCCAGGTAAACAAATGGCGATTGATGCAGATTTAAATACGGGTGCCATCACAGATGAAGAAGCTAAGAAACGTCGTGAGAAGATTCAGGAAGAAGCTGCTTTCTTTGGTTCTATGGATGGTGCAACAAAGTATGTAAAGGGTGACGCAATTGCAGGTTTGATTATCACTGCCTTGAACTTTGTCGGTGGATTAGCACTTGGTATTATTATGTTAGGGATGAATGCAAATGATGCCTTGCAACAATATTCGATTCTAACCATTGGTGACGGATTAGTTAGTCAGTTGCCTTCCTTGATGATATCTTTGGCTACTGGTATATTAGTAACCAAGACTTCAAAAGAAGCAGACATTGGTAATGTATTACTTAAACAGCTATTCTCTGTTCCTAAGGTATTATATGTTGTCGGTGGAACACTAATTGGTTTGGGAATATTTACTCCATTAAATATTGTGATTTGTTGTGCTTATGGGGTAGGATTTATTATCTGCGCAAGATCAATTGCTGCACAGATTGAGATGGCGGATATTAAGACAGAGGTTACGGAAGAAGAAACTTCTGCAGATGAGATACGAAGACCTGAAAATGTAAATTCATTGTTACAGGTTGATTCGATAGAATTGGAATTTGGATATGGAATTATTCCACTTGCTGATGTGAATCAAGGCGGTGATTTATTAGATCGAGTTGTCATGATTCGACGACAGATTGCGCTTGAATTAGGATGTGTTGTACCAATGATTCGTTTAAGAGATAATATACAGTTAAATCCAAACCAGTATGTTGTCAAGATTAAAGGTGTTCCATTAAGTGAGGGAGAGATTTTATTTGACCATTACATGGCAATGAATCCTGGTTATGTAGAAGATGAGATTACAGGTATACCTACATTTGAACCTTCGTTCCACTTGCCAGCCATATGGATTACGGAAAGTCAGAGAGAACGTGCAGAATCCCTTGGATATACAGTTGTCGATCCACCATCGATTATAGCAACACACCTGATGGAGATTATACGGTCACATCTGGCAGAATTGCTTACGAGACAGGATGTTCAGAATCTGATTGACAATATAAAAGATGCGAACGCCACGCTGGTATCTGAGCTCGTTCCGAAACTACTTGGTGTGGGTGAGATTCAAAAAGTATTACAAAATCTCTTGTCGGAGGGAATCTCAATTCGTGATTTGGTTACGATTTTCGAGACATTAGCAGATTATGCAGCGACTTCAAGAGATCCTGATATATTGACAGAATATGTACGACAATCGCTTAAGAGGGCGATTTCAAATAAATACTTTTCTGAAGGTGAGATGACAAGTGTCGTCACACTAGATCCGGCCGTTGAGCAGGAGATTATGAATTCTGTCAAACAGACAGAACAAGGCTCATATCTTACGCTAGATCCTGCTTATTCTCAGAAAATCATGGATTCATTACGTGAAGAGATAAGCAAACTAGAGGATTTGGGGAAAAGTCCAATTATTATTACATCTCCAATCGTGAGAATGTATTTTAAGCGCTTAACAGGAGATCAGTTTAAGAATCTGAATGTTTTATCATATAATGAGATTGATTCAGATGTCGAATTACAATCAGTTGGGATGGTGACCGTTGAATGATTATTAAGAAATATTTAGCCAAGACAGAACGAGAAGCAATTGAGTTGGCAAAGTCAGAATTGGGTAATAACGCTATTGTAATGAATATTAAAAAAGTAAAGCCAAAAGGTTTATCAAAACTTTTTGTTCGAGGCAAGGTAGAAGTGACAGCTGCTCTTGATGAGAATGTATCTTATGATGATAAACCAGAGAAAGCAACTTCTCAAAGTAATCCAGAGTACCATCCAGATATTATTGCCTCAGATGAGGAAAAAGATGTTGCCGCCATTGAAGAAAAACTAAATAGTTTACAGATGCTTCTTGAGAAACAAATGAATGAGAAACAAGAGACCAAAGAAACAGAGAAAAAAGATTCAAAAGAGTCTGTTGTAGAGGAGAAAAAAAGCATTGATGAGGATAAATCAAAAGCATGTAAGGATTTGATTCTCAGACAGATGATAGATAATGAAGTGGACCGCAAGGTAGCAGAGGAACTAATGGATGAGATAAATCGTTCCCTACCGAAGGATGCTACGGTAGATCATATTTTGGCTAGTGTCTATCAGAAAATCATACTGATGCTTGGTCAGCCATATACAATTAAACTAGATGATAAATCATCCACGAAGTTTATCTTTTTCCTAGGTTCAACGGGCGTCGGCAAGACAACTACGATTGCCAAGATTGCATCGAAGTTAAAATTGAATGAAAAAGCAAAAGTTGCGTTAGTAACGGCTGATACTTATCGTATTGCAGCAGTAGATCAGTTAAAGACATATGCCAATATTTTAGGTGTTCCATTGACTGTAGTATACACCCCAGAGGAATTGGGAAAAGCAAAAGAGGAGCTGAGTCAGTATGATGTCTGTTTGGTTGATACGGCAGGACGTTCTCATAAGAGCAAGGAACAGATAAAGGATATACAGGATTTGCTTGAACAGATTCCAGTTAATGAAAGACAGGTGTATCTCGTACTGAATGCTGGAACTAAGTATAACGATTTGAAAGATATCGCAACGGTATATTCCAAAATCACAGATTACAGCATGATATTTACTAAATTAGATGAGACGACATGTCACGGAATTATGTTGAATCTTAAGACACTGACAGACAGACCTTTATCTTATGTTACTTGGGGACAAAATGTTCCTGATGATATTGGAGAAATTGATGCACAGAAGGTTGCCAAGAAACTGTTAGGAGGTAAGTCTTAATGGATCAGGCAGAAAATTTACGTAATCAGGTGAGAGCGAATACGCAACAATCTTCTATAAAACCACAGATAGCACGAGTGATAACGGTTACGAGTGGTAAAGGTGGAGTTGGGAAGAGTAGTGTATCGATAAATCTTGCCATTCAATTAAGCCGCCAAGGTAAAAAGGTGATTGTCTTTGATGCCGATTTTGGACTAGCCAATATCGAGGTTATGTTAGGCCTACGTCCAGAATACAATCTGGCTGATTTGATGTTTCGAGGTAAAACATTAAAGGATATTATTACATATGGTCCAGAAAATATTGGATTTATCTCTGGTGGTTCAGGAATTAATGAATTAGCGAATATGACGAAAGAACAGATTTATTCTTTAATACAGAGATTATATGAGCTCGATAATATGGCAGATATCATTATTGTAGATACAGGTGCTGGTATATCTGACGCGGTTCTTGAGTTTGTAGCCGCGAGCGAAGAGGTATTATTAGTGGCAACACCAGAGCCAACATCGATTACAGATGCTTATGCATTATTAAAGACGTTAAATCGTAATACATCCTATGCCCCAGAAAAGACGGTAATCAAGATGATTGCAAATGAGATTCGTAGTCCGAAAGAAGCAGAGGAACTGTTTGAGAAACTTAGCATTGTAGTAAATAAGTTTTTGAATATAGATGTTGAATTTTTAGGCTCAATTCCGTATGATAATAGTATGCAACGCGCTGTTATGAAACAAGCACCTGTGAGCATTGCATTTCCAACAAGCCCATCGACCAAGGCAATTCGTGGAATTGTCGAAAGTACATGGGGTGAACAGATTCAACAGACAAAGGAAAATAGGGGGCTCATGCAGGTTTTTACAAGCGTGATAAGACTCCATCTCAATAAGTCAAAGTAAGTAGGTGATTGGTGTGCCGAATAACCCCATTAAAATTGGTGATAAAATTGAATTAATCCATTCTAAAAGTGCAACAGGACGCAAGCTTTCTGAGAAAAAATATGGAAGCAAATTAATGGACTATGATGGTTTACATACAGGCAAGATTGCTATGCCAATCTTTGAAGGACGTATTATTCCTTTAGAAGTTGGGGATGAGTATGAATTGTGTTTTTTTGCAGCATCGGGAATGTATCAATGCACGGTTAAGATTGTAAGACGAATGATGGAAAAGAACATTTATGTGTTAAAGATAGAATTTATCACGATGCCAAAGAAGTTTCAGAGACGTGGTTTTTATCGCTTGGATTGTATGATACCAATTCGACAACGAATGATTCCACAGGATGAGATTGTACTCAGAGATCGACTAGTAAAGAATGACTTTGAAAGCGAAAGTGAACGAATCAGATGTCAGCATCTTCTAGACGAGATCACACCTGACTGGGAAGATGCAGCAGTATCGGATATTAGTGGTGGTGGAATTCGTTTCCATAGTAAACATGAATGGAAGCAAAGTGATGTAATAGAGTTGGTTTTGCCGCTTTTAATTAAAGAAGATGTGAACCCGGTAAGAGTAAAAATAAATGTTATATCCTGTATCCATTATGCGGATAGCAGGCTTTTCTTTGAAACAAGAGGTGAGTATGTAGATTTAGATGATAATGATCGTGAATTGATTGTTAAATATGTATTTGAGGAACAGAGAAGGCGCTTGAGAAAAGAGTAACAGATTATATGGAGGAGACGATGAAAAAAGTTCTCATTATTGATGACTCTGCACTTATGAGAAGGGTCATGTCTGATATAATAAACGAAGACAAGGATTTAAAAGTATCCCAAGTAGCCACCAACGGACTTGAAGGACTCGCATTATTACAAGAAGGTAATTTATATGACCTGATTCTTCTTGATATTAATATGCCAAAGATGGATGGTGTGAGCTTCTTAAAGAAATTAACTACGATGTCTATCAAAGTAAGAGTGATTGTTGTTAGTTCAATTGCTAGTAGAAGTACGCAAGAGACAATACAAGCATTGGAACTTGGTGCATTTGATTTTATTAAAAAGCCAGATAGTTATTTGGGGGGCGCTAACAATGATTTCAAAGAGCAATTATTAAAGAAGATACATCTTGCGGTAGGACTTGATGATGGTACATCCGACACCGAATTAGATGTTATTAAGAAGATTGCTCGCGTTAATGCGAATTTAGCAAGCATCCCTAAGAGTAATAAGTTTGATAAGGACGAGATTGTATTTATTGCATGTTCGACAGGTGGCCCGAAGTCTTTGCAACGCGTTATACCTCTTTTGCCAGCTGATTTAGCTTGCCCAATTATCATTGTACAGCATATGCCAGAGGGCTTTACAAAATCATTGGCTAGTCGTTTGAATGAGATGAGTAAGGTTGACGTGGTTGAAGTTGAGGATGGTATGAAGTTAGATCCAGGAAAAGTTTATGTTGCAAAGGGCGGTTATCATTGTCATATTACAGAAACTAAGAAGCATGAACACCAATTCGTATTATCTCATGATTCCATGCGAAATGGATTGCGACCATGTGCGGATGTTTGCTTAGAGTCTATGGCAGAGACTTCTTATGAACAAATCATTTCCGTAGTATTGACTGGCATGGGTGATGATGGAACAAGAGGACTGGCATATTTGAAACAGTATAAAAAGGTAAAAGTAATTGGACAGGATGAAAAGTCTTGTGTTGTTTATGGAATGCCAAGAGCAGTGAAAGCAGCTGGTTTAGTAGATGAAGTAGTGGCTCTTGATGATGTTGCAAGAGCAATTATTAAGAATATATAGCAAGGTGCTATAGGAGGAGTGTGGTAAGATGGATACAAGTCAATATCTTGATATTTTTATTGATGAGACAAAAGAGCATTTACAGAGTTTGAATGAACATATCTTGATTCTAGAGAAGGAACCAGAGAATGAGGATACAATTAATGAGATTTTCCGCGCGGCTCACTCATTAAAGGGTATGGCTGGAACAATGGGATATAAGAATATGCAACGTCTTGCTCATGATTTAGAAAATGCATTTCAGGAGATTCGTAATGGTAAGATGAAGGCAGAATCCAAACTGGTTGACATTTTATTTCGTGGAATTGATGCCTTAGAGCAATATCTAGAATGTATCCAGACAGATGGTACAGAGGGATCTGAAGATAGTCAGGACATTATTGATGACTTAAATGCATTATTGAATAATGGAACAGAGGAAGCACCAAAGGAAACAAAGAAGACAGCTTCGAATGAAGAATCTGGTGACAAGAGAAAGTTCCTCAGTATACCAGTGACAGAGTATGAGATTAGCGCGATGAGTAATGCAAAAGAAGAGAAGATGAATATCTTTGGCATTACAGTATATCTACAAGATACGTGTATCTTGAAAGCAGCACGTGCATTCCTTGTTTTCAAATCAATTGAGAGCAAAGGGGAATTAATCAAATCAGTTCCTAGTGTAGAGGAAATTGAAGATGAAGAATTTGAATTTGATTTTAGTTGGATTCTTGCTTCTCCTGAAAAGAAAGAAACAATTAAAAAATCAATTGAGAACGTATCAGAAATCAAAGAAGTTGTAATTGAAGATTTTACATATGATGATAATGCACTTCCAGAAGAAGAGCTGTCAACAACAAATGCAAATAAAGAAGACAAGAAAGAAGAAAAAAAAGAAGAAAAGAAGAAGTCTACTAAGACAAATAAAGTTGTTGCAAGTCGTTCGGTACGTGTTGATATTGACAAATTAGATGTTTTAATGAATTTGGTTAGTGAGTTGATTATAGCAAAGAATAGTTTGGTTTCAGCGAGTAGCAATTCTACTAGTAATCTATTAGAAGATAACAGTGTATTTAATGAAAATATTGAGTATCTTGAGCGAGTTACAACCAATCTTCATGAATCGGTAATGAAGGTTCGAATGGTTCCAATTGAATCTGTTGTAAATCGGTTTCCAAGAATGATTCGTGATTTAACAAGAAAACTTGATAAAAAGATGGAACTCTTCATGACAGGTGAAGAGACCGAATTGGATCGAACAGTTATCGACGAGATTGGTGATCCACTCATGCATTTATTGCGTAATTCAGCGGATCATGGCTTAGAGAGCAATGAAGAGAGAATTCGTCTTGGCAAACCAGAAGTGGGTTCCATTTTCCTAGATGCTTATCAGGAAGGCAATAATGTCACCATCGAAGTAAGAGATGACGGAGCAGGCATTAATGTTGAAAAAGTAAAACAAAAAGCGATAGCGTCCGGACTGCTTACAGAATCACAGGCGGAAGCGATGAGTGATAAAGAGGCAATTGATTTACTGTTTCGTCCAAGTTTCTCTACCACAGACAAGATTTCCGATGTTTCTGGACGTGGTGTAGGTCTTGATGTTGTTAAAACAAAGATTGAGTCGTTAGGTGGAAGCATAGATGCAAGAACAGAAGAAGGAAAAGGAAGTACATTTACCATTCAACTTCCGTTGACGCTTGCAATTATTCAGGCCTTAATGATTGAAGTCGGAACAGAAAAGTATGCGATTCCATTGAGTAGTATCAATACGATTGAAGATATTATGCCAGATGAGATTAAGTTAGTTCAGTCGAAAGAGGTTATTCATCTACGAGGTAGTGTGATACCGATTGTGCGATTGCGTGATGTATTATCAACGCCAACACAGGAGACGGAACCGGAGAGCATTCTTGTCGTTGTTGTTAAAAAGGGTGATCAAAGAATTGGCCTTGTTATTGATCGATTAATGGGACAACAGGAAACGGTAATTAAATCTTTAGGACATCATATCACTTGTGGTAAACTCTTTAGTGGGGCTACGATATTAGGTGATGGTGAAGTTGCTTTGATTTTAGATACAAACACACTATTTTAGGAGGTGCCAGAATGGAAGAACTAGAGTACAATGAAGAATTGGTTGATGAACAACAATATATCGTTGTCAGGCTTGGCCAGGAATCCTATGGCATCAAGATAGACAATGTAGATAATATCGTAAGAATGCAACGCATGACACGAGTACCCAAGTCACAGCCATATTATATTGGTGTAATTAATCTACGTGGAGAAGTTGTTCCTGTTATGAGTCTACGTAGAAGGTTTGGATTAGAAGATGATGAATATGTAGGTTCAACGAGAATCATTATTGTAAAACTATCGGATCAGTCGTTAGTTGGAATGATTGTTGATGAAGTAAAAGAAGTGGTTAATTTAGATGAAACAACAATAGAAAACCCTAATTTCAAATTATCCGAGGAAAATGCAATCTATTTGGCTGGAATTGGCAAGAACAGTGATAGTTTAATTTCACTTCTTGATACGGAGAGTGTTGTTCGAGGAAAAGAAAATTTATGAGCAATATCATTCGAGTAGGAATGGCAGATTATAAGATATGTAAAGCACCAGATTACATTGTCACATTGGGACTAGGTTCTTGTATGGGTGTTGTCATATATGATACACAGAAATTAATATGTGGTATGGCACATATCATGCTGCCAGATAGTAAAAAGATTAATCAAAATAAAAACCGATTTAAATTTGCTGACACATGTTTGCTCGATATGTTAAATGAGTTGCTACATGAAGGTGCTAGTAAGAAAAGTTTAGTGGCGAAGATTGCTGGTGGCGCCAGGATGTTTGCCTATGATTCAACGAATGAGCATTTGAATATAGGCGGTAAAAATATTCAAGCAACCAAAGATTTTCTTGCCATGAATCATATTCCTATATTGGCAGAGGATACAGGAGCCTTTCATGGTAGAACAATTGAATTTTATCCTGAGACTGGCGAATTACAGGTGAAAGCAGTTGGTAAAGGAATTTATATCATCTAAGAAAGGTGATGGATTACATGAAGAATCGATATATCCCAGCATTTGTTATGTTGGTGGCGGGATTAATCAGTTGTTTGTTTAGCATTGTACATCAATGGGATGTAACATATAGTTTGATTCTTTTGTTTTTTGTTCTTATCATTTTCTATTGTATAGGAAAAATTGCTGCAAGGATTATAAGTAAAATGCAAGCTGAGAATTTAGAGCAGCGAAGACAACGTGAATTAGAAGAACAAGAAGCTTTACAGGCAAAAGAAGCTTTAGAAGCAGCACAAGCGACTGATATAGAAGATGGATTATCAGAAGAGGAAGAATAGAAGTACTAAGACAAGACAGGGAGGGACAAGACGCCTATGACGGAAAGTGAAAAGACAAAATTATGGGAAAAATATATAAAGTCCAAATCGCCTGAACTTAGGGAACAATTGATATTAGAATATGCAAATGTCGTTAATTTAGTGGCTGGAAGACTCAGCATGTACCTTGGCTATACAGTAGAATATGACGACCTTGTAGGCTATGGTATCTTTGGTTTGATTGATGCGATTGACAAATTTGATTTAGATAAAGGCGTTAAATTTGAAACTTATGCTAGCTTGCGAATTCGAGGTTCGATTTTAGACCAGATTCGTAAGATGGATTGGGTGCCACGAACACTACGCCAAAAACAAAAGAAAATCGACAACGCAATAAGTAAGCTCGAGAGTGAATTGGGAAGACCGGCAAGTGATGATGAGATAGCCAGTGAGATTGGCATCACGAAAGATGAGTATGACAGTTGGAAGAGTCAAGTACAATTCACCAATATGGTTTCTCTTGACGATTATCTTGAACAGGGCAGTGAGACAAGGATGGATGCTGGTACTATTTTCCGATTTGAACAACCAGAGAAGAAGGTTGAAAAAGAGGAAATCAAGAAAATGCTTGTCGAGGCATTACAGACACTGACAGAAAATGAATGCAAGGTTATTACATTTTATTATTATGAGGAATTAACACTAAAGGAAATTAGCAGGATTTTAGAAGTATCTGAATCTAGAATCTCACAATTACACAAAAAAGCACTTCAAAAGATTAAGAAACAACTAGGCGATTGCGTAGATTTTACCAATCTCTTTTGATGAAAGGTGAATCATATGAGTAAAAATGGATATTTTCAACTCAATCCGAGAGATAATAAACTGTTCCTAAGTGTGGTTCCACCTGAGGACGGCGGAAGCATGTTCAAAATTGAAGAATTAATACATTATCTTGACATCAAGAGAATTACAAAATATGACCTGGCGAGTTTAAATAACTATTTAAAATCAGGTAATTATAAAGATGAATATATTGTTGCTGAAGGTGATTTTTTTCAGGAAAACGAAGAGATGCTGATTACCATTCAACCGAAAGCACTTTCAGCAACGTTAAGATTTTATCCACCATCCGCTGAGGGAAGTGTACTATCGAAAGAAGAGATTGTACGAACCATTCGAAAAAAGGGTGTTGTACATGGTGTGATGGAAAATGTAGTAGATGATTTTTTGACCAATCGTTGTTACTGTACTGATTATGTTGTTGCAAAAGCAACAATGCCAACTGAAGGTTCTGATGCGAAAGTGGAATATCATTTTGATACGAACGTTAGTATACGGCCTAAATTAAATGAAGATGGAAGCGTTGATTTTCATCAGCTTGGACATATCAAGCCGGTTCGCCCTGGTGACAAACTAGCGACATTATATCCAGCTGATTTGGGTAAGCCAGGAACAAATGTTATTGGTGGAGAGATTAAACCTAAGAAAGTTCGTATACAGCGTTTGCATTATGGACGTAACATTGAATTATCAGAGAATCGCCAAGAGATATTTTCTAAAGTGGCAGGACATGTTACTCTAGTAGATGAGATGGTTCTTGTATCGGATGTTTATCAGGTTCCAAAGAATGTTGATGTATCAACTGGTGACATTGAATACAGTGGAAGTGTTGAAATTCCAGGGAATGTTTTAACCGGGTATGCAATCAAAGCGGATGGCGATGTAATCGTAAATGGTGTTGTAGAAGGCGCACATATTGTTGCTGGCGGTAATATTATTTTGAAAAATGGTATGCAAGGAATGTCGCGAGGCAGGTTAGAAGCAAAAGGAAATATTGTTGCAAAATATCTTGAAAATTGTACCGTTATTGCAGGTGGAAGTGTTATGAGTGATGCCATGATGCATACCGATGTTACTTGTAAAGACCGAATTGAAGTATCTGGACGAAAAGGACTGATTACGGGTGGTCATTTACAGACATATGGCAATATTATTGCAAGTAATCTAGGGTCCTCGATGGGGACTGATACGAAGATTGAGATATTAGCCGATACCGAGATGGCGAAGAAAGCAAATCAGCTTGAAAAAGAAGCAGACGAAAAAGTAAAAGAAGTTCGCAAATTAGACCAAATACTAGTGGCATTAAGCACAAAAATTAAATCAGGAGATAAACTAACAGCTGAGCAGGAGAATTCTTTTAAACTTGTTGTGATTAAACGCAAGGAAATGGTAGAGGAATTGAATAATCTCAATTTCGAAGTAGAAAGACTTCAGGAACGCTTAGCTGCTTGCCAAGATGTAAGTATCAAAATAAATGGTAATGTTTATAGTGGTGTCAAAATCATTATTAAAGACATCATGAAGATTATGAGAGAGAATGTTTCACACTGCAAATTCGTGCGGGAAGGTGCAGATATCCGCATGACATCATTTTAGAACGGAGTGATTGAATGCCAGTTAATATGATTGATATTGCTACGATGGCACCACGGTCGCAAGAGGCATCACAAGTGCAAAACAATACGATGCGACACCAGGAAAATGCACAGATTCAGACAGGACAGCAATTTAGTCAAGAGGTTCAACATGATAGTCAACAAGCGGTAGAAACAAATAAGGATGAGTGGCCGGAGTATCAATATGGTGAATCAAAAGGGAATCATGGAGGCAATCCAAATCAGAGAAGAAGACAGAAGTCCGAGGATAAGGATGAAGCTCCGATGGCACCTCGGTCAACAAGCTCATTTGATATTACAATTTAGTAGAAAGAAGAACGAATATGACAGCGATTGAGATATTACTTTTGATTCTAGGTTTTGTTTTAGTGGGACTAAGCTTTTTGATTTCGAGAGGGGATAATCAGGAATTAGATAAAAAAGGCAATACGTCTAGAGAACTGTGGTCATCTAAAGATGAAGAGATGATACAGCAGAGAATCGAAAAAGCAATAGAGGAAAATATTGAGAATGTAGTCGAACATACGACGGATCGTTTGAATCATTTAAGCAATGAAAAGATTATGGCGGTGGATGAATTTTCCAATCAAATTCTCGATAAGATTGAACAAAACCACAAAGAAGTAGTTTTCATGTACAATATGTTAGATGAAAAAGAAAAACAATTAAAATCAGGCAAACCAGTTGTTGCAACAACTCCCGCAAAAAAGCCGAAACCTGTTGCCAAGGCACCGGCTAAGAAAACAGCTGTTACGAAAAAGAAGGAAGTGCCAGTGTCAGATACGCCTGTGATGGTAGATGCATCAGAAACCAATCAAAAAATTCGTAAGCTATATCAATCAGGCAAGTCCATATTAGAGATTTCTAAGGAATTAGATATGGGGCAGGGCGAAGTAAAACTGGTGATAGACTTATACGGAGGCTGACAATGAAAAGAAAATATTTTTTACGAGGGCTGGGGATTGGTATTATCGTAACAGCCCTTCTGTTATGCATAGCATATCGTAAACAGATGACAGAACAAAATATAATAAATCAGGCAAAATCATTCGGAATGGTTTTTCCTGAAACAAGTGAAACGCCACAGGCAGAACCTACTGTAGAACCGACGGCTATCGCAGCACCTACGTCTACCGCAGCGCCAACGCCGGAGAAGACAGCGGCACCTTCACCAGAGGTGGCAGCAACTCCTTCGCCAGAGGTGACCAAAAAACCATCGAAGAAAAATGTTCGAATTAAAGTTTCATCAGGGATGGATTCGAGTAGTGTGTCAAAAAAGATTGAGAAAGCTGGATTAGTCAAAAGCTCAAAGGATTTTGATCGTTATCTGGTGAAAAAGGGATATGCTGACAATATTTCTGTAGGTAACTATGAAATACCATCTGGAGCTAGTTATCAGGAGATTGCGAAAATAATTACAAAATAGCTTGCAAATTAAGAAACACTGTGATAGAATAAAGCGGATACAAAAAAATCACGTAGGTCGATGATTGTCCAGGTGCCTGTTCAAATGAATGAATTGGTCAGACGATACGAAGAAGCCTACGGAAGAAAACAACCACATGGAGGTAAGTTATGAGCGTTATTTCAATGAAACAGTTATTGGAAGCAGGTGTACATTTTGGACACCAGACAAGAAGATGGAACCCTAAAATGGCTGAGTACATCTACACAGAGAGAAATGGTATTTATATCATCGATCTTCAGAAATCTGTAGGTAAAATAGACGAAGCTTACAATGCAATTAAGGAAGTTGCTGCTAATGGCGGAAACATTCTTTTTGTAGGAACTAAGAAGCAGGCTCAGGATTCAATTAAAGCAGAAGCAGAGCGTTGTGGAATGTTCTATGTTAATGAAAGATGGTTAGGCGGTATGCTTACCAACTTTAAGACAATTCAGACAAGAATTAGAAGACTGAAAGCAATCGAGAAGATGTCAGAAGATGGCACATTTGATGTTCTTCCTAAGAAAGAAGTTATTAATCTTAAGAAGGAATGGGCTAAACTTGAGAGAAACCTTGGTGGAATTAAAGAAATGAAGAAAGTTCCAGATGCAATCTTTGTTGTAGATCCTAAGAAAGAAAGAATTTGTATTCAGGAAGCTCACATTCTTCACATTCCATTGATTGGTATTGTAGATACAAACTGTGATCCTGAAGAAT
>CAZUGH010000010.1:27071-40551 GCA_964619785.1 uncultured Lachnospiraceae bacterium | reverse complement strand
ATCCAAGTTGCATACATAGTGCCATAGATAAAACGATGGCCATAATGCGTTTGTACTTATTTGTTTTCACACGAAAACCCCCTAAAAAAATTTTAGAATTACCTTTTTATATTATATCTCATTTTCGTAACTACGTCTAATACTGTTTTTGGATATGCTATATAAGAGCTCTCTTATATTATTCAAAACATAAATCTATTGGCTTTTTCTTCCTCTCTAATTTATAATGAAATTAATAAGATGAAAGAAGGGCTCTGCCATGACCAACACCAGCCAGTATTTCCAGATTCGTAACACCGCCAGACTACAGAAGTTTATTTACAAGTTAGACAAGAAAGAATCCGCTTCCATTGTATATCTCGGCGGTTCTATCACCTCTGCCTTTCATATTCCAAATATGACAGATGGTTTTTCCTATCTGCTAAACAACGCTTTATCAGAACAATATCAGACGAACAAGCTACACTCACATAATCTTGGACTGCCTGGTATTCCATCTATGTTCGGTCTATACCAATCCCTTCAGTATGTAGAAGGGTACACTCCGGATGTCGTGTTCATCGAATTTGCTATCAATGATATGAAGAATGCCGAACATCAATCTGCCTTTGAAAGTATGGTATACCATTGTATCAACCTGCCTAGCAAGCCAGCTGTTGTACTACTCTTATCCAAGTCAAAAGTGGGCTATACCTGTCAAAACTACATGGATATGGTTGCTGAGCATTACCATCAGTCTTCTATCTTTATCAGTCATGCCGTTGACGATTTAATTGCACATGGTGAAGGAAGTTCTTGGAGTAACTTTTCAGATGATTATGGTCATCCCAATGTTGAAGGTCATCAATTCATTCAACATCTGATTCTTGACTTCTTCAATCAAGTCAAATTGACTCCGCTTATTGATGAACCGATTCCTGATTGTAGTTTTTATGACAATCACTTATCTAACTTTAAAATGTTACAACAAAGTTGGCTCTATGAACGGGATTCCGAGAAAACCTCAATTGAATTTACACTAGATTGTAAAAATCTTATCATCGTATATATCATCAGCGATAGCGACCGATATGGCGATGCAGAATTATACATAGATGGTGTAAAAGTAGAGACCTTATCTGCCTATCGCATCAATAGCTGGGATCATGCACAAGCTCACATTCTTACCTTAGACGATAAAGTCGAAGAACATTTCATAAAATTTAAGATGCAAAAAGGAGAGGAAAATCGAATTTTCTCTCTCCTTAATATTGGTTATTGTTAGTCTGTTACACTCCATGTACCATAGCCAATTAGTTCTCTTAGGACCGTGATATACTCTTGCATTGCATGAGTGATATAACGGTTCTTTTTCATGGCAATTACCATGTGCTGTGAAGCACTCTTCGCCTTAAGCTTGTAATACACTGGATGCTTTGTGAAGTTACCATAACGAATCAACGTATCTGGAATAAGTGCACAAGCCAAATCACCATTTACCCAATGAAAAGCGGTCTCAATCTGGCTTACTTCGATATTCTCTTCGGGATGATAACGCATCTCCTTGCAAATCTTCTCAAATGTATTGAAGAAACAACTTCCTGTCTTCATATGAATAAAAGGAATCTCCATACTAGCTTTCAATCGAATCTCTTCTGCTGTATATAAATGCTTTGTATCATTGAGAATATCTTCTCGCTCAAGTGCATTCTCTGCATTTGTTTTATTAAACTCACTCTCGCGTGGAACTGCCAAATAGTAATTCTCTTCAAAAAGTTCCTCGCTGTGGTATAATGCTGGGTCAAAATCATCTGCTTCGATACACAAATCAATATCACCCACTAAAAGCATCTGCTTCAATTGGCTTACATGACCAGTTACAATATCAAGCTGTATGCCAGGGTGTCTCTCTCGAAATGCACGAATGCTCTTAGGCAACAGTGATGACGCACGAAATGATGAAGTACCAATCGTAAAATGTCCCGTCTTCAACTCGCTCAAATCACCAATCTTACGAGCAAGCTCTCTCTCTGTCATCAAGACTTCCTTCGCCATTTTCAAATAGATCTCACCTGCTGGTGTTAACTGAATTGGATTCGTACCACGATCAAATAATGGCATTCCAACATCCTTCTCAACATTCTTAATAAACTGGCTCAAAGCTGGTTGAGATATATATAATCTCTCGGCAGCCTTCGAAAAGCTTCTTTCTTCTGATAGTGCGATTACATAATGAATCTGTTGCGATGTCATATGTATTCCTCCTTCTTGTTAGCATTAATCATATACCCAAGTTCTTATACGAACTATAATTCATTGCTTATTATAAATCTTTTTTGTTAATTTCACAAGTGTTTTTCGTGAAAAAACGCAACTTAAATCAACGAAAAACCGCCCCTGTTCTCACAGTGAGCGGTTTCGGTATGTTTCGTAAAACAAAATATTATAATTCCTTCTGAATCATCTCAACAATCTGACTCTTAGGAACTACACCAACGGTCTTATCTAGCATCTTGCCATCCTTAACCAATGCCAATGTTGGGATACTTACCACCCTGTATTGGCTAGCCAAGTCACCTTCTGCATCTACATTCACCTTGCATACCTTCACATCGCTTAATTCTTCTGATAACTCATCTACCACTGGTGAAAGCATCTTACATGGTCCACACCATGATGCCCAAAAATCAATCAACACGGGCTTGTCCGACTGTAGCACTTCAACTTCATAGTTCTCACTTGTTACTTCAATTACTGCCATCGTTTCGTCCTCCTTCTCAATGCCATTCTAAACGGCTTTGAATTTAGTAATACTCCCGGGGGGCAAAAAACCTTCGCCCAGACCAGAATGCATTACGGTTTTATTCTATTCAAATCATACCATCTTTATACAATTCCTGCAAGGCTTCATTTAAAACCAAACTAATAATGAAAGAAAAAGTTAGAAACACTATAAAGATACTAAAATCAAACCGGTTATATATGCAAAATTTCTCCGGTTGGATTATCCAAATCAGTCGGGTTGGTATTTACAAACCATGAATTCTAAGGTATACTGTCTTGCGAAAGGAAGTGTTTTTATGGAAAAACGACTCAAGCATTATTTAGAATATATATCCTACCAATGTGATCTTGAACTTTCTCCCGAAGAAAGAGCCCGTTTAAAGAGCGATCTTTTAACTCAGATTAGTTTTTTCCAACATGAACGTCTCATTCACTTAATCGTGACAGTTTTATTTGCCATCGTCACAATCATGTCTGTTTTATGTGCTCAGTTCATTGTAAACCCAATTCTTCTAGCACTGATTTTAATGTTGTTAGTCTTATTGGTTCCTTACATTCGCCACTATTATATTCTCGAAAATGGTGTTCAAAAGCTCTATGAGTATTATGATAAATTAGCTAAGTGATTCCATCTCATCAAGCAACTCGCGAAAGAGTTCCATTGCTTCTGTAATGGGCTCTTTTTTTGTCATATCAACACCTGCTAATCGCAATAAGTCAATTGGATCCATCGAGCCACCACTGTGAAGGAACTTTTTATATCCTTCTAAAACCACAGTATCACCACTCAATATCTTACGGCTGATTGCAATGGCCGCTGAGAACCCGGTTGCATACTGATATACATAAAACGGCGTATAGAAGTGTGGTATTCTCGCCCATTCCATCTCAATCTCCGTATCAATACACATCTTGTCACCAAAATATTTCCTATTAAGTTCATAATAGATTTCACATAGTCGGTCTGGTGTGAGACTTTCTCCCTTTTCAACCATGCTGTGTGTTATTTTCTCAAATTCAGCAAACATCGTCTGACGGAACAAAGTTCCTTTAAATTGTTCAAGGAAATAATTAATCAAGTATGCTTTTTCCTTTTTATCCTTTGAATTCTCAAGTAAATAGTGAATGAGCAAGGATTCATTGCAAGTTGAGGCAACTTCGGCTACAAAGATTCGATATCCTGCATCGATATATGGCTGTGCCTCATCTGAAAAATATGAATGCAGTGCATGACCCATCTCATGTGCGAGGGTAAATACATTATTGAGATTATCCTGGTAGTTTAGTAGTACATAAGGATGCGTTCCATATGCGCCCCATGAATAAGCACCACTTCTTTTTCCTTCATTTTCATAAACATCAATCCATCGATTTGCAAAGCCCTCTCTCAGTACATCAAGATAGTCTTCTCCTAGCGGGGCGAGTCCCTTCAGCACGATTTCTTTCGCCTTGGCAAATGAAATCTTCATGTCCACGCCTGGCACCATCGATGCATATAAATCATACATATGCAATTCATCGACACCTAGGCATTGCGTACGTATCTGCACATATCGTTGTAGCAATGGTAAATATTCATTTACCGTATCCACTAATTGATGATAAACCTCCGTTGGAATATGGGAACCAGACAAACCATATTCAAGGGAACTCTGATAATTTCGTGTCTTTGCCATAAATACATATTGTTTAATATTACCACGATATGTTGCAGCCAATGTATTTTTATATTTATGATATTCGCTATATACACTTTCGAAAGCTTGTCGTCTCACTTCACGGACTGGATTTTCAAGCAATTTAATAAAAGTACCATGTGTCACTTCTAATTCTTTGCCTGATGCATCCTGTATCGACTGAAAATGTATGTCAGCATTGTTAAACATCGAAAACACATCCGACGAAGTCTCTGTCAGCTCACCTACACCTGCTAGGACTTCTTCTATTGCATCGGATAAGATATGGTCTTTCCTGCGAAAATACTCATACAGATAACGTCGATATTTCGACAACTCTTTGTTCTCTTCTAGCCACTTTTCTATCTGCGACCATTCCATCTGCAATAATTCTGGTGCAAAAAAGGCGGTTGCCTGATCCATCTTAACCATCAGAGATGTTGCTTGATCAGATAAATCCTGATATGTGCCATTACTTGTGTCTTCGTGAAGGCGTTGATTTGCATATACATACAGTCTTTCTCCTGTTAGTGAATACTGTTCATCGTAACGCAAATAAGCAAGAAGAACTTCTGCGCCTTCTCCTAATCTGCCTGCATAAGTAGAGAGTTCGGGCAGTTTTCGTTGCAATGCTTCAAAATCTTCTCTCCATAATTCATCGCTAGCATACAAATCTTCCATTGCCCAGCAATTTTCCTTTTTTTGTTCTGTTCGTTTCATATATGCCTCCCTATCAAAAAGAAGCAATAACCACAATAGTCATTGCTTCTTTGGTTTATACAAGTCAATTCACTTACAGAGATACATTCTCTCCAACAAGGCCATTGAATGCGCCATCAATCTTAGCATCCTCATGGGCAATGAGCCACTTATTACGAGCAACTAATAGCTTATCTTCTTTTGCGCCTTCAGGCTTAACCTCTAAGTCAAGATTCGTGTCTTTAGGAAGTACTACAACACAACGGAATCCCTTACCATCTACACCACATGGTGCATAGTGAAGAGTGGTTGCATAACACTCAATTACGGTTCCAGCTGGAAGTAAAAATGCTTCAATCTTAGATGTATCATAAGTGCAATCATCATTGATATCTTCTTCCTTACCAATCATAAGAATGATATCGGTAACCGCTACATTAATCTCGGAAGAACGATGATACTCAACAGCATTTAATAAATGATTGTGGCCATTGCAATAACCAATCTGGATTGGAAGACCACCATATAGGCTGTATGTAAAATCTTTCATAATTGGAAGTGCTTCTAACTCGGCAACCGATGGTTCATAGATAACATCCTCAGGTAACGGTGTCTTCTCCATCTGTGCACATAATGCTTTCACATCATATTCTCCTGTTAAAATACGTCCATATTTCTTAAAACTTTTGTCTGTAACTTTCTGAATCTGAATACTCATAATAATCCTCCATATCGAATTTGTTTGTTTATATTATACACAGTTCAAACTTCCTTGTAAAGAACTCATTACTTCTTAAATTCCTTCACAAGCCACTTGCCTGTCTTGGACAAATCACTTGATTTAATCGTGCCAGTCTTGCTACAGCTACTCTTGATTAACGAAGATGTCTCTGCTTTGTTTGAAACATTCCAAGCGGCATAAGGAAGCTTATATTTGCGAATCAACTTCATCCACTTAGCGGCACTACTTGTATCAATACGTCCACTTCCAGATGAATCACATATACTAAACTCCGACACATAGATTGGAAGTCCTGCAGACAAAGCCGTTGTCACTTTACTACGTAACCAATCTGTATGTGTTGCTGCATAGAAATGCAACGCATACATTACATTTTCCACACCTTTTAATGGGCTTTTCGCTACCACATCTACATCCTGAGACCAATTTGGTGTTCCCACTATGATAATTCCTTTTTTATCATATTTACGAATCACCTGATACATTTTCTTAGCATACGGTTTGATATCTTTCTCCCATGTCACACTACCATTTGGTTCATTACAGATTTCATAGATGACATTGGTTTGTTTCGCATACTTCTTCGCCATTCGCGTAAAAAATGCTGTTGCTTGTTTCTGATTTGTCTTAGGATTACCGTCCGATAAAATATGCCAATCAATTATAACATACATGCCTAATTGTGTTGCATATTTTACACCTTCATCTACTTTTTTGTAGAGGCTCTTGTCAAATCCAGCGGCCTTATCACTATATAACGCCAATCGTACTGTATTAGCTCCAAACTTCTTCCAACTAGCAAATTGCTTTTTGTTCACATATTGCGGAAACCATGCAATACCATGTGTACTAACACCTTTTAGCTGTACCGTCTTGCCCGACGCATTGACAACCTTAGTTCCTTTCACTGACAATCGGCTCACTTTTGCTTGACAAGTCCCCGCCATACAAACAATTCCAAGAAGTGCTACTGCCACCCAAATCAAACATCTCTTTTTCATATGCTCCCTCATTTCTGTGTGATTAACTGAACAAGTTTCTCAGCCACCTGCTTCGAAGTATCCTCTTTCGTGGTCTGAACCATATCGATTTCATAGTTAAAACCAGTGAAATTCATCTGATAATAATAATGAATACCTTCCTTCACATATACAGCTTCATACATATATTGCTCCGTGCTAACTGGTTTTTCATTTTCAACATTAGTCCTACGATTGTGCGTATAGAACACTTTTACTGGCACATCGCCAATCTGGGATTCCTTGCCTTCTGGCAATTTATCATATAAATTTTCATCGGTCGCTAGCAAATATACTTCTTCGCCAAGCCCCTCGATATTTTGAATCTGAAAATCATACCCCGTACTGCCCTGTGCAATTTTGTGTTTCTTAGGAAACATCTGCGAGTATCCTTTAAAATACTTTTGCAAGTTTCCCCCTGTAAAGCTCTCAATTTCCGTCATCGGAACAGAACTTCCCGTCACTTCACCTTTCGCTGTCTTGACATCCGTCAACTGATTAATCAGGCTTTTGGCATTTGTTAACTGAGTAAAGGAAAATGTATTGTCGCCGACTTTCACATCAGCAATTTCTTCCTGTATATCCTTCTCATCTTCATATACTTGCTCATAATCTTCGCCAGGCTTCGTAACATTCTGACTCTTTTTATAATTTGCATAAGTAATTCCTATGAAAATAGCAACTGCGCAAACTAGTATAACAACAATTCCAATAATAATTTTAGTCTTTTTCTTCATGCTTTCCTCCATGCCGAAGCTTTTGCTTTATGAATCAAACATACCTGTTGATAAATAGCGTTCACCGGTATCTGGTAACAGGGCAACAATATTTTTGCCTCGATTCGTTTCTTCTTTTGCCAATTCCAATCCAACATAGAGAGCAGCACCTGATGTGATGCCGGTCAACAAGCCCTCACTTTGAACGAGTTCTTTGGCTGTACGATAAGCCTGTTCCGTTGTTACGGTACGAACCTCATCTACATATCTATTATCATAAATCTCTGGGATAAAGTTTGCCCCAATCCCTTGTAATTTATGTGGACCACTAACTCCCTTTGTCAATAATGGTGAATCAGCAGGTTCAATGGCAATAATTCGAACATTCGGATTCTTCTCTTTCAGATATCTTGCCGTTCCTGTAATGGTTCCACCCGTCCCCATTCCTGCGATAAAGACATCAACTTGTCCATTCAAATCATCCATAATCTCTGGACCGGTAGTCTTGTAGTGTGCCATTGGATTGGCTGGATTTACAAATTGTCCAAGTATAACAGCTCCTGGAATTTCTTTTACTAACTCATTCGCCTTATCGACAGACCCTTGCATACCTTGGCTTACCTCGGTAAGAACTAATTTCGCTCCATATGCTGCTAAGAGATTTCTGCGTTCCAGGCTCATCGTCTCAGGCATGGTAAGAATCACCTTGTAACCTTTGGCGCATGCTACACTTGCAATTCCGATTCCTGTATTGCCACTTGTTGGTTCAATAATCGTAGCACCAGTCTTCAATACTCCCTGCCTCTCGGCATCTTCAATCATCTCGCGTGCGACACGGTCTTTGGCACTTCCTGCTGGGTTCATCATCTCCAACTTAGCATAGAGCTGACCTGGCAGATTGGCTGCGAGCCGATTCATATGAACAAGAGGTGTATTGCCAATTAAGTCTGTCAATCCTTGTACTAACATGTGACATATCCTCCTGCTGGTATCTCTATCATTTTTCCATCAATCTCAATCCACAATTTTGTAACAGTTGGATTGTAAATTTGCTTACCATCAACGGAGTACTCTAGACGCTTATATGCCTGTACATACTCAAACACCTCAATATTCGTTGCATACCAGATATCTTCTCTACCAGATACCTTTTTCATAAATTTATCCATCACATCCCAATTGTCATTTCTCTCAAACTCAAATGTGTGTCCCCACAAATAAAATAATGAGGAGCTCCAATAATAATCTTCGTTTAAAAATCGCTCTACTAACTCATCAAGCATCGGGTCATCATGGTGACAGGTTGGATTTAATCTCAGCCAATCCTCAGGAATATAAAATTCATGCGTCTCATTCACCGTTCTACAATACTTAATACCTGCAAGTCTTAATATCTCAACAACATCGTCATTATACATGCCATATGGATATGCCATTCCTTTGATAATTACATGAAACATATCCTCAAGTTTCTTGCGGTCTTCAATCACCTGTTCCATCATCATGGCGGTTGGAAGTGTTGTGCCCCATGGATGTGTATAGGCATGTGCTGCCACTTCACAAACCTTAGGATCATAACACTGAATGCACTGGCTGACACTCATTCGACGATGAGTCTCTCCCTCTGGATAAACAGTACCTTCCGGCGAGAGCCAGTCACTACTGATATTAAATGTGCCTTTCATGTTGTACTGTTTAAGGAGTTCAATTAAATGCTGATCCTGGTCAACTCCGTCATCATAACTCAGTGTAACTGCTTTCTTCTTACCTTCTGGAAATCTCAAAATAATATTTTGTCTTATCATCGTTCTACTCCTATCTTTATTATCTCTTCACAAGCCTGTTGCCAATATCTCTCGGGAATCTCCCATGGCTCGACCTGATTCATCTCTTCTTTCGTCAATTCCTTTATTCTTTCTGTCACTGCTTTCAGTGCATTGTATCCCGTTCGTATCTGTTCCATAACAACATAGGGAAAATAAAAGCTGTATTCCATCAAATCACTTTTCTGATACATCTCAATGCAAGTCTTTATATCATAAGTAAAACTTCGATACTCGCGTTTCCATTCGCCATTGTCTCCATAGAGAATCATATATTCTCCACTTCCATCCTGATTCTCAGGCATCCCCACCGAACCAGGATTTGCCAAACAATGCTGTTCCCATAGCATCTCACCCTGATTATGTGTGTGCCCACATATCAGAAGCGAATCCTCGATTGTCTGTAAAGCCTTCAATGCTTGCTCACTGTTCCAATGCAAAAGTTCTTTTGTCGAATTGGGTGAACCGTGACAAATCGTAAATGTTGGCATATCTCCTATCTGAATTTGATCACAGATTGGCCAGGACCGAATCCATACCAAATCTTCTATCGTCAAATGATCATATGTGTACAAGAGAGAGCCCGAACTCGAGCTTTGGCACCAATAAGGTGATTTACCCTCGGCATGTTCTATCTGATAATCTTCTCGATTACCTCGTATAAACCAACATGGAAATCGCCTGCTTACATCACGCAATGCTTCTAGTGTCTGGTGAGGTTGTGGACAATCACTGATACAATCTCCGAGGAAAATGTACCCATCCACCTGCTCTCGCTCGCATTCCTCTAAGCAAGTATTAAGTGCATAGGAATTACTATGAATGTCAGCTAACACCGCTATTTTCATCGAATCTTATACTCCTATTTATCTTATAATATATAGATAGGAATGCCCAAGTATCACTCAAGCATTCCCAATCATCATAACTATTGTCAAAGCATCGGTTCTCCTAACCAGCCAAGACTCATACCTTCCTGTAAGTTCCCCATACAATACAGGATAATTGCCTGTTCGATTCTTAGCAAAGATGCTTTAAAATCGTAACCAACAAAATATTCACTCTCAATCACTTCATCTGACACTTCACGTCCACGGATAAATGGAGGACATGGATTCAAAATAGCCCCATCATTCGCCATACTCATAATGTCGCTTGTAATCTGATAATCCTCAAAACTTCCTGCCGCCTTGTAATTACAATCCGTCAGGATAATGTCTTTACCTTGAATTGCATGTGCCAAATCCGACTCAATCTCAGCACCTGGCATCTCAAATCCCTTCGGACAACACTGAACAAACTTGAGTCCTAGAATCTTGGCTGCCTCGAGATATGAATATCCCACATTACCATTTGGCCCAACATATAAATACTCGTCTGACATGAAATCGATACGGTCTTTCGAAAGCGCATATAAGTCACCCAATATCTCACAAGGGTGTGATTCAGCTGACATGGCATTAATCACAGGAATCGGACTAAATTCTGCCATGCGGTCTGCCATATCTAGTTCGTCATGTCTTACAACGACACAGTCAACCCAGTTTGCAATATAGTTCATAAAATCCTTCATATCCTCTTGGGTATCTAAGGCATCACTATGTAATATGATTGGCTGTCCCCCCAGAAGGCGAATCCCCTTCTCAAAGGATAATCTGGTTCGAATACTACTATCTGGAAAGAACAGGGCAACTGTCTTCCCTGCTAAATACTTGCTATGGTCTTCCATCTCATCGGCAACAGAAAAAATATTCTTAAAGTCTTCCTGTGTCAAATCAGATATTCTCAATAAGTGCTTCATGCTTACCTCCTATATGATTTATTATATTAGTTTCTTCGACTGTTCTAATGTAAATATCATCATATCACACCACTTGTCAAACTCCGGATCTTCAATCTGAAGTTCTTGATGTTCCTTGATATAATCTACGGTCTCACGAATTCCTTCATCAAAACGCTTCGTCGCAACAAAATCAGGAACCAAACTCTTTAATTTGCTATTATCAAAAATCATCGTATGCGCTTTATCACCCAACAATGTTCCTTTCAAATCATAACTTGAGTAGCTTGCCAGAAAATCCGAGGCAACATGATATGCTGTCATCGATACACCAAGTGCATCAGCAATGGACTGATATATCTGATTCCATGTTAGGTGCTCATCCGAAGTAATCTGAACCGTTTCCCCAATTGCTCTTGCATTTCCTAATAGACCAACAAATCCTTTTGCAAAATCAGAGCTATGTGTCATCGTCCATATAGATGTTCCATCTCCATGAATGATAACCTGCTTGCCATCCATCATTCGCTTAGCGACCTGCCAACTTCCCACTTTACCATGAACACATGCAGGAATAGACTCTTCACTATATGTATGACTTGGACGAACAATCGTTACCGGATAATCATCCTCACGAAATCTCCCCATCAGATATCTCTCACACGCAATCTTGTCTTGCGAATACTCCCAATCAGGATTCTTCACAGCACTGCCCTCTGTCACATAAACATCAGAGACAGGCTTCTTATAAACAGATGCCGAGCTAACAAACACATACTGTTTCGTATGGCCACTAAACAAACGATAATCTCGTTCCACATCCTCAATTGTAAACGCAACAAAATTAGCAACTACATCAAACTCCATTCCACGAAGTATCGTAGCCACTTTTTCTTCATCATTAATATCAATCACCAGCTGGTGATCCTTTGGAACATAGTCAATCAACTTATGTCCACGATTCAATAAATATAGTTCGACATTTTCTTTCTCTGAAAGAAGTTTGGAAACGGCTGAACTTATATTACCGGTTCCCCCAATTAGTAAAATTTTCATTATGCATCACCTTATTTTATTATACGTTTTGATGCACTGTTTTGCAAGCCTTTTAGGGACAAAATTATTTTTGTGTCACTTTCCAACGAGCAATCGCACTTCCAATAATGATCGCATAACCTATCACGCTAAACTTATCAGGAATCTGTTCCAAAAACAGCAAGCCAAGAATAGCCGCAAACAATACTTGCGTATAGTCATAAACAGAGATTTCTTTCGCCGGTGCTTTCGTATAAGCCTTGGTAATACACAGTTGACCACCAGTTGCCGAAGCACCTGCTAACAACAAAATACCCAATTGTTTCATACTCATTGGTACATATCCCGCTATCATAAAGGGCAATGTAATAATACAGGAAAACAAAGAAAAGCACATAACAATCACAGGGCCTCGTTCTCCCTGCTTTCCTAGCTTTCTAACGAATGTATACGCCACACCAGCACCTATCCCCCCAAGCACTCCAACCAAAGCATAAACAAAATTCATCTGAAAAGATGGTTTTACAACAAACAACGCACCAGTAAAAGCAACAACAACCGTTCCCCATTCCACTGCATTTGCTTTCTCTTTTAACACAAAAACAGAAGCCACAATTGCGAAAAAAGGAGATAGTTTATTTAAAATATTAGCATCCGATATTGTCATCTTGTCAATTGCATAGAAATTACAAATCAAGCCAGCAGTTCCGCACATACATCTCATAAACAACGATGGCCAACTTTGTTTCCGAATACGAAATCCTTGCTGACTTCTCGATAGAATAACCACCGATGCCACTGCCGCTACTGCATTACGAAAAAAAGCTTTTTGCATTGTTGGCAAATCACCTGATAACCTCACAAAAAAAGTCATCAAAGCAAAGAAAAAACCTGCAGCAATAATATATAGTATTCCTTGTTTCTTTTGATCCATTTGATTCTCTCTTTTCTTTATATTCCTGTATTTGATTAAGACCAAACTCACCATAAATGCATGCTTTAGCAAAATTACTTGGTGTGCTAGCCGACGCAAAATAGCAATTGGACATATAGAGTTTCAAACTCTCGTCAACATCCAAAACATAGCGAAAATTCGGTATTTTTGGATATTGGAGCATTTTTCACCTTGCATATGTCCAATCGAAAGTCGACCCACCGGCTAGAAAAAGCGCTACAACCCATGCCGTAGAGCCTGCGCTTCCTGCTTCGCAGGTTGCGCGCACTACC
>CAZUGH010000010.1:0-26971 GCA_964619785.1 uncultured Lachnospiraceae bacterium | reverse complement strand
GTCTCCACCACAACCCATGCCGTAGAGCCTGCGCTTCCTGCTTCGCAGGTTGCGCGCACTACCGTCTCCACCACAACCCATGCCGTAGAGCCTGCGCTTCCTGCTTCGCAGGTTGCGCAGGCTCTACGCGGGCTGTCGCCCTATAGACCAATAGAAAAGCGCATCCTTTTGTGCAAGCACATCGGATGCGTTTTTCTATTGGTCTGCATGGCTTGTAGTTGTCGCGTTATTTGTGGTAGGGTTCGTTGTTTTGGATACGGTGTGCTCGATATATCTGTTCGAGCAAAATCACTCGCATCAGTTGATGTGGAAATGTCATCCTAGAGAAACTGATGCTTGCATCTGCACGTTTTAATATCTTCGGATGTAATCCGAGCGAACCGCCTATGACAAATGCAATATGGCTATTACCTCCTACCATTCGCTGGCTCAGCCAATCAGCAAATTCTACCGAATCTCTCTGTTTACCTTGAATATCTAGAGCAACAACATACATGCTATCTTTTATATTCTTCATTAACCGATCTGCTTCTTTTTCCTTGATTGCTTGTTCTTGTAATTCGGAGGCGTGATCTGGTGTCTTTTCATCGGCCACTTGTATGATCTCTAGCTTGCTATAGCGACTCATTCGTTTCGAGTACTCATTGACCGCATCGGTATAGTACTTTTCCTTTAGCTTTCCTACACATAAAATTGTATATTGCATTATAATTTCCTTTTTATCTCACTCGTTGGCTTGTCACATTCATATTCATATAATATACCATTTCGAACTCGACGAACTCGCTTACCTAGGAAACCTAAACGGAACAATTCCCAAGTAATATTAAAAATCAAAAATCCATGAGAGACAATCAATATATTATCCTGTTCCCAATCAACTTGTCTTAAAAATTTTCGTATTCTTTTTCGTGTCCCACGTATGCTCTCCGGTTGGCTCTTAGATTTAAAAAACCATGCCAATCTGCCACAGACATGCCAAATTGGAAATGGAAGCACAATCTTATCACTATGAATAAAAGGCATATTATCCACTTCACGTAATAGCTTGTCTATATACATCTTTCCACTATAAACTTCCTTTGCCGTTGTCATTGCTCTTTGCAAATCGCTGCAATAGCAAACGTCCCATTTTGTCCCATACATATTTACTTTCGTTTTGATAACGCCTGCGTGTTCATATTTTTCGGACCATTCTCGAAACTCTTTTGACGTCATCATCGTCTTGTGTGGACACTTTACTTTAAAATGTCTTACCAACCCAATCTTCATCCTGATTTATCCTCGTAATCCAATATTCTCAATTCTTTTCATTCGATACTAGTATACTCTTACATCGCACCTAATTGCAATAAAAAAATAAAAATACATTTTCGTCTACTGTTCACATATTGTTCACACTTTGTTCATTGTGCGTTCACCCACTCTGTCTATAATCATAAATGGATAGTGATTAAAAGCACTTTCTACTCCCACCCTATTATACGCTTTAGCACCTTTGGGTGCTAAGAAAAACACCTCTTCCCGGAGGTGTTTTTCTTTTACTTTTTAGGCTATTACGTTTTATGTATTGCCTCTTATATTTTCTCATCTAATGCCAAACTCACCATCAATGCTTCATTAATCTTCCTCAGAACAGACTCGTCAAGATGACACACTCTCTCTTTCAATCTTGACTTATCAATCGTTCGTACTTGCTCAAGTAATATAACTGAATCTTTCACAATTCCATAGTCATTGGCAGCAAGCCCAACATGTGTGGGTAGTTTCGCCTTATTCAATTTTGATGTAATGGCAGCACATATAATTGTAGGACTATAACGATTTCCCATATCATTTTGAATAATCAAAACAGGTCTCACTCCACCTTGTTCCGACCCAACAACCGGTCTTAAATCTGCATAATATATATCTCCACGTTTAATAACCACAATGTTCACTCCTATATTGGTATTTGTCACCTATTATTTCCAATATACGAAGTCTTATTCAAAATGGTTAATTATTCATTGATATATTTACGGGGAACACGACTCGTTACGCTACATAAGAACTCGTAAGAGAAAGAGTGTGCTCTTTCAGCAATTTCATCCACAGAGATAACCTTATCGCCATCCTTGCCAAATATCGTAACAATATCACCTTCGTTAACATCCTTAATATCTGTCACATCTATCATGAATTGATCCATGCAAACCCTTCCTAAAATTGGTGCATATTCACCATGCACTAAAACACTGAATTTATTCGACAAATCCCGTTTCATACCATCGGCATATCCAAGAGGAACCGTAGCCACACGAGTCGGACGCTTCGTCACATACGTACCACCATAACTAATTGGCGTATTCTCAGGCACTTCCTTAACATATGAAATATGACACTTCAATTCCATAGCAGGTTTCAATATCATTTTCTCTTTTGAAACCTCATGAGAAGGATAAATCCCATAAGTAGTAATTCCAGAACGAACCATGTCAAGATTCGCCTCAGAAAATCCAATGATTGATGCGCTATTGCAAACGTGTTTGATTGGTATCTGTATGCCTTTGGACTCAAGCATATCAACAAACTGCATATATTTTGAAAATGGCTCTCTCGCTGGCTCAATAGTCGTCTCGTCTGCTCTGGCAAAATGCGTAAAGCATCCCTCAATCTCAATGCCAGGAAGCTCACTAATTTTCTTCACTTCCTTTGCACCCTCCTGTGTTGGGGCGAATCCGATTCTACCCATTCCAGTATCTACTTTGATATGAACACGGGCTTTTTTACCCATCTTCATGGCAATATCACTAAGTTTCTTAGCCATCGCATACTCATAAACGGTCTGCGAGATATTGTATTGCACCAATTCCTCATAACGTTCTTCGCCTGTATAACCAAGAATTAAAATCATTTTCTCAAGCCCCGCCTGACGAAGTTCAATTGCCTCTTCGATAATCGCAACACCATAAGCATCAACAAGATTACGAAGCGCCTTAGCAACCTTGATTGCACCATGACCATAAGCATCCGCCTTGATAATTGCCATCACCTTAGTTCCTGGCTTAACATTTTTACGAGCCTCTCTGATATTGTGACGTATCGCCTCTAAATCAACCTGTGCATACGCACGATAATATTCCTTTGCTTCCGTACTCATTGTATGCCTCCATCTGTTAACACTTCTTCTCTTGTTATCTGACACAATCCTTCCATCAAATCCGATGCCATCAAACCATAGTGTCCTTTCTCTTTGATCATGCAATCCCCCGCTAGTCCGTGAATATATACACCTAGTTTTGCTGCCTCCCACTCCGACATGCCACCAGCAAGTAGGCCCGCAATGGTACCAGCTAGTACATCTCCTGAACCACCAGTTGCCATGCCATTATTACCCGACACATTAAGATATATCTCTTCTCCATCCGACACAACGGTACGACTGTCCTTCAACACAACAATATATCCTCTCGCATTCGCAGTATCCCGTGCCATGCCGAGTAAATTATCTTGTATAAATCCAACTGTGCTTGAAGTAATCCGTGCCATTTCTTTCAGATGTGGCGTGATTATAAAGTTACTACTCAAACAACGATTTCCTAGAAGCGTAATGCCATCTCCATCAATCACCGTTGGCTTCTTACTCTTATCAATGACAAAATCAAGCATATTCTTGGCTTCTTCGCTAAGTCCAATTCCCGGACCAATCAGAATAACATCAGCCCACTCCATTCCTTCTTCGATTTCATCATATGCGGAAAATAAAACCTCAGGCAAGCTCGACAAGATAATTTCTCGATTTTTAGGAGAGGTGACAACTTTTACAAGTCCTGCTCCCATCGTATATGCTGCTTTCGCTGACAAGTAACAAGCGCCACTCATCTGGTCCGAACCAGCGATCACCAAAACCTTTCCAAAAGTTCCTTTATGAGAATGATTCGGACGAACTGGCAATCGAAAAATATCCTCTGCTTCATACATGTATGCCGGATTCGTAATTGTTGCAACACTATCAATGGGAAATCCAATATCTGCAACAGTAATATGCCCTGCATATTCGCATCCAGGATATAAAATCATTCCTATTTTGTGAACACCAAATGTAACAGTTTCGTCTGCCCGAATGGCAACACCTAGAACCTTACCGCTGCTTCCATCTATGCCCGATGGAACATCCACAGCATAGACACGACAACCACTCGCATTAATCTGATTTACCACATGAGCATACACATCCTGAATCGGCTTCGACAAACCAATGCCAAACAATCCATCTACAATCACATCAAATGCATCAATTGCCTCCCATTTAACAATAGGAACTCTAGCATTCATCGCCATCTTCATCTGTGTCTGTGTCTCAGGAGTCATTTTCTCAGAATTACCAATCGGACAAATCGCACTACGATATCCCGCTTGTCGCAAAATACGTGCAACCGCCATCGCATCACCGCCATTATTTCCCATTCCACAGATACATAAAATCTTCTTATGTTCTTCTTTTTCCATAATAACAGCAGCTACTGCCATAGCTGCTTTCTCCATGAGAACAAGACTCGGGAAACCCATAACCTGTATGGCATGAGTATCGATTGCTTTTGCTTGTTCACTCGTATATAAATATCTCAATTCTATCCCTCCACTCGTTCACCAATCACAAATGCACTTGCGAGATCATCTGTATTCGTTATGGAAATGTGTATCTTATCAATATGCTCCTGCTCGGCCAATTCCTTAGCCCTACCATGCAATACCACATAAGGTCTACCAGACTCTTCACGAAGAATCGAAATGTCACTAGCACCAATCTTGCCAAAGCCTGTTCCAAACATTTTAACCACCGCTTCTTTTCCGGCAAAGTCTGAAGCACAACGCGATTTGCGAATTGCAATCTCTTCTTGCTCAGCTGGTGTGAAAACGCTCTCAAGAAAATGCTGTCTCCGTATCGCTTTCTCAACTCTAGTTATCTTGACCGTATCTATTCCTATTCCATATATCAATTCAATCCACCTCAATCACGATCAAATAATTCAACAATCTCAGGACCTAACAAATCATGCATATAAGAATATACACGATTTTGCTCATTTTCTAAATTTTCCTTTTCCTGCAACTTCTGATCCAGACTCTCCCCGAGCCTCTTAATCTCTTCTGCCAATGCGTCAATCGTATCCGAAGAGCCATGTAAATGATGATAGCAAAGCTGTACGCCCTCAACTAATAAACGCTCATTGGCGTCCTTAATCTGTCTTGGCAGATCCATCACTTTCTGCGAGTCCAATTCAATACGCTCATTCATCTCTTTGATTAACTTCTGATTCTGCTTCGACTTTTTCTCTGACAAATGATTCATGTTGGTGACAATCTCATCCATCAGTTTCTTCTTCGCACGCTTCAAATCCTTAACTTCATTAACCAGCTTGCCCTGTTCTTTCATCAGGTTGGCAAGTTGCTCTTCTAACGTTACGATATTGGCTGGCTTTCTCCCTACAGGAAAAAGTTCATGCCAGCGTTGATCTAATATTAATATTGGCACCTGTGAATTCTGAACAGCAGCTGCTAGTATCATATCCATATTATTTTTCATAGGACCACATCCTATTCTTCAGGTGTATCTTCCTGATTCGCTATATTATATGACAAACGCATAAGACTCTCTGCTAGATGTACATTTTCCACAATCATTCCCTGTGGAAGATGCAAGTCTGTGGAGGCAAAATTCCAGAATGCATTCACTCCCCAGCCTGCTAAATCAGCAGCAACTTGACACGCTTTTGCTTTTGGTATCGTAAGCGCTGCAATATTCACATCATGCGTCTTGACAAATTCTTCTAAATCATCCATCATCCGAATTGCTTTGCCACGAATCGTAACCCCTTCCAATCGCGGATTAACATCAAAAATTCCAATGACATTAAAGCCTCGTCTCTCAAATCCAGCGTAATTTGCAAGTGCCTGTCCGAGATTACCCGCTCCTACAATAATTACATTATAGTGACGATCAAGCCCCAAAATCTTACCAATTTCATTCCGTAAATATTCTACATTGTAACCATAACCTTGCTGTCCAAATCCCCCAAAGTTGTTAAAATCCTGTCGAATCTGAGATGCTGTGACACTCATCCTCTCGCTAAGTTCCTTCGAGGATATACGTCCGATGTCATTCTCTAACAATTCACTTAGATAACGGTAATACCTTGGGAGTCTCTTGACAACAGCTAATGATATCGTCTTCTTAGCCACAAAAGTTTCCTCCTCTTATCCTTCATTTCATAAATAATAATCTCCCGATCCATACCTATGATTTAATTATAGTTTACTGTTAAATTATTGTCAATTTCATTTTCAAAAAGGCCATTTTGTGATACTATAGATATATTATGGCTGCAACTGAGGGCCTACTATATCGTAAGCGAGGTTTTATTATGGTTTTATCATGTAATCATATCCATAAATATTTTACAGATCATCATATATTAAATGATGCTACCTTTCATGTTGACGACTATGAACGTGTCGCTCTGGTTGGCATCAACGGTGCAGGCAAAACGACACTGCTACGTATTTTGGTTGGAGAACTGCCAGCTGATGATGGTGATATCACCATCGGCAAAGGCAAAACCATTGGCTATCTCCCTCAGCAACAGGGATATCACTCTGATAAGTCAATCTATGATGAACTATTGACAGTCAAAGCTCACATTATCGAACTAGATAAACAAATTCGAGAAACGCAGGAGCAAATGAAACACGCCGAAGGTTCCGAACTCGAAATATTATTGAAGCGTTACAGCACACTTCAGACTGATTTTGAAAAGCAAGACGGCTACGCCTATCAAAGTCAAGTCATGGGAGTCATCAATGGTCTCGGCTTCTCAAAAGATGATGTGAACAAGTGTATTAATACCCTTTCAGGTGGACAAAAGACACGCGTAGCGCTTGGTAAGCTTCTGTTGACAGCACCTGATTTACTCATCATGGATGAGCCAACGAACCACTTAGATTTAGATTCAATTAACTGGCTTGAGACTTACCTTTCTAATTACAAAGGAAGTGTTCTCGTTGTATCTCATGACCGTTATTTTCTAGACCGTATTGCAGATAAAGTGGTTGAAGTCGAACATGGACAGGTCCGTATGTTTAAGGGCAATTACAGTGACTATGCAATCAAAAAAGAAGCACTGCGAGAAGCAATGCTCAATCAGTATTATAATCAGCAACGTGTGATCAAGCACCAGGAACAAGTCATCGAAAAACTTCGTTCTTTCAATCGCGAAAAGTCAATCAAACGTGCTGAAAGCCGTGTGAAGATGTTAGACAAGATTGAACGAATTGACAAGCCAATTGCAGAGGAAAAAGCAATTCATTTCCAACTGAATCCTGGCCGAATGTCAGGTAATGATGTTCTAAATGTATCTGATTTAGCAAAAAGTTTTGGTGACAATCATCTTTTTTCACATGTATCCTATGAGATTAAACGTGGGGAAAAAGTTGCCATCATCGGTAAAAATGGAACGGGTAAAACGACGATGTTGAAAATTCTCAATCAGTTCTTCCCCGCAGATGAAGGCGAATTCCGTCTCGGTGCCAATGTCACAATCGGCTATTATGACCAGGAACACAATGTGCTCTCACCAGAGAAAACCATTTTCGATGAGATACATGATGACTATCCTGACCTAGATAACACGACGATTCGCAATGTACTTGCTGCCTTCCTATTTACAGAAGACGATGTATTTAAGTCTATTTCTCTTCTAAGTGGTGGAGAAAAAGGCCGCGTATCTCTTGCCAAACTGATGCTCTCAGAAGCCAATTTTCTGCTTCTTGATGAGCCTACCAATCACTTAGATATCGCTTCAAAGGAAATTTTAGAAGACGCTATCAATAATTACACAGGAACTGTACTCTATGTTTCTCATGATCGTTACTTCATCAACAAAACGGCAACCAGAATTTTGGATTTAACACATGAACAACTGCTCTCCTATGACGGTAACTACAGTTATTATCTTGAGAAAAAGGATTTAGTAGAAGGTCTACATATAAAAGAAGAGACCATCATTCAAGAGAATGAAACTTCTGAATCGAAACTCGATTGGAAACAGCAAAAACAAGAACAGGCAAAACGAAGAAAACTTGAGAATCAATACCAGGCTCTTGAGCAAGAGATGGAACAACTCGATACAAAAAATGCTAGCATCGACCAAGAATTACAGCTCCCGGAAAATGCTAGCAATGTTGCAAAATTAATGGAACTATCTACCGCCAAAGAAGAGGTAGAGAACCGGCTGTTAGAAATTCTCGAAGAAATGGACGAACTAGAGAAATTAATGTAAGCACTCTTCCATCATCTTCACAATACGTAGAATCTCCTTATGTGGCAATTGAGTACACTGGGTATTTCCAGACTCGATTGCCTCTTTTGATGCCAATACCTGATACTCAAATCCTGTAATCTGAGGTGGCTGTGGGTATTTTCTGATTTCTTGGTAGTCGCTGTCATATACTGTGATATCTTCATAATTATTCACATTTTCAACTACAATATAGCCATTTTCACAGAACAGAACACCCTTACGATCACTCTTAGCCATCATCGTACTTGAAGATATCGCTAACACATTGTCAGGATATTGCAATGTTACAACATTTTGCGCATCTACTCCTGTAGAATACTTGTCGATATAACATGTTACAGATTCCACTTGATCACCTAGACAAATCGCCACAAAATGCAATGGATAACATCCAAGGTCAAGCATTGCGCCTCCGGCCAACTCAGGTTTATACATTCTCGGAATATCACTTAATGGATACCCCAGATTCGCCGTTACCATCGATACTTTACCAACCGGTTTTTCTTCTAAAATGCTTTTAAGAACTTCTGTCTGTGGAAGATATCTAGTCCACATCGCCTCGGTCACAAATAATCCCTGTTCTTCTGCGTAACTAAGTACTTTCTCAGCTTCTTGGCAAATGCTTTCGCTTTTTCTAAATCTCTCGAAGCAACCGCATAGGCACTCGCCTCTGTCATCTGATTCAAGGTTTCTGCCATCTTCTCTGCGATATTACCTGCTCCTATTATTGCAACATGAAACATAATAATCGTCCTTTCTACACAACTTATTTTGTGCATTATAACTCATATTATGTTCCATTACAATGGAGAATATTATTGTATTATCATTGTATAATTCTGCTGATATGAATTCTCACTCTCTGTTGTTATCTTCCACTTTCTTCCGCCTATTTCACCTTCACTATCCTTCTTAAATTCAAAGTCTTTCACAAACTTCTCAACTTCATCACCTTCACCAACTAGCTTTTTCAGATAATTGATTACCGTCTGTTGTTCATTGATTCCAAAGAGTTTTCCTGGTTTGTCTTCGCGTAATTTCTGTATATGAATCTCCATCTGCAGCAGATTGTTATTTTCAAAGTATAGAATCATTTTTTTCTGATAAGGAGAAGAGGCATCTGCATAGCCACTCATCAGGTTTTGTACGCCAACGATATCATTTTTAAAGCATTCTCTGATTGTAAATCCATCTGCCACATCTGCTGTAAACGACTCTGACAGATATGAGCTCTGATACATCGTTCCATAGGAACATGTAATCGACACATAACCGGATTTTGACATCGTAAATTCCAACTGATTACGTACAAAACATAAGGTATCTTCTTTTCCAATCACATGGTCACACACATAAGCATAGGCATCATTTAAATTGTGATATCCGAGTGTTTCCATAACCTCAAAAAACCGATTGCGATTGGAGTCATCTAAGTTCAATTCAATCATGGCACAAGGTTCACTCATAACAGAACAAGAGTAATCTTCCTCTGCCGAATCCGAGTCTGTCTCTTTCGCCAATCTTGAGACATCTTCAAGAATCGCATCAACTCCCTTTCTCATTTCCTCGGTATTCTGTATATTACCCGATATCCCAGGGAATGATGCACCCAACGTTTTAACTAGTTGAATCCATTGCTGATATTGATTTTCCTTCAGTGTCAGCTTTTGACTCTCATTCTCTTGATAATTTGAAATTCCAATTTGTTGCCAACTACTATCCACTTTCGTATCCTCGGCTTTGGCATATGCTTTCTCTAATACCACATCATCCACATCACCACATGCCGTAAGCATTGTGGCAGTCAAAAGAGCCAATATAAACACACCTATTTTTTTACTCATTTACCTTACCACCTTTCTTATGAAACATGAAGTAACCAAGTCCAATTGATAATGCAACTTCGACAGCGATGCCAATCAGACGTAGATACATATATACAAATCCCATATCATCTTCTGTTGCAGGTCCCATTGTCAGATAACTTCCAAGTGAGATAATGACAATAACAAGTGATACAAACAATGCAATGTCTAATCCCTTATGAATCGTTATTCCCGTTGTACGTGAGTTATCCTGTTTGCCCCATATGATAAAACCAACAACAAGTGAAATCACAATCAAACACAGCAGCAAAATCATCTTAGCTCGCGCATTGACAAACTCAACTTCTTCCACTGCGAAGTAACCCATTGAGCCAGCACTGCTTGAATCAAAAAGTGACCCTCCCATAAAGACGCTAAGTACACTTCGAACCGTCTCCATCTTGCTATAAAGGTCGATGCCAAATCGAGATAACACATGACACCACACGGTTAAGACAATAAATGGAGTAAAGACAGCTCCCGCTCCGATTACAACAGCGAACATATTTGTAATCAACGTCTGCATCATCACAAGAATAGAATAAAGAGCTAAGGCAAATAAATAAAACATCACAACTTGAATGATAAGGTTTGTCAAACTTTCATTATGATAAATCTCTGTAAAGTTGCTCAGATAGACAGAACGCTTCATCACCGCATCATAATACGTGTAATGTGTTGAAACTAACTCCGCAAGTACAATCAAAAACGGAATTGTAATAACACCAACACCAATTCCTATTTTCATAAGATAATTTGTACGTCGATGAAATGGCAGATAATTCATAAACTGAGCAGTATTACCTTGCTTTGCCTGATAAAACTGCGAAAAAGCTAGTAAACATATGCCACAAAACATCGGTATCAAACAATAAGAAAAGGTCGATGCCACATTAAAATTAATCAAGCTTCCTTTATCCGAATAGGAATAATCGAGCATACCTCCCATGTCCCCTAGCGTCACTTGCACCTTGGATGAAACCATGTACCATATCATAAATGCTGCCAACACACCAGCTGCTAAATATCCCCACACGATACGAAATTCATGTATCATCAATGTTCTCTTCTTTTTCATCCTACTTGCACCTCCTCATTCAAATATATAAAGGCCTCTTCTAGAGAACAGTCCATCTCTTCGGTGAGAATTGCTCCCATTTTCTCCATCTTATTTTCAAATTTCTCGATTGGGTTTTGCAAAACGATGGTATAGACACTTCCCACATTGGATATATGCAAAATTCCTTCCATGTGGTAGAAGTCTTTAGCAGCTCCTTTCGGAAATACAACCTGATACTTCTTCACATGTCCTGTTACGCCCTCCATATCATCTGCCATCTGTACATGACCTTCCTGCATCAACGTTAGTGTATCGCAGACTTTTTCAAGGTCACTCAGATGATGAGATGATATCAATACGGTCATCTCTTCATTCTCCACGGTTGTAACGAGCAAATCCAATAAATGCTTCTTGGCAATCACGTCAAGGCCTGAGGTGGGCTCATCAAGTATCATCACTTCTGGATGCTGCGCCATCGATAACATAAATGCCACTCTCATCTGTTGTCCCTTCGACAAGTGCTTCATCTTTTGATTGGTATTTACTTTGAAAATCTTATTTAGTCTTTCAAAATCCTCTGCCGAAAATTTTGGATATACCCCTTCAAAAAATCGTACCATTCGAGATACTTTATAATTTGGAAAGAACTGATTGCTGTCGGCAACATATCCGATTTTCTCCTTTGCCATTGGATTATCATATACTGTTTCTCCATCCACTAATACAACCCCTTGGTCCGTATCAAAGATTCCCGTAAGGCACTTAATAAGTGTTGTTTTACCGCAACCATTCGGTCCGATTATTCCATGAATCGTCCCCTTTTTAACTTCCATGTTGATATTCTTTAGAATATCTCGCTCTCCATCATAGCTCTTAAATAAGCCTGACACTTCAACCATTCTTCTTATCCCCTTTCGCAATGGAATCAAATATCTCTTCCATCATTTTCATTACTTCTTCTTTCCCAAGTCCTAGATAGATTAACTCCATGCACTGCTTTCTCATCTGTTCCTTCACTTTTAAAATCGCACCTTCATCTGGTTTACTATCGGGAATCCCTGCAATAAATGTTCCCTTTCCCCGGATGGTCTCTATCATTCCTTGTCGTTCTAACTCTCCATATGCTTTTGCTACCGTTCCCGGAGTTATCGACAGTTCCAATGCCAACTTACGGACAGACGGTATCGCATCTCCCTTTTTCAAAAAACCTCGAATCAGAAGATACTTGTATTGCTCCACAATCTGTTCATAGATTGGCTGATTACTTCGCAAATCAAGTTGAATCAAAAAATCACCTGCCTTCTTTGTACCTACTGTACCACGTCATGTGTTACACTTGATACAGTTACTATAAGGCAGGTGATTCTTCTTGTCAACAATTATTTTAGGCATCCATATAACATTCCGCCTGTGCACGCCACATCTCGGCGTATTTTCCATTCAAATCAAGCAATTCTTCGTGAGTTCCCTGTTCGATAATGCGCCCTTTCTCAAGCATAACAATACGGTCTGCTTTGCGTGTCGTCGACAGTCGATGAGAAATAAAAACAACCGAGCGATGCTTTGCTGCTTCTGGTTCTCTCCTCCTGACAAATTGACCCCATTTTCCTCAAACTCTGTCGTCATCGAGGTCTCAAGTCCATCTGTTAATGTCGATTTATTTATCTTATCGTTCTTCACTCTCTTGCCCTCTCCTCAATCCACTTGATAATATCACATGGTTTTCTCATGCAATACTTCGCTCCCTGCTCAAGCAAAAAGTTTTCATCGCGAAATCCCCATGTAACAGTTAAACATTCCATCCCACTATTAACCGCTGTCTGTATATCCACTTCGGAATCACCTACATAAACGGCATCCTCCACTTTACAGTGCAACTCTTCGAGTGCCATAAGCACCGTATCTGGCGCTGGTTTCTTGCGAATCCCTAGTTCCTCTTGTTCCCCAATTGCCACCTTGATAATCTCTGGGAAATAAAACCTACTTAGTTCCTTCACCGCACCCATAAATTTATTCGATACAATCGCGGACTGTATCCCCTTTTCACGAAGATTCAAGAGGAGTTTCTCAATTCCATCGTATGGCTTCGTCTTGTCTTGACAGTGTTCACTGTAATATGCACGAAAAATGTCTAAAGTCTCTCTTACCTCTTCTTCTCTTATCCCATCAGGAACAGCACGTTCAATCAATTTAGCAACACCATTCCCTACAAATTGACGAACTTCCTTTATCGTTCTCTTTGGATACCCCATCTGACAAAGCGCATAATTCGTACTGTCTGCCAAATCCTCTAGTGTATCTAATAACGTTCCGTCTAAGTCAAATATAACTGCTTTCATCTTATCCTTCACCCGATTCTCTTAACTATTTCATTTGCTTTTTTGTAAATCTCATCGACATCTTCATTGATGTTAAAGTTTCCATTTTCATATAAGATTTTACCAGCTATCATCGTCATCTTAACATTGTCTTTACTACCACTGTAGACTATGTTCTTCGTGATATTGTGAATTGGCTGCATATTCGGCCGTTTCAAGTCGATCATAATAATATCAGCTTGTTTACCCGATGCCAACACATCACAATCATCTAATCCCATGGCATGTGCACTTCCAACAGTTGCCATATGAAGCACCTTATTCGCATCCATTACAGAGGCATCCATTTTGTCAAGTTTGGGCAGCGTTGATGCTAAATACATTTCACGAAACATATCAAGTGCATTGTTACTCGCTGGACCATCTGTACCGATTCCCAGATTGATTCCTTGTTCGTGCAAGGTACACAAATCCGCAACACCACTAGCCAGCTTTACATTAGAAGAAGGATTGGTGACAATGCTGACATTCTTTTTTCGGCAGATTTCAATATCTTCATCATCCATCCAAATGCCATGAAAGCCCCCACCTCCATGTTCATACATACCAATTGAATCCAAAAACTTAACTGGACCCATACCATATCTCTTTTCACATTCTCTTACTTCTTTCTCTGTTTCTGCAAGATGTGAGTATACTGGTGCATGATACTTCTTAGCGAGCCTTGCAATTTCTTCAAGAATCTCTCGTTTTGTAGTATATTCCGCATGGAATCCTAATTGATAACGAATCAACGGATGATACTCATTATATGTGAGATATTCGTGTTCTAGCTGTTCTACCGAGCCAACAAAATCATTGACACTTCCACACAACACGGTGCGGTATCCCATTTCCACAGAAGCTTTGGCATGGCTTGGATTGTACACATACATATCAAAATTAGCAGTGATTCCACTTGTGAGATATTCTAAAATAGCCAACTTCGCTAATGGAACGAAATCCTCATGACAAAGTTTGGCTTCCATCGGAAATACACGTTGATAAAGCCATTCCTGCAATGGCAGGTCATCTGCATAAGAGCGTAAAAATGTCATCGCCGAATGCGTATGTGCATTCTTAAAACCTGGCATCAATAGATTGCCCTCACAATCAATCTGTCTGTCAAAGCTCTCCTCTGATTCAATTGCTTCTCCTACATAATCAATCTTATCATCTATAATCCATATTTCGCCTTCAAATGGTTTGTATAATTCATCTGCCATTGTCAGAATTTTCGCATGATACAATCTAATCTTCATTCAATCACCCCATCTTTTTGATTGACTCCTCGAGCAATGATTTAAACCGTGGTGCAACTCGTTTTGCAACCTCGCCTACTTCTTTATGGTTTAATGGTGTCTTCGAAATCCCACATCCCATATTCGATATACATGAAATTCCGCAGATTCGCATCCCCATATGATTCGCAGCAATCGCTTCCACTGCTGTACTCATTCCGACAGCATCTCCACCAAGTATCTGACACATCTTAACCTCGCTTGGTGATTCATAATTTGGTCCTGTCAACTGTACATAGACACCCTTTCGTAGTGTAGTATCCTGTTCCTTTGCAGTCTCAAGTAAAATATGTTGCAACGCTTCATCATAAATCTGTCCCATCGCTGGAAAACGGGTTCCCCACTCTTCAACATTAGCCCCGATTAATGGTGAGGGAACAAAATTGCTAATCTGGTCTGTTATCATCATCAAGTCTCCCGGTTCAAATGTTAGATTCAATCCGCCGGCTGCATTGGTCAAAAACAAAATCTCTGCCCCCATCAGCTTCATAAGACGAATTGGCAATACGACATCCGAGATGTCATAACCTTCGTAATAATGCACACGTCCCTGCATAATCACAACAGGTGTCTCGCCTACATAACCAAACACAAAGCGTCCCTCATGTCCTGCCACTGTTGACACAGGAAATCCTTCTATATCCTGATATGATAATGTCTTCTCTATCTGAATCTGATTCGCAAAATCCCCTAATCCACTACCTAGCACAACCGCAACTTTTGGCTTAAAATTCACCTTTTCACGTACTGCCAAGTAACATTTTGTAACTTTATCATAGACTTGATTCATTTCATTTACCCTCCATGCTAGATTCTAGTATTTATATTATAGAATATTTCACCTATATTTACAAACGTTAAAAGACGCCATTAGATATTCTCTAACAGCGTCCGATTATTCCCGAGTTCTTGTTAATTATTCATAGCTACAAAGTCTAGGTTGATTTGACCTACACCACAATTCATCTTAAATGAATTCTCTTTTCCATGTGACTTACTATTCTTGGTTCCGAAACCACCGATTTGTTCCCCATCAATGCGAATAGCTCCAACACCACACTTTACATTATAATCATAATCATCACGATTACCGATTGCGTCTAAGCCAATTTGACCCACACCACATTTCACTTCACTCTGTCCGGTCAAGATTCCTCTTGCATCAATCTGACCAGCCTCACAGCGGAAAATAGGATTCTTGGCAATCAGGTTTTTCACCTTACAACGACCTGCGCTTACGGATAAGGTAGCTGACTCATCTGCAACCAATTCATCTGCTTCAAGAGAGCCTGCACCCATCTCAATTCTCAGATTCTTCGCAGCCAAACGCTCAACATTGACAGAACCAGCACTTAAATTGATGAAGATATCATCGAGGATTTCTGTACTTGGTACTGTAATTCTCAATTTTGATATATGATCATCACTTCCCATGCCGAAGAAATAAAATCCCGACTTGTTCTTGATGCTTATCTTCCAAACACCATTTTCAACATCATGTGTGAACATACTAGAGTCAACTTCTCCACCAAATATCTCATAAGCAAAGCGATCTCCTTTCACGAATTCCACCTTACCATAATTGCCACTTAGTGCAATCCCTTTAATATCTGATAATTCTACTGTTTGTTGTCCTGTACTCATATCATAATCCTCGCTTTCTATATCTCCATCGCCAAAATGAGCTCCCAATCGAATGTTACTTAAATCAATAATTGATGTACCGTTCTTAGCAGCAATTATTCCCGTAACTGTTACTGTTACAATTCCTGCGAAAATAAATATACCTGAAAGGATTAAAAAGCTTTTCAATACTTTTTTCATGCTGCCACCTCTTTTCTATTCTTCTGGAACAATCCACGAATCCAGTGAATCAAAGCTGGTAATGCCATTCCCCAAAACCAGAGGACAAATGCCATCAGAAGTGTGCCAATGCCGAGAATCAACACACCCACACCTATCGTAAAGATACCTGCTAGTGGACTCGCAAGTGCTGCAATGATACCGGCCACGATTGTTGCAACTCCTGCAATCATCATAGCTCCTGCCGCTACTGTAATGCCAAAGATCGTACCAAGTAGTCCTAAGAGAACACCAAAAGCACCAAATCCGCCACCTAAAATAACTGGACTAAAGATAACACATGCTACAACAATCAATATAATCTTAATGGTTTCTTTGTTCGTTGTTTTGTAATCAGCACTTTTATTGTAAGCAGCACCTGCTGTCTGCTCTGTATCAGCATTCTCAGTCTGATTCTCCTTCGTCTTTTCTGAATCATCTTTCTTGCCGCTACTCTTAACCAGCTGCATCTTAATGTCTAAATCATCTTTGATAACCTTGGCAATTTGTTCTGGTGAGTCAAGTTGTTCCATCGCCTTCTCTTCTCCACCAGCTTCCTCAAAATACTCTTCATAGTATCTGAGTGCCGCCTGTCTCTCTTCATAGGAAATCTCCTGCAGATTTCTCTCTAACTGGGCTAAAAATTCTTCCTTATTCATCCCTCTACCTCCGCAAATAAACCGTTTATTTTCTGTGAATATATCCGCCATTCAATGGCATAGTCCGTTAGTTTCTCTTCCCCTAGTTCCGTCAACTTATAATATCTACGATTTCTTCCATCGCACTGTTTGTCATAAGTTTCGAGGTAACTTTCCTTTTGTAATCTTCGTAATACGGGATATAATGTGGACTCTGAAACCATCAACACACTACGTACATCCTGCGTAATACGATATCCGTAAGTACCTTCCTTGTCCTTTGCTACAACTGCTAATACAATCGCATCAAGCAAAGCGGCTCCTGTATGGAATACCATGGCAACGCCTTCTTTCTATTTATTTTTACAATATTATATGTCGTATAATATTATTTATGTTGATACTATACAGCATATAATATTGTATGTCAACACTTTTTTTATGTTACAACAAAAAAGTTGTTGCTCCATGACTTTGACATCGTCATTTCACAACAACTCTTTTATAAATATGTAATGGTTTAATATCTGTTATCAAATACACGAGTTGATTTCTTCTCGCTTCGTGGTAAATCCCCAATCTCAACCGGTTTCACTACTGGAGATATACCAATCTTACTCTTGAACGAGACTGCGATTTCATTTTCTAATTCGTATTTATTCACACCTGCATTTGCCTCAACAAACAAAGTAAAGATGTCCTTGCCATTGATGTGGTCAATCATAATCTGAAACTCACTTGACGCTCCCGATATCTCAGTTAGCAAATCATCAACCTGACTTGGGAATATATTTACTCCCTTAACCTTAACCATATCATCTGTTCTTCCTAAGATAACATCAATTCTAGGATACTTTGAGCCACATGGACACTCGCCAGTCATCTTACGAGAAAGATCATGTGTACGATAACGAATCAATGGCGCACCTTCTTTACAGAGGGTTGTAATAACAATCTCACCAATTTCGCCATCTGATACAGGTTCCCCTGTCTTAGGATTTACAATCTCTAGGTAAATGTAATCATCCCAATAGTGCATACCGCAATTCTCATCACAACTGATACCAATACCAGGACCATATACTTCTGTTAGACCATATATATCATATAAGGATACACCAAGCTCATCTGCAATTCTTTTTCTCATCTTATCGCCCCAACGCTCTGAGCCGATAACTCCTTTTCGCAGATGAATCTTGTCTCCGATTCCACGTTTTGCAATCTCTTCTGCCAATAATAAAGCATACGATGATGTTGCACAAAGAACACTAGATTCCATATCCATCATCATACGAAGCTGCTTATCTGTATTGCCCGGTCCCATCGGTACAACCATGGCACCTAACTTCTCTGCACCATTTTGAAAACCGATACCAGCTGTCCACAGACCATAACCTGGTGTAATCTGTATTCGATCTCGGTTTGTAATTCCTGCCATCTCATAGCAGCGTGCAAACATGGTAGCCCAGTCATCTACATCCTTCTGTGTATAAGGAATAATAACGGGTGTTCCTGTCGTTCCTGATGAAGAATGGATACGTACAATCTCACTCTCGTCTACTGCCATCAAGCCAAGCGGATAAGCTTCCCGAAGATCTCCCTTCCATGTAAATGGTAGTTTCTGAAAATCTTCTTCGCTCTTGATTCCTTCAACATCAAATCCTTTGAGCTTTTCCTTGTAAAAACAATCAATGGATGTAAGATGCTTTAACTGCTCTTTGATAATTTGCAACTGTGTGTCATTCATCATCTTTCTTTTCCTCCAAGTTCTAATGCTTTCTCATTCAGCGCATGAAGTTTCTCAGGAAGACGACTCATCAATGCACCTTTTATCTCATGGGTTTTTATCCCTAGTTTACCGGTTGCTGCTGCCGCCCCTAATAATGCCACATTGAGAACTTTTGGAGAGCCACATTGCCTACATATTGCTTCTCCATCTACAACTACAACATTTTCTATATTTTTCTTGAGGTAATCAATCATTTCCGTTCCATCATAATTTGAGCCCGTTAACGTGGCTGTTACTGGCTTCACTGCCTTCTGACTTACCACGACAAGTCCATCCTTTTTTAGATAAGACAAATTACGTACTACCTCAGCCGGCTCAAAACCAATGATAACATCAGCACCTCTAGGTGGAATCAATGGAGAATGAATCTCCTTGCCGGTTCGAACATGAGAGACAACTGAGCCTCCACGCTGCGCCATACCAATTGTCTCCGTAGTCTTCACTTCTTCACCACCAGCGATAGCTGCTGCCGCTAAGACTTTAGCTGCTAAGACTGTTCCCTGACCACCTACACCGCATAACAAAATATTCTGACTCATTATCTCGCACCTCCAATCGCATTCACTGGACACACATACGTACACACTTCACAGCCAAAGCAAAGAGATGGTTCAATATATGGTTTTCCATCGTTTAATACAATAGCAGGGCATCCGAGTTCTCGAACGCATTTTTTGCAATCGATACACTGTTTGGAATCAATCACACATTTCACACTTGACTTGGTAACCGCAATACATGGTGATTTGAAAATGATAGCCTTCACACCCGAAAGCTTAGCAACCTCTTTTACGGTTGCAATCGCTGTATCTAATTTCAATGGATCTACCGTCACAACTTTTTTAACCCCTACTGCTTCTAATACTTTCTCAATACTGACTTTCTCAACCACATCACCCATCACGGTTCGTCCCGTACCTGGGTGAGGTTGATGGCCTGTCATCGCTGTTGTGGAATTGTCCAACACAATGATTGTTGTGTCAGCTTCATTATAAACAGCATTCACAACACCCGTCATACCCGATGCGAAGAATGTGGAATCTCCAATAAAAGAGAAACTGTATGTATCTGGCTCCATCCGTTTCATTCCCTGCGCCATCGTAATATCTGCTCCCATACATAGACAAGTATCTGTCATGTCAAGTGGCATCGCATTACCCATCGTATAACAGCCGATATCTCCACAATAAACCGTCTTCTCACCTTCCATTGCCTTCTTAACTGCATAAAAAGAAGCACGATGTGGGCATCCTGCACACAAAACCGGTGGACGAACTGGTAACTCGGGTGGTTCTGGCATAACATCTGGCTGAGCCATCACTTCTTCAAGAAATGTACCGATGCTTCCTCTAAGTGCCTGTACAGTATTCTCACCACGATTGACAACATCATGAGTTAATTTTCCTCGAACTTTCGTTACTAAATGATGCTTACCAACTAAATATGTCAATTCCTTTTCTAAAACAGGATCTAATTCCTCCACTGCAAGCACTTCATCCAAACCATCTAGGAATTCAAGTGCAAGCTGCTCAGGAAATGGATTCGCTGTAGCAATCTTTAATACCTTAATATCTTCACGATCACCAATAATCTCGCGTACATATTCATAACTAACTCCGCTTGTTGCGATTCCTCGAGTTCCTTTACCCGTCAACGTATTAAATCGATACGAGGAAAATTCCTTCGATAGTTCAACAAGCATATCTTCTATCTCACCATGACGACGATACGACAAACGAGGGAAAATAACCCACTTTGATGTATCCTTGATAAATCCTTCGTATTTGTGTATCTCTCGATTAGATTTACGCTCGATGGTCTGATATCCATGACACACTCGCGTCGTTGGTCGGAAAATAACAGGTTCATGATATGTCTCGGAATAATGGAATGCATCCTGAATCATCTCATATGCTTCCTTCGGTGAAGATGGGTCGAATACAATGAACTTACCAAACTGTGCAAAATATCTAGTATCCTGCTCCGTCTGTGATGAAATTGGTCCTGGATCATCCGCAACTACAATGACCATACCACCCTTAACTCCTACATAATTCAAACTCATAAGAGGATCCGATGCTACATTCAATCCAACCTGCTTCATCGTAACCATGACTCTAGCACCTGTATATGCTGCACCTGCTGCCACCTCGAGAGCCGCCTTTTCATTAACGGACCACTCCACATAGATATCTCCTGGGTTATTCTTAGCAACAGTCTCTAACACCTCTGTCGATGGTGTTCCCGGATACCCTGCCACCAAATTCACGCCAGCATCAATGGCACCATATGCAATCGCTGCATTGCCCATAATCAATTCCTGTTTCATCTTCTTTTGCTATCTCCTTTTCGCTGCCTTAATAATAATTTCGTATGTAATAATCGGAAAAACCATGAAATTTCTCATCGAATGGCTTATATCCAGATTGACGCAACGCACCGATTCGTACCTCATCAACCTCACGGCATTTCGTATAAATCTCAGTCACATCAAATACATCATAGAAGAAATTATCCACGATACGTAATACATCACGTATCAGTTTATCTTCTTCATATTTACTTCTTACGTCTAGTCTTAATACACCCTTATGATGGTCATCACCAAACATCTCTACTGTTCCAATGGCACGATGTGTCTCGTTTAACACAATCGTCCAGCGAACAAACTGCCTTTGTTGATATGATTCCAGCCAAAATGCAATCGCATCCTGCATCTCTTTCATCGTTGTATAATGAAAGCCATCATGGCAATTATCATCATTGAAGCGCTTCACCGCTTTTTCATCCGAATAACAACGCAACAAATCCTCTGCATCGTCCATCGTTACCTGACGCAGAGTGATTCGTCTTCCTTGATATGCATAGCATTCGTTATATATATCTACCTTATCTACCATGATAACAACCCCTTTACCTTATGAAGTCACATCTTGTTATATTTTATCACTTTTTTCATTTGGCAACAAGGAGTTTTCTAAAAAGGTTTCTTTCATGGATTTCTTTATTTTCATACCGAATGAGGCTACTGTTTGTTCTAGGGCTTCTAATGTATCTGCCATATCTTCTATATTTGCATTGTTTCCCATATGTCCTAAACGGATTACCTTCCCCGCTAACACATCAAAACATCCAGAAATCAAGATGTTATGTTGTTCTTTCATCCTCTGAATAATCTGTGTATCTGTCATCCCTTCTGGTACATTGACAACCGTAACAGTGCTTGCAAAGCCATTTCCCAAATATAGAGATAATCCCGCCTCGACTAGTGCTTTTCTTGTGGCCAAAGCGATTCTATGATGTCTAGCAATCCGATTTGTATCGTTTGCAACATTTTCAACCGCTGCTCTCATGCCCATGATGTCGCTGATTGGCATCGTATAGGGAAACCACTTATCTTCGTAATAGGTTCGAAACGTTAGCAAATTACAGTAAAATGAAGCAATTGGTACCTTTCGGCAAAGCATCGCTTTCATCGCATCCTCGCTTACTGATACAAATGCCAAGCCAGGAGGAGCCGATAGTGCTTTCTGCGAACCTCCACATATGATATCAATCTGCCATTCATCGATATTTACCTCTTCTCCAAACATCGCAGCGACTGAATCAACTACAGTCAATATGCCATATTGTTTTAGAATTGGACAAATCTGACTAATATCATTCAAAACACCACTTGGTGTATCACAATGCACCACTGTTGCATATTTAAAGTCATGGTTACCTTCAAGATAAGAAGCAAGAGCTTCTATGTCTACGGGATTGTGATAATCAACCGAATACAAAATAGGCTCACCACCATATATTTTCACAAAATCAGCAAACCCTTTTCCGAAAATACCATTATCAATCACAAGGACCTTATCACCTGGTTCAGTCAACGAAGCACAGGCAGCCTCTAGTGCTAATATTCCCTCTCCACCAAGAATATAGATTTCATTCTTCGTATGAAGTAAGGTGCCAATCTCGCCGCACAACTGATGATACATCTCGCAAAAATCCGTATCCACATCTGGATTACCAGTAACTTGACTCCTTGCCATCCTTACATTTTCAGAGACCATCGTCGGTCCTGGCGTCATCATCTTATACATATCTTTCCTCCTTTGCCGAAGCATTTTTGCGTAGGCAGTATGAACAGAAATTCGTGTAACGATTTCTGTTCATACATATAAAAGTTTGTGCACCATCACAAACTTACGATTGCAAGATTTTTCATCAGAAAAATCTTGCAATCTTTCCTCCTTGGATAATTGGTATAGCAATAATCCCAGCCACTGCAATCTGTACAATATTACCTGGTATCGATGTTGCCGGTGCCACCCAGTTGCCATACAAGATAACTTCTGCGATGTAGTACCCTGCCACTTTGATCATGCATGCCAACACAACAGCTAGCAAAAGTTTAAGAAAGGTTGGCTTCTTATTGATTACAAGTGCAAATACAAATCCAATCGTTGCTACTATCACAAGGGTAAATGGTGCCCACGCTGTCCAGCCGCTTAGCAAATCAAACATTCCCATCCCAATTCCACCAGCAAGTGCGGCTGTCTTCTTTGAGAAAAATGCAGCTGCGATAAACAATGGAACATTTCCTAAATGAACAAGTCCACCATTCGCTGCAATCGGCAAGCGAATATTTATAAACGCGGTTGCCACATATGTGAGTGCAATAAACAATGCTGTCATCGCCAACTCTATTACCTTATCATTCACCTTTGTTTTCTGTCTTACTGTTTCATTACTCATATCAGCCACATCCTTCGTATTTATTTATGGCTGAATCATAGCAAAAAACTGGCAGTATTGAAACTGCCAGTTTTGGTATTTTTTATGGTGCCAGTTATAATTGTATCATATTCCCATTTGAACGTAACAATTCTTGGTAAGATTCTAGGTGCGCATAGTCGTTTAATCGTTCTAGATAGAAGCGATTATTTTCTTCATCCCACAATAGCTCTGTTATACTACAGTTTTCTAATCCTTTTGCAAATTGTAGCTTATATCGCAAATCTTTTCCTAACACATGAGCAACCAAAGCTCGTATGACTCCACCATGCGTAACGATGGCAATGGATGTTTCTGAGCCCGAAAGTATATTCATCAACATAGGATATGCTCTCTTGATAACATCTGCGCCATTCTCTCCACCGGGATATGCCAAATCCGTCTCCCACGTATTACGCTCCATAGCAAATTCCGTGAAATGTGCCTTAACATCCTCTGCTGTCCGTCCTGTCATATCGCCAAAATCAATTTCTTCTATACCATCCACTTCTTCATATGGCACGTTCAAGTATTGATTCATCTCTCTAGCTGTTTCCACTGCCCGAATCAAATGACTCGAATACAACTTGTCAATTCCATAGTTTATCATCCGTTGTCCTAACAAAATTGCTTGTTTGTGTCCAGCTTCACTAAGCGGTACATTTACATTACACCTCGCATCATCTTGTCTTCCATGCCGAATTAAATAAATCTTTTTCATCATCCACCTCAACTTCCTACTATGGATGAATTATATCACATGACTAGAATTGTCTCAACCTTGCAACCAATTGGTTTTTATATGTCTTTCCAATCGGTACCGCTTCCTTTGAATGAAACATGACAAGTGTATTATTTTGACGATTCAACTTCTTAATATAATGGATATTGACAATGAAGGACCGATGACATTGAAAGAAAACACTCGGATTTAATAAAGATAACAGTCGTTTAATCGCAACGTCTGCCACGGATACCGTGTCGTCCAATGTATGAACGAGAATATCACCATTGACTGATTCCAAATACATGATTTCCCGTTCGTGGAAAATGCTCATCCCGGAACGATAAGAAAGTGCAATCGTTGGTTCAACAGGATATTTTCCTTGATGACTCAAGATTTCCACTAGATTCTGATACATATATTCCCGATCATATGGACTCTCTAAATATTGATAACAATGTAAATGCCGATATGCATACATCTCATATTTGTTATCCTTCGCAATAAATATCATCGGCGTATCAAAATATTCTTCCTGTTCTCGTATCTTTTTCCCAAAGCGCAAGCCTTCTGTCATTCGGTAATCTTCTTGACCTAATGATACTGCCACAACGAACAAATCTACCTGTTCTGTTTGAATCATATCAAGTGCAGCTTCCATGCAATCACATCGATACACTTCCGTTTTACATGACGCTCTACGCACTAAGCGATATAATATCTCTTGCTCACACCAAGCGCTCTCTAGTATTAACACTCTTTTCAATATACTCCCTCCTGACTACCATGTACTTTGTCAGCTTTGAGTATATTTGCCCAAAACTCGATGACCATAATCATGCGTTGATTTCTCTCAATCTTTGAGCAATTCACAATGCTAGATATAAAGTCAAATGGGACAGACTGTCCAATAAGTAAAAACGTGGGGTCCATCTGATACTCCTGGTATAATCGCAAGATATGTTGAACTGAAATATTGTATGTACCCAGCTCGATTTTACGATAATGTCCGATTGACACTCCCAAAACAGCTGCCACTTCAGCTTGACTCTTTCCTAAACTTTCTCGCATCTGCTGAAGCCGTAAACCAATTGCAATACTGTAATCTTTCTTCTGTTGTTTCATATGCCCTCCCCTGCATAATTCCAGCATTATATATTTACTTATACTAACAACCCATACCAATAACTATATTAGAAATTCCTTCCATTTAACAGAAACTATAGTTACTTATATTGTGTTTTCTTTCATAACTTTAGTTACTTGAAACAACATTCTAAATTAACTAAAGTGAATATATGTATAATTTGATGATTTTGAAAGGAGTTTTCAATGAATTTAAACTATTCAGCAGATGAACTTCCTGCCCTTCTAGGTAATACAATACGCCAATATCGAACGAGCCTTGACATGAGCCAGGAGATGTTAGCTGAACGTTCTGAGCTAACTTCTACTTATATTGGCAAATTAGAACGTGGTACAACAAATCCAACAGTTGCTACTCTATATAAGATTACAACTGCATTAGGAATTACATTAACGCAGCTCTTTGAAGAAATATCAGATCCAGAGCAGTCCGAGGAAGCTCCTGAACTTTATCGTTTCAATCAATACCTCAAGAATCTTCCACCAGAACGGATTGCCACCATTCATTCCTTTATTGAACAACTAGACTCATGATGGATTCAGAACTTCATCTATGATTTTGGCTAATGGCTTGATGACATTATGTATTTCTGCGCATGTATTATTCTGGTTTCCCAGCTCGATTAACAGACTTCGCTCCCTCATATGAAGATTATAGCGATAACCTTTTAGATAAATTGGTTTGGTTAGTCCCGGATAACGATTCATCGCCTTACATTTGAGTTGAAGACTGAATGCTAGATTTCCGGTACGATTTCGGTTTTTCAAGTATGCTATTTCCCCATTCTTCCCTCTACTCAGCCCATTAAAGAACATGATTTGGGCTGTTTTTTTACCATCAATTTCTACTACATCCTTTCTTTTTCCTGCCACTCCATCTCGATGCAAATCAATCACAACACGAATTTTAGGATTCTCCTGTAATATTTTCCGAATACCATTTAATGCATAATTGTAGGCTAAACTTCGATCTATTTTCCCATTGATTAAATCATATTTTGTTTTATCATGAATCACTTGATAACCATATTGATTCTTCAATTCCTCCGATAACAAATTTCCTGTGCCCACAACCGAATCTTCCTCTTTTCCCGCCTTACTATCTGCATATGCCTCAGATGCACCATGTGTATGGTAGAT